>JAUWZP010000046.1 GCA_030615265.1 Candidatus Bathyarchaeota archaeon
CTAGATCAAGTGAAGTATACTTGAAGGCTATGCCGCTGCGCAATCTTGAAGATGTAGAACTGGTTAAACGGGAAATCAATGCGGGCAACATTCTCATTTTGAAAGTGAGCCCTCTGGCCACGAAAAGCATTGAAGATGTTAAACAAGCTATAAACGAACTTCACGAATTTACCCAGTCAATTGGCGCTGACATCGCCCGTTTAGGAGAGGAAAGAGTGGTTATTACTCCGCCTTCAATTAAGATTTGGCGGCGGGAGAAGTCTTCTAAAGAAGAGACTTTGCCTACCGCAGCTTGATTGTCTCCAGAACACTTGGGGCAAGCACTTCTGTTTTGTACGTTCTTTGGAAAATGTTAAGCATGTTTAGGCATTTGGCTCTTTCACCGTGGCAAACAATGATTCTTTCCAGCTTTGGAGCAATACGACGAATATAGTTGAAAAGTTGTCGTCTATCCGAATGCCCAGAGAATCCTTCAATAGATTCCACTCTCAAGTTTACTTTCAAGATTTCCATCTTACCTTCACTGCTGAAAATCGGTGTTTCTGTTATGCCCTTTTGCAATCTTCGTCCAAGGGTTCCTTCAATTTGGTAGCTGACAAAAATTATGGTGTTGCGGTCTTCTTGAGCTAAGCTTTTAAAGTATTCAATCACTGGTCCGCCTTCCAGCATGCCAGAAGTAGCCATTATGATGCAGGGTTCTCCTTCGATTATTTCCTGCCTAGCGCTTGGATGCTCTACAATGGTGAAATAATCCGACTGGAAAGGATTGATTCCTTCATGAAGAATGCTGTTTCGAACTTCCCTTGCCAAATGCTCAGGGTAAGCTGTGTGAATCGCCGTGGCCTCGGAAATCATGCCTTCAATAAAAACCGGTGCCTCGGTAATTAGTCCCCGTTTCATGTATCCGTCGAGTACAAGCATGATCTCTTGAGCGCGCCCAACAGCTGGAACTGGAATTAAAACTTTGCCTCTCTTTTCAAAGGTTTGATTTATGATAAATGCAAGATTTTCTTCCGCTTCGATTCTTGAGGGCATCACGTCGCGTGGAGCCCCATATGTACTCTCGGTGATTATTGTTTCAACTCGAGGAAACTGGGTCGATGCGGGTTCTAAAAGCATAGTTTTTGCATATTTATAGTCGCCTGTGTAGACTATGTTGTGCAGGCCTTCTCCGATGTGTAAGTGCACCACAGAGGAGCCTAGGATATGCCCTGCGTTGTGCAGGGTTAAACGAACGTCTGGAGCGATGTCAGTAACAACTCCATACCTTAATGGAATCGTGTGTAACACGGTGTCTCTAACGTCCTTCTTGTCGTAAGGCGCCACTCTTCCTTGTTTGCCTAAAACGTCGAGATAATCCGTTTGAAGCAGCGTCATAAGGGCAGATGTGGGTGCTGAGCAGTAGATTGGCCCATCATATCCATATTTCAAGAGGAAAGGAACGATAGCACAGTGGTCTAAGTGAGCGTGACTTATGATAACTGCATCTAACACGCCGAGGTTGAATTGGGGCACATCTAATCTGGGAAAAGCGTTAATCGGATTTGTTTTACCCGGATTGAAACCGCAGTCTATAAGGACATTGCTCTCTCTGGTCTGAAGGAGGATAGCGGACCTACCTACTTCTAAGAAGCCACCGAGTGCGGTTATTCGGATGTCTCCAACTCCGTAAAACATAGGTCGAAAGATTCTTTCGCCCACATTGCGCAGTATTCTGCTGCGTTCCTTGCTTTCTGAATGGAGAAAATGTCGCATGTAGGCTATTATTTTTGAGGGTATTGGGGGGCTTCTTAAAACGCGGGGTCGCCATCTGCTCTGTTTTATGATTCCATGTAGAATCGTTCCGTTTTTGCCGATTACCATGCCTGGTTTTTTTGCTTCTATGATGACTTCGCCGAGGCTGGGGTCAAAGCTTATGCCAGTGATCTCGGCTTCGGGTGAAACTATTTTGTTTATTAGATTCTCGGCTTCTTTCTCTGACACTCTTACAGATGGATCTGAGCGCACTACAATTCTCTTTCTTATAAGGCTGACTATCTCTGCTATGATGGAGCTTTGTTCTATCAGAATCTCAGGCTTTTTTGTGTAGACAGCTAGAGTTGGACCTTCAAATTCGATGCGGGTTACCTCTGCCTCTTTTGGAACGTATTCTAGTATAGTCTGGCTCACAGTCACCTTGCCTTTAGCATAGGTTGTCACGCGTGTTTTTCGCTCCTCACGAATTTGCAAGGATTCCCTTTTTCTCTTTCTCATCGAGTTTGCGGAGGCCTTTCTCGTTGATTATTACAATGTCAAAGCTGTCCCCGCTGGCTATGTCTCTCTTCATTGCTGAGTCAACAGCACGAACCACAATAGACATCATATCTTGAATTGTTGAATCTTTCTTGTATTTGTCTTCAAGTACTCCGTAAGCAATTGGAGAGCCAGATCCTGTGGCAACGCATTTTTCTTCGGTTAGGCTGCCGAAGGGATCGATGGAAAACACGTGGGGTCCACTGGTGTCTACTCCTCCAATGAGAGCTTGGGTTATCAGGGGCGCTAGGCGTGATGAAAAGAGTAAGTTGGCAATAAGTCGAGCTCCGGAGCTTATGGGCATTGGGCGCCCGATTTCTAGTTTGTAGAGGTGGGCGTTTGCTCTTAGAATGTCTACTGTTCGTTGGGCATCTGCTACTACTCCTGAGATCGTCATGGCCATGTGGTCGTCGATTTGATAGATCTTTTTTCCTTTTTTATGAGCTACGAAGTATCCCATTGTGACGCGGGTGTCGGAGGCTAGGATCACTCCGTCTCTGCACACTATGCCTATTGTTGTTGTTCCTTTTAGGACCAATTTTTCATGCATTTCTGTTTTCTCCCCTCATAATCGTATAACGTACGCAGAAAACTTCGGGAGAAGTTGGCGGAATTGTATTCATATCTTGACTTGTTAATTAGCGTTTCGGTCGTCTTTCAAACATGGAAACTGCTCTCTCTTTTTGAACAGCTTGACGTTGGTTACATCTTGCACGCAAATGTCGTAATGTTTCCTCTGTTCAGTGTAATAGTGAACCCGTTTCACTGCAGAATCCTTGTTTTAGCCCGAAACAACTCCCATCTTTGTTACGGAGATATTTCTTTTTTCAAGTTCATGAATGAAAGGATTTATGCCCACAGAATCGCTTGCAATGTGCCCAGTGACTATCAGGTTTCCTCGGTTTTCAGCTTTCAGTTTCTCCAAGTCTCCAGGACTTATGTGAATGTATACAACTGTTCCGATGCCATGCTTGAAGTATGTTCTGGCAATTTCGTAACCGCCATTCGTTCCAGCCCCATGCGACACCACAACCTTTCCAGCGGGGTTTTCAGCTTTTCCCAGTCGAATCTTGATTTCGGTAACTGCGTTTCTGAATTCAGCAAGCTGTTTTAGAGCAGAAACCACGTCTTGCACTGTGGAATCTTCTCTGATTCTGCTGTGAATCTGTTCGCTCATTCTCCTTCTTCCAACCTCATCTAAAGGCGTATGAATGTTCATGTAAGGCATTTTCAAAAGCTCTGCAAAATCGACTACGTGACCGTAATTTCGTATATGCATTTGCACCTCTAATTGTTCAAGCTTCTTTCTCACAGCTCTTTCTGCTTCTTCCAGTGGAATCCCAGCCGCAACCATCTGCTGAATGTGCCTTTTGAAAACTTGATGGAAGTTTACGACAGCCATTCCGCCTTGTGGATGATGAGCAATTACAGCATCACAACCTAACTGTTTCGCAAGCAAAAGCTCTGGAGCACCTGCATCTGTGCCGAACAAGACCTTTCTAATTTTGTCGCCACCTATGTATATGGTGCTGTCTTCTGGAACTTCTGCTAATCCTGCAAGTTGCAGGGATAACTCCATAATCTCTTCAGTATTCACCGCATGTTCACCTTCAAACTCGTTTAGAACCCGTAATATTAATTCCGTTTACAATAAAAATATAATGCGCGCGCGGGCACTAAGAAGCTAGTGCTTTTGATTTCCCATGTCGAAGGCTTCGCACTCATTTCACAGGCGAGTGGCGTCCTGAATGCTTTTTAAAAGCCACTAACACATTATCTTTAGGGGGACATTATGCAAGAGTTGATGAAAGTCTCTTGTGTAGTTACCACTAAGAATGAAGAGAGATTTGTGGGAGCTTGTCTTCAGTCTGTTAAAGAGCAGTGTGATGAGATTGTTGTGGTGGACGCTTACTCTGAAGACAAAACAGCTGATGTCTGCTTGAAATATACCAGCAAATTCTTCAAAGCTGACTGTAACATCCCCGAAGGAAGAAACATGGGAGCAGCTCACGCTAGTGGAGATGTTCTCTTGTTTATATGTGCTGATACCGTTCTATCGCCAGACTGGGTAAGACTTACACTTCCACATCTACAAGAAGATAATGTAGTGGCTGTTTATGGCAAAAGCTTACCCTTTGAGCAAGGTTTTAAGCAAACCTTAACCTATTGTGGGCTTGAATTGTTAGATACGCTGTTTTTCAGGAGAATTAGGATTGCTGGGATCGGCGGTGGAGGAATGGCTTTCATCATAAAAGCTGACATGTTTCGGAAGATCGGAGGGTTCAATGAGAGACTTGCACATGTTGAAGACAGTGACCTTTCTATGCGGCTTGGAAAGATCGGCAAAGTATTTTTCGAACGCAAAGCAGTTTCTAATTCTTCTGTGAGAAGCCTTGAGAAGTTTGGATATGTACAAAGGATTTTGTATTGGTCAAAAGAAAGCTTCAACTGGCTCTTCCGACAAAAGCTCCCCAGAAAGGAATATCCCAGATAATGCGTAAGTCATAAATCTTACGTGCTTGAACATTAAAACAATAAAAAGGCAATTGCCAACGGCATCGCTATTAATCATCGAAATTAGGATTTCCGCTATCTCGAATCTTTCTCAGAGAAGCCGTCTAGCAAATTTGGAAGATAGTTGATGTTTTCAATAACGAAGTTGGGTTTCCACTTTTCAAGTTCTTTTCGGCTGAACAACCCGGTTAGCACAGCGATAGTTTGGACGCCAGCCGCTTTGCCTGCTTGAATATCTACAATCGAGTCGGTGACAACAGCGCATTCTTCAATTGGAATCCTTAATTCTTGGGCTGCTTTTAACAGAATCTCTGGCGAAGGCTGAGGCTGCGTTACATCCTGTGACGTAAGTATCGCCTTAAAGTATGAGATAAACCGTAGGCTTTGGAGTTCCTTTATTAACTGTTTCTGCGAAACATCTCGGCGCGTTACGAGAGCCAGAGGCAGGTGTTTAGAAAGCGTATGCAATGTTGCTTGTACGTTTGGTATAGACTTGGCTTTTTTAAGCGTGAGGTCGTGGAAAGCATCAAGATAGGCTGTAAAAAACTCTTGTTTCTCGGCTCCAACTATTCCGCTTTCATGGAGCAGGTTGTCAAATGGAAGATTTGACTGAAGTTGGCGGGCGATTTCTACACCGATTTGCGGATTAACCTGGTGAAAGCCTATAGTGGTCAAAGCCTGTTTTGCGGCTTCAACCAGTGCTTCAGTGATGTCAACAAGGGTTCCATCTAGATCAATCAGCAAAGCCTTGACCTTTAACCTTTGACCGGTCACTTGCTCTTTCTCCAGCAAGCATGTTAAACGTTCTTCGAATAGTTAGGATGCAACACTATTAAGCGTTACAAGACAAGTTTCTTGTTTCCTCATCTGACTTAACAATCCGGTCTCTTCGAAACAAGTGGTGGTTTATTAAATTCCGATGCCTTCTCCAAGGGCTGAGTTAGGTCTAGATTGTTAATCTTGCCGCAAGCTAATTCGATAAGTTTTTATCTGTGCAGAGTTGTCTAGTTAGGTGCAACCCCGAAATAGATAGCAAAAGCAACATTGGAGAAATGACTGATGGCAAGAAAAGCTCGAATCCGATTGACCAGCACCGACTACAAGAAGCTGGAAGAAGTTTGCGGCGAGTTAAGGGCCATAGCCGAAAAGACGGGAGTCAAAATGACTGGTCCCGTTCCCTTGCCTACTAAACGTTTGCGGGTGCCTGTTCTTAAGACGCCATGCGGCGAGGGAACACAAACATGGGACAGATGGGAAATGCGGATTCATAAGCGGCTGATTGACATCGACGCGGAAGAACGGATTATGCGCCGAATCATGCGGATACGGGTGCCAGAAGAAGTTTTCGTAAGCATAGAACTCATGTAAAACTCTGGTACTAATTATATTCTAAGGTTTGGCAAAGTTAAGAGTGTTAATGCAACTGATGTAATGAAGACTATAGCCCAAACAATCTTGTCCCAACTGAAAACTTTCCAACCATCCAAAATGCCTAAGGGTATAAGATTGAAAACGGCTATCCACGCATTGAAAGCTGCACCTAAAAGAGCGACTTTAATAAATGGTCCGGGTAAAAGCGGAGATAGCGCAAACAAAATGACGGAAAGAGAGAGATTAGTTACCGGTCCCGCTACGGCGGTTTTTCCAACTGTTTCTTTATTTGCGTATCCAGCTATCATTACTGCTCCTGGAGAGATTATTTTAAAGAACGGTGAGAAGATTGATATGAGAGTGATTAAGGCTCCAAATGTTGTTAATCGAAACTCTGCCCAGAGACCGTAATGTTGAGCCGTGAGTTTATGAGCGATTTCATGAAGTAGAAAAACAGAAACAAACACTAGGGAAGAACCAATGAGAATTTCTGGAGGCCCCAGCAGACTAGAGGGGTCAAAGAGATCAAAGAACATAGAGAGCCCAACTCCGGTAACCAATAATGCGCTTAAGGTTAGATGTTTTATCTCTGTAGGGCTAAACCAAAAAGCTCTGGTTGTTGGACGAGGCCCAAACGTAAATTTATATTCGTAGGGCGTTTTGCTTTCCACGGTCACGCGCGGAGCCGCTTCTCTAGGAGCTCTCGCTCTCCAAATTTCCGGGCATTCATGGTTTTCAGGCAACCGATGTTCTGCACAGTAATATCCGTTGCAGTAGGGACACTTGAAGGGAAGAGTCTCTTTGGTGTCGCAGTATTGACACTTCACTGTTTTTCACTCGCAAACGCGTTAGTCTTTTTCTCAAAGTTGCAATTTAAATGTTTATCATATCCACCCTTTGACCTTGAACCCCGAGATTCAACAGACACCTCTTTCAAATGGTAGGCTAGCTTATGCAATTTTGAGATCGAGTAAACACAAAGATCGGCTTAGAATTCTCAATTAGCAGCACATGCAAACATCGTTTGTGTAACTTTTGTTAAAGGAGATGTTTTGTTACTTTACGTAGAATATGTCTGTTTTGTCCTTTGGTTTTTTCGTTGGTTCTCTTCGTGTTTCAGGCGGTCTTATTGTTAAGTCCTTTTGAGCGTGCGAAGTTATTTCACAGTCATATTCTATGAAGGGCTGCGTTAGTTTGGCAATATTCGTGCTTATTTCTTTTAGCTCTTCAAGAGAGAAACTTGCCATAACGTCTGGATTACTAATCCATTCCGCCCAACCTGAAACGCTGCGTTGAAGGGCGTAAAGGATAAACCTGATTTTTCGCACCATGTCTAAACGGTCTCCTTTGGCATCTTCAAGCTTCTTTATCTGATCTAAGATTTTTTTGCAGTCTTGAACCCAACTTCCACTCATACATTGAACCTCAATATGACATGTGGAATGTTAAACTTAAAAATCTTCCCACAAAACGGAACCTCCAGCAAAGAAAAAGCTTAATCTATATTTGTCCCTGGCTCAAAACAGGCGTAGTTTCTGCTTAAGAACTGGTTTCAGATGGTGGGGTCGGCCGGATTTGAACCGACGACCTTTACCCGAAACGGCGTCTACGCCATTTCTACGGGTGTCTCTATCGCGCTCCAAAAGCTCTTCATTCCCAAGCGCGTGGGTCCGCAAACCGTTTTCGTATTCTGGAGCCCGTCGTCATCCCAGGCTAGACTACGACCCCACCATATTCAAGTCAATAACAAGTTTTAGATATATGCGTTTCTCGATTGAAAGAAAATGGAGTGTGATTACTACATAACAAAATTTATATGCGTTCATGTTCCCTTTCCTTCAACAGCCAGCTTACAGACAGAGCACAGCAGAAGGCTTTTTTGCCGACGAGTCTTGTTCTGTTTTTGAGTTCGGCTTGCTCCGCGATAAGGACGAAGGAACTACATGCCGAGAAGGCTTTCAGGAAAAACCAAAACTACAAACCGAAGACAAGGAAGATTCAGTCGAACCATGTATCAATCAAGTGTTTTTCAAGTGGAAATCGCAGTGGTTGACAGGAAATTCGCTGTCGCGGAGAGAATAACTGTATAGGAGGCAAATTTTGAAGATAAAAGAACTGAGGAATGGAATGCGAAAAGTGGAAGTTGAAGCCAAAGTCGTTGAAAAGACACCTACACGAGAGGTCATGTCAAGATATAAAGACGTAGTTCACCGAGTAGCCACAGCTATGGTCAGCGATGACACAGGCCAAATAAAACTCACACTTTGGAACGACCAAATCGAGCAGGTCAACGTAGAAGACAAGGTCAAAGTCGAAAATGGATATATTACAACATTCCGAGGAGAAATGCAGCTAAACGTTGGAAGATACGGAAAGCTCACCGTAAACGAATAGCCATGTTTAAGCTGATTAGACGAAGATTTTGAATAATGTGAAAGAGAGGTGAAATAATGGAATATGAAAGAAGGGGAAGAAGATTCGATTCGCGATTGCAGCCGAAACCAGTGGAGATAGGCAAAGAATACGATGTGGAAATAGAAGAAACTAGCCGCAGAGGGGAAGGCATAGCACGCATCAAAGGACTTGTATGTTTTGTTCCTAACGCTAAACAAGGTGAACACATCAAAATCCGAATAACGAGGATAAGCCGAAGATTCGCTGAAGCCGAAGTTGTAGGAAAAACCGAAGAGAAAGCTGAAACCGAAACAGAAGCCAAAAGCAAAACTGAATAACATCAAATTTCAAGACAGCAACTTTCACATCCACCGAAACCGTTCACCTATTGTCTCATATCCTCAGAAAATGTAACAAGTCCCTTCGACTCTTCTATTGACGCCTTGCTGCCGACTCACTTTTTCTAGTCATGTCCATCGTTTATTTTAGAGGGTTCCATAAATTTGCATACGCGCTATTAGGAAAAGTTTTTCCTTCATAACAACCACCTTATTTCAAAATCTAGGAGCACTCAACATGAACCGCCGAGATCTACTTAATGCGCCAGTTAGACACATGGAACTTAAGCCAAACATGACCGTAAACCAGCTTATTCAGCAATTTGACAACGCAGGCTCGTTTGGAGCAGGCAGACTGGCAACTGCATGCAACATTTTTGAAAATATGGTTCGCGACGAAAAATGCACAGTCTTTCTGGCTCTTGCTGGAGCTGTTGTCCCAGCTGGTTTACGCAGTATAATCGCTGACCTTATCAGAAAGAGGTTGATTGACGCTCTCGTAAGTACAGGAGCAAATATGATTCACGATTTAATAGAAGCTCAAGGAGGCCATCACTACAAGGGACACTGGTTTGTCGACGATTTTTTCCTCTACAAATACCACATAAACCGCATCTACGACATTTTTGTTCCAGAAGAAGATTTCGTGAAAGCCGACAAAGTTCTAATCGAAATGTTTGATGAAATCGCCAAAGAAAAACAGGGACGCATTCTCTCAACCAACGAGCTTATGCGACTTATAGGAAGCCGACTTAAAGACCCGAAATCCATTGTAAGAGCAGCCTGTGAGGCTAATGTTCCAATTTTTCTCCCTGCCATGCGAGACTCAGAATTCGCCTACGTACACATTGTTCATGCAGAACGTGGCAAAAAAGAGAAAGCTCTCTTAGTTGACTCCTTCAAAGAAGCCGCTGAAATGGTGGCTGTAGCCCAAAAATCTGAACGTCTCGGCATGATAGTTATAGGAGGCGGTGTTCCCCGCAATGCAGTTCAGCACGCCGCATTGATGGCAGATAAAGGCTTAGACTACGCCTTGATTATAACAACCGACCGACCTGAATACGGAGGACTATCAGGTTCAACCCCGGAAGAAACAATTAGCTGGGGGAAACTGAAGAAGGAAGCTGGAAGAGTCATGGTGATAGGAGACGCCATGATTATCTTCCCTCTAACGGTTGCCGCAGTCTTGGAAAGGCTAGGAGAAGACTTCCAGAGAAAAGGGAATCCTTAGCAAGGAGAGGAACGTTTATAGTGAAGAAATTAGAGTTGGAAAGATTCTGTGGGAATTGTCATTACCACAGCATGTATGAGTATCCAAACGTTATTTTCTGCTTTAACCAATTCCAGCAAGGAAAAAACGGTATCCTCTCGACCTTAGACTGCTGCGAACAATGGGAGCTACAATCTCAAGAATGCTTTTGTCTCAGAGACGCCTTAGAAAAACAGAACCGAAAAAGAAGATGACAGATTAAGACTTTTTTCGCCTTTTTCGTCTTGCCTTTGCTTTGGGCTTCTCCGGTTCGGGTTTTACAGTTTCCTCTTGAGGTGGCAGGGGAGGAGTTGGTTCTGAAAGTGGAGGTGCCGTGGTTTCTTCTGAGGATGGCAGGGCAGGTGGGGGAGAAGGCGGTAGGGATGGTTTAGAGGGTTCTAGAATGGATATTATTGGCTTCGGTCTCAAAGCATAGCCTAATATAGCAAATATTAAACCTAACGCGGTAAAAATCACAGTCATAGCTGTGGCCCCGAATGTTGTTGGTTCTGGCAAGTATTGAGGAACTGTTCCTAGAGAGACTAAACCTGCAATTATGAAACATATTATGCCCAGAAAGTATAATCCATAATCCGCTCTCATCTCATTTTTCCTCTACTAAGAATACTAGTTTGACGAAAACAACTTAAAAAATTTTCCCAGCAATTTTTGCGTGCGCGCGATGTGCGTGCAAAACGGATTTCGAAAAACGTTGCAATAGGACATTTTTGCCAAAAAACAGCCCAAAACGCGGTTTTGCGTTTTAATTTCATGCGTAAGATTTATAACGTCTTAAGAATGAATACTAGACTTTTGTGGGTCTAAAATGGAAATGGAAGAAATAGCACGATGGGCATATATCCTCTTCCTTGGCATAGCAATCCTAGCGGGACTAGCGATCGGCTTCATGGCATTTGATGCAGGGGGCTTTAATGCAACCCAATCAGTTGCAGATATGCATGCCTACGTCCTCTTGATTATGCTAATCTTAGGCGTCATTATCGGAATCGCTGGAAGCATTACAGCTAAAGAGATCACTCCATTTCTCATAGCAACAATTGCTCTCATGGTTGCTGGAAGCACTGGAGTATGGAGTCCACTAGACAACGTTGAGGCATTGAAGATTCTTTATTACTTTGCTGTTGCAATTACATCATACATCGCAGCATTCGCAGCTCCCGCCGCTGTCCTAATCGCGATCAAAGGCGTCCTAGCTATGGCAAAAGAAAAATAGAACTCCTACAAACCCCCCTTTTCTTTTTTTCTTAAATTCAAGTGTAGTTTAAACGACGCAGGGTTACTTTCCAGGTTGTTTTTTCGCAAAACTTTAGGCAGCCTATACCGCGCGCGACGTATGGTGGGGCTGCCCGGATTTGAACCGGGGTCAAGAGAGCCCAAGTCTCCTAGCCTAGACCAAGCTAGCCCACAGCCCCATCTCTCTTTTCAGTAGAAACATCAAATTTACTAATAAGTCTTTGACTCACCTGCCAATGCATCAGGCTTTCTGTGTCTTGGCAAAATCTTATCTACGTTAGATAATAGGAATTACAGTGAGTACAATGAAGTTTTCTTTCATAAGCCCAAGTCCAGCGCCAGAAACTCCAGGCAAAGTTGAGGCAGCATGGCCTCCACTGGGAATCTTATACTGCGCAACTCTGTTAGCTGAAAATGGAACTGAAGTTTCGGTTCTAGACCAAGCCGCCCAACGATTTTCCTCTAGGCAGGCTCTTCAATGGGTAAAAAGGGAAAAACCAGACATACTTGGTTTTTCAGTTTTGCTTCCGTCTTTTAAAGAGGCATTGAACATAGCCAAGCAGGTAAAAACGCGGAATCCAAACATGGTCACTGTCTTTGGAAACTATCAGGCAACTTTCAACGCTGAGAGAATCATAGAGAAGTACCCTTATGTGGACATAATCGTCCGCGGCGAAGGCGAACACACAAGCCTCGAGTTGGCTAAATGCCTAGAGAAGAAAGGAAACCTAAAAGAAGTCACTGGCATAACTTTTAGGAAAAACGGGAAAGCTGTGTCCACCCAAGAGAGACCACTTTTACGGAGTTTGGATGACCTTCCCATTCCAAACCGAAGCTTGATTGATGCAAGATACAGCTCGGACATTTTCGGAATAAAAGTTGCTACGAGAAAATTCACATCCATCGTTTCTTCACGTGGGTGTCCATTCGGATGCAGTTTCTGTGCATGTACAACGTTTGCTCATCGGCTCTGGAGGCCGAGGTCTGTTGAAAACATTATGAACGAATTGAATTTCCTGCAAAGCGAAGGTTTTGAACAGTTTCTTTTTGTGGATGACAACTTTACGCTAAATCCAAAGAGAGTGGTTAAGCTTTGTCGGAAAATCAGGGAGGAAAAGATGGATATTGAATGGTGGTGTGACTCTCGCGTTGACAACTACACCTATGACATGTTGAGAGAGATGGTCAAGGCTGGATGCAAACTTCTCTATTTTGGCGTGGAAAGCGGTAACCAGAGAATTTTAGACTATTATAAGAAGGGTATAACTCCTGCGCAGTCCAAAAGCGCTGTGCAGAAGGCTAGAAAAGCAGGTGTAGAGGTTATTGTGGGGTCGTTTATTCTTGGAGCCCCAGATGAAACCCTAGAGGAAATTCAGAACACGTTAAAGTTTTCTCATGAACTTGACATCGATGTACCCCAACTAAACGTATTAGGCACTTTTCCGGGAACAGCCACATGGAACGAATTGGTGGCAAAAGGCTATGTTGATGAAAATCAGCATTGGGAAAAGGGGGTTTACGTGTCAGAGGTTTCACCCCACGCTGCTCCACTCCGGATAATTCGCTTCCTCATCTACGAATACTTTCGAACTTTTTACCTACGCCCAGAGACGTTATTCAAGGAAATCTTCAGAACCTTTACAAGCAGCTTCAGAATGGCAGCGTTTTTCAGCAACCTAATGCGCGTCAACGAAATCATAGAGACAGTGAAACAAGAAGTCAACCTCAAGTAATTCAAGAGGTTATTTTCTAATAGAACACTGCAAAATTTTTGGACAAGTTAGACAGTCGTCTGGGATAGAAGCGTTTTCTTGAAGAGTTTTCAAATGCCCAAAGTCATGTGGACAACTTATGGAAGCCAGAGCCTTTGCTCCACTTGCACATTTTTCAATGCGAATCACATGAAGATCTTTCACTGTGATGTCAAGTTTAGACTGGCAATGAGGGCAGGCATAGTAGGTTTCCCTTAGAATCTCTGAAGGGTCAGTTAGCAATAGGGGCTTCACAAAACCTTTTCCACAATTCTCATAGGGACACGAAAGAACCTCGGATTTATGTAAAGCCTTCATGTACATCGCCTATGGTTCACTAATTAATATATTAAGTCGTGATACATAATAAACTTTGTTGCATTCATGCTGAACACGTAAACAGTTTCACATCGTCAAAAAGAAAGGTGACATCGATGACTTAATATTTAATTTTGCAAGTTAACTAAATGAACATTTAACGCATTACCCCATCGAGCCCCCGTAGCCTAGCGGTTAAGGCGTCAGCCTTGTAAGCTGAAGACCCCGGGTCCGAATCCCGGCGGGGGCTTCACCACTTGTGGTTTCTTCTGGGCAAATCAAAACAAAAACGCACAGACACATGCAGCCAAAGAACTGTCACAGTCAACTTTAAAGCTCCATGGTCTTTTTATGTTTATAGCGGAGTCTGGACCCCTCTTGAGTTCAAGGTGCGGCGGCGACAAGTCTAAAGAGGAACAGTTAAAAAGAGAAGGTTGGATGTGCCAGTTTACTACTGATGAGCCTCGTTTAAGTGAAGCCGTTGAGCTTTATCGGTCGTTGGGCTTTGAGGTTCATTTGGAACCCGCGGTACTCAACGAAGAGAATGAACTATGTAAGACATGTATTCAAGTCGATTGCCAAAAATACAAGACTATTTACATAAGACGTAAGACAGCTGAGTTTTAGTTATTTTAAATACGTATTGTTAAGTCATAAGTTTAATGTCTTCTGAATTTTTACTATGTTGCAGTGAGGAGTGATCACGATGAAGTCCAAGGTTACTGGCATAAATTCACTAGTCCTCGTACTGGTAGCGTTTTCTTCGCTCTTGTCAATGTTCGCGCTTACCCGTTTAGACAACATAGTCCACGGAGATTTGTATAGATATGGTCTCAATTTCAGTTATGGATGGGCTATGCCCTACTGGACGATGACAACACTCATTTTTACACTGGGCTGGTTTAACATCATTATAGCTTGTGCTTTCCAGTTCTACGTGCTTAAATATGGACAAAAGAAGGCAGAAGCGATACCCCAAGGGGAAGCGTTGAAACCCGAAACTACTTATCATCCGCCAACTGCTGAAAGACCTATTGAACCAGAACCGCACGAGATGAAACCAGCAGAAACACAGGAAACGATTGCGCCACCAATGGAAGTAGAGCTTGGAATGCGGGAAGAAACACGAGAAGCAGTTGAAGAGATACCGCCTCAAGAATACATAGAAACTGAATCAAAACCACAAGAAGAAAGTGAAGGGTCATGGCCCACCGAAACCGTGGAGGCTGAACCGGAAGAGCCTTTTGAGGAAACTGGAGAAGTTCCATCAGCTTATGAAGAAGCCCAAGAAGTTGAGGGACAGGGGGAACAAGAGGCAGAGCCTAACGAAACGGTGGAAGCTGAGCCAAAGCCTGAGGAAAGATATGAAGAGCCGCAAGAGCCTGTTGATGTGCAATTTCAAGAAGAAACTGCATATGTAGAAGAGGAAGAAACTGTGGAAACTGAAACTCAAGACACCCCTCCGCCTACGCCTGAAATAGAGGCGGAAGCCACGGAAGGAGAAGAGACTCAAACGGAAACTTTGGTGTCTGCAGAAGAGTATTAAGAGCCAACTGGACTTTAGCTAACATGAAACTTCAATCTTTGCCCTTATTTTTTGGGGGTAAAAGAAATACGTAAACAAACAAATACTTAATGGACAGAGCCATGTCCCTAGCAAGCAAGAACCCAAGCATTGTTTATTGGCTTGGAGACCATTTATACTTGAACATAACGAATCGATGCTCTAACGATTGTTATTTCTGCTTTAGACGGTACAAGAGCGGCATAAACGGATTTAACCTAAAACTGAGAGAAGAGCCGACGCTGAGTCAAATAACCGATGAACTGCAAAACTTCATTAACAGGAGAGCTTGGGAAGAAGTTGTCTTCTGCGGATTCGGAGAACCCCTTGAAAAGCTAGATTATGTCCTGGAAGTTACCAAGTGGGTCAAGAAACATTTTCCAATAACAGTTCGCATTGACACAAACGGACAAGCCTACATCGTGAACGACAGAAGAAACGTAATTGAAGAGCTAAAAGAGGCTAAGGTTGACAGAATAAGCGTAAGCCTCAACGCCCATAACAAGGAAACATACAATGATGTGTGCAGACCGAAATTTGAAAACGCCTATGAAAATGTCGTAAAATTTATTGAAAAAGCTAAAGGGCAGTTCGACGTTGAGGCCACAGCTGTAACTATTCCTGAAGTGAGCATTTTAAAAGTAGAGGAAATGGCAAGAAAAATCGGAGTTAAATTTAGGCTAAGAGCATATCAACCGTGCTTCTGGTAGAACAAAAGTGCGGGGAGTGGGATTTGAACCCACGAAGGCCTTCGCCATGGGGACCTGAACCCCACCCCTTAGACCTGGCTCGGGTACCCCCGCTCGTCTGAACGCTTTTCAATTCTTCTGTTATGACTGATACTTAATTTTCTTTTGCTAAGGGAATAGTGTTAAATCACACCATAACTCATGCTGAAATGCGAGGAGTCAGATTGACCAGTTGGCTTGGCGTTTTGGAGGCCTGCTCTCAAAGAATGAAAAAGGAAATTCTTGCTCTACATGGCTCAGTAGAAGCTAAAGTTGGATTCGGCATAGGGGCAGGTGGCGACGTGAGTAAGAAGATTGACCTTGCCGCTGAGAACGCTTTAATTCAAACGCTTCAGGATTCTGGGGTTTCATGCACTCTTATAAGTGAAGAAGCGGGGACCAAAGAACTAGGCTCGAATCCTTCAAGTTTCTACCTAGTCGCTGATCCCTTAGATGGAACAACAAACGCTGTGAGAGGCGCTCCTTTCATGGCTATTTCCTTGGCTGTATCTAGGAGACCTTACTTGAGAGATATGGAA
>JAUWZP010000003.1 GCA_030615265.1 Candidatus Bathyarchaeota archaeon
CCAAGGTTACGGTGAAAAATCTTGAACAGGTTGGAAAGATTTTTGGTCCGGCGCAGGCTGCTGTGGCTAAGGCTGTGGCAGACGCTGTGGAAGAAGGCATTGTCCCTAAGGATAAGATTGATGATTGGGTGATAATATGCAGTGTTTTCGTGCATCCTCAGGCTAAGGATTATCGGAGAATTTACCATTATAATTATGGAGCCACCAAGCTGGCATTAACGAGGGCTTTAGCCAAGTATCCGCCTTTAGCCAAGATATTCTACGACAAGGACAGAGCTAAACATCCAATAATGGGATTCCGGGTTCCAAGGCTTTGGAGACCCCCCTACGTGCAGATAGCGCTTGACGTTCCAAGTCTTGAAAGAACAAAGGAGATTATTAGCGCTCTACCTGATAGCGACCGCATTATTCTGGAAGTTGGCACTCCGTTATTGAAGAAATATGGTGTAAACGCTATTCGTGAACTAAGAGAGCTGGTTAAAGACAAGTTCATAATAGCCGACTTGAAGACACTGGATGTCGGGAAGGTTGAGGTTGACTTAGCCTTTGGAGAAACCGCGGACGGCGTTGTAGCCGCTGGACTCGCTGCAAAACAGGTGCTTGACAAGTTCATTTACGAGGCTAAAAGACTTGGAATCTACGCTATAGTTGACATGATGGAAGTTGAAGACTCAATTCGAAAACTTCGTTTGTTGAAGCATTTTCCCGATGTTATAATTTTACATCGCGCCATCGACGTTGAAAAGGAGGGGACTCATCGGATGGAGTTCATTCAAGAACTTCGTAAAGCTTTCCCACAGAAGAAGTTCTTAGTGGCAGTTGCTGGTGGAATAACTCCTGAGACTGCAAAGCAGGCGTTGGATTATGGAGCAGGCATAATCATCGTTGGCAGATACATAACGCAGTCAAGAGATGTGAGGCGTTCTGTTAGGGAATTCTTGGAATGTACCCGAGAAATGCGTGAGGACGTGGACCTCTACAGAGTGCATGTTGAGTAAACTTCGCCCCTCTCTATTTTTCTGCGTAAGGTTAACATGCCAAATCATACACTAATTTAGTGATACAAATGATTATCTTGAAGCATGTAGAACACAAAATTGAAGACTCCGACGAATTTGAAAATCTCCTGAGTCATGTGAGAGAAACTACATCGAAAGTTGACGGTGTAGAGTTCAAAGACATTTACTTTCCAAAAGGCAAAGATGAATTCATCTTAGCAATGGATTGTACAAATGAAGACAAATATTTAGAATGGAGAGACATTTGTCCACCTCCACTTGGAGCTAAGGATTGGTATGAAGTTTTGCTATCAAAAGATGAATATTTTTCAAGATAAGCAGGCTTCGGGCAACTCTGCGTCGCTTCGCTCCTTGCCTCACCTTCGGCGAGGTCATATAAGAGCGGATAAAAGGGAAGGATAGAGTGTGAAAATGAATAAAAAAGCAAGCGCTTTTTGCATTTCTCTTTTACTGTTATCCACCCTTGCATTTCAGAACATAACTATTGTGAGAAGTACAACCGAAGAGGAAGAAACCGAATATTATGTTAAAAGTACGGTTACATATTCAAACAAGGGAAGCAAAGCTTGGAACTTCACAGAGCGAGAAGACCGCACCGTGGGTTTGTTCATGAACAGCTCATGGCAAACAGGATATCTGGTAAATTCAACAGTCTTCATTGAGGCTATCGAAAATGATACGGATGGAAACCAGATTGCTGTTTTACAGTTTCCCGAGATGCTGCTTGATCCCGGAGAAAACATTAGTTACGCCGTTACCTACCGTGTTGTTTCAAAACCTCGCACACTTGATGGCATCAATGAAACTGCCTCAGAAAGTTTGGATGAAATTCCCGAGCCCTTAAAAGAGAGATATTTAGGGGCAGAGGGGCCTTGGCTTGTCAATGACACAGAACTTCGGAGTTTAGCACTTAACCTAGCTGGAAACGAATCAAATGTGCTAACAATTATCAAGAATTTCGTCTCTTGGATTGCAGAAAACATCAACTATACAGAAACACATGAGGTTCCTCTCTACCCAAATGAAACTCTTATCGAAGGAAAAGGAGACTGCGACGACCAGGCAATCTTACTCGTTACGCTGTCTCGAATAGTTGGCATTCCAGCGTTCATTCAAATCGGCGCAATCTATAAGTTCGGTTCGTCGCTGACAAAAACAAGCTACTGGGGCAATCATGTGACATCCGTTCAGAAACGAATTGGCTGGCATGGTTGGGCGATGGTGTACATTCCGCCATGGGGATGGCTGCCTGTTGACCTCACATATGTCTTTGGAGGACTCGAGAGTAACTCGTTAAATGCTATAACCAATGCTGCAGTGACCTGGCAGGGCACAATTCAATACATGAACATCTCGCAGACTGACTATGTAGCTTCTACTCGTGAGACAAAAGAATTTCTCCTAGCCAACGGGTTTTACGTGTCCCTTGAAGACGAAATGATAGAGGTACCCCGTCAGAAGAACCTGTTTGGCGAAGGCGCGGAAAGGCTGTTTCCAGTAATTATTATACTCGCCGCTGTTCTTCTACTTGCAAGTTCTTACATTATAACTAGAAGGTTGAGTAGAAAAGAAGAGACGCCAGAATCGTTGACAAAGAGTTAGAAGACACACTTAAGCTTGCTTTTTTCATTTAGGCGAATCCTTAATAAACGAAGGTATATCTTCAATAATGCTACAGCATCTGTTACATCAGGAGAGTAGAGTCATTTGGCGAGATACAAAGTAATAGTTTCAGACCCCGAAACTGGAGAGGCAAAAGCTGTTGAGGTTGAAGGTGCCCATGCTGTTCCGTTAATTGGGAAAAGAATCGGTGAAACCATTGACGGATCCGTAGTCGGCTTGTCGGGTCACAAATTGCAGGTTACTGGCGGGTCTGACAAGGACGGTTTCCCCATGAGACCCAGCATTCACGGTGGAGTTAGAATTAGATCAATTATAAGCGGAGGAGTGGGCTTCCATTCCAAACGAGCAGGGGAAAGACGTAGGAAAACTCTTCGTGGAAACGTGATAACCGAAGAGATTGTTCAGATTAACATGAAAATTTTGGAAAAACCGAAAAAAACAAAAAAACCAAAAGAGGTCAAGAAAGAGAAGAAAGAGGAAAAAGTGAAAAAAGAGGCTGAGAAAAAGGAAACAGTGACAAAAACTGAACCTGCAAAGCCTGGAGGTAAATCTTCTGAGAAAACTGCCCAACCAGCCTGAAGTCAACATTGTTATCTTTAGTTTATAGCCGAAGGTCACAATAAGTTTTATATATGTCCACCGCATATTCTTATTCGATGGTTAAAATGGCGAAGATGCATGAAGGAAGATTAGATGTCGATAACCGTGACGAGCACGGTTGGTTTAAGAAGGGAGCGCATTCTTACACGCCGCTTCTACGCTGTAAAAGTGTTCAGTTGCTGTCGAAAAGCTATCCGGTGAGTAGCAGAGCTGGAAACCTTTACCAGCTTAAATGGTTCCTGGACTATAACAGTTTGAGCCCGGAAGAATTCTTATCGTTGAGCGCCCAGGAAGTTAAGAAGGTGATTATCGGGGCTTGCTTAACCAAGAATGGTGAAGGCAAAACTAGCACGCGAAGGATGTTCTATGTGGTTATGCGGCTTCTAGCGTTAAACGGTAGAGCTGTCGATTTTACCAGGCAAGAGCGCAAGACGTTTCTGAAAAGAGGGATGCGAAAGAAGATAGCGAGACAGTACATTCCAACGCAAGAAGACATCTTCAGGATGGCTGACAGTTTTCCGAATAAGGGTCCATTGCAGATGAAGAGAGGCAAAGCGATAGTGCTTTGTTTATGGCAATCTGGAGTACGTGCAAGCTGTCTATGTTCATGGACTTGGGCTATGTTCAAAGATAAGCTGTACCCAACGGTTCAAACGCCGATACCCATTAGAGTTGTGGCTGAGAGACCGGAAGGCGTCAACGACGTTGCAGTGGACACCAAGATCTCAGCTTACGACGTGAGCTATTATTTTACTTTCGTACATGAAGAGGCAGCAAAGGTCCTCAAGAGCTATTTGGATGAGCGTATGAAACGGGGTTGGCAACCTAAAGATGAGGACCGTGTTTTCGTCACTGAAGCAATCAACAGAAGAGGAACACCGTTAAAACCAGTGATGCTTAACGAGATCGTTAAGTCTGGAGCGAAACAAATCGGCATCGATCCAGACTCAATATGGACCCATTGCCTACGCAAAGCCTTCAGGAAAACATTGTATTCAAGCGGTGTGGACCCTGACATCGCTGAAGCATTGATGGGACACAAGTTAAACGCTTCTAGAGGTAGCTACTTCGACTATCACGACTTGGATTTCACGAAAAGAGAGTATCAGAGAGGGTTTTGGGGACGCATAAACCGGGATAGAGTGCGAGAGCTGGAAGAGAGCGTTGCAAAGGTGAAGACGTATGAGAAACGCATTGAAGAGTTAGAGCAGAAAAACCAAGAACTAAAGCAAAGGTTGAATGGCCACGTGTTGAGTACCGATCAAATATCTGAGCTGCTCAAGCGCATAGAGAAACTGGAAAAACAAGCGCAAAAACAGATATAGCTTAATTCTTGTCAGTTCCTACATCTTCGTCCCAGTATTCTTCCTTCCAGTATTCCTTAAATTCTACAAGAATTTTCTTCAAAAGTTTCCCATCCTTAAAAGGTTTCTCTAAATTTGGATAATATTTTTTGAGAAATCTATGCCAAGCTTTTTCCCTTCTACGGTAGAGGTTGCCAACACTAAGTCTCGTGGTTCCTCTTCTCTTTCGTGGATGGATCCCTCTATACTTTCCCACTTTAATTTCTCCAACAACCCTTCCAACATCTTGAGAAACCAGGTAATCATTCAAAACCGAGTGAAGATCAACGTTTGGATTGTGATCTGCTATGATGTATTCTAGTAGAGCTGCATCTAAAATCTTTGCAA
The DNA here is from genome assembly GCA_030615265.1 of Candidatus Bathyarchaeota archaeon. Lineage (GTDB taxonomy): Archaea > Thermoproteota > Bathyarchaeia > Bathyarchaeales > Bathyarchaeaceae. The sequence goes on from JAUWZP010000003.1 coordinate 4,934, forward strand.
TGTCTCTGAACTTCGGTTCTTCGCCTATTTTCTCCTTATGTTCCCTTCTTAAGATTCTCCAGCTCTCGTAGAAACCTTGATTTCTCCAATCGGAACCACTTATTATCCACATACATAATGCCTTAACGCTTTCTTCATCTTCTTTCCGAACTACATATCTGATCATGCTATCAAAGTGTGCATATTCTCTGGGAAGTTTAGGTGATGTTATCTCATGGAACAATGGAGGTGAGACATGATCTATAGAATTCACGGAAAGGTCTTCTCTTCTTCGTTTGAAGCCAAGTTTTACCCAAAAGCAGTGGGGCATGAACCAGTCTGCATCCTTTTCTAATTGACTTTCAATCCATCGCTTAATCTTTTCATGTTTGACAAAGATAGGAAGAGTTTCTATGGGTTGTGGTAGTAAGGGAACTAATTCTTTCTCTCCACTTCGCGCTATTTTCCTTTCCCCGGACGGAAGTGTTGTGTATATTTCGAAATGGGTCTTCTTTCCGGCATACTGCAGAACTTTCTCCAGATGTTTTTTCCAGAATTCCGTATATGCCTTCTTATCGTCGTCATATGTCAAATTCATATCTATATAGAGCGGACCTAGAAGGTTAGGCCTGCGTTCCCTGAGAGTCTGCCAGTAGAAAGACCATAAAACCTTCAACAGGACAACTACCTCGCCCTCATTAGCAGGAGAAAGATCAATACTCAGAGACACTTTACCCAAAGAAGAACATAAAGCCGCAGAAAGCTCCAAAATTCTATCTCTTATAAAGCTGTTTGAAAGAATTGCAGTTCTTGTAATGTTATCTGGATCACCGGTTATATTGGCTACAACTTCCTTTTCCTCTTCAAGTTTCAACTTGATTCTTAACCTAGGATTCTCTAATGGAGCAAGAAAGTAGTCATCAAGTATTTGCAATGCTTTCCTTCCCTTGTCACTCAAAATGAGACTGTACCCTTTCCAATCTTCTAGATACCCACATTTTTTGAGCCAGTAAAAACTTGGAATGAGATGTGTGTTACTCATTCCAAGAGATTTTCTTTTAATATCAGAAACGCGAGTTCCTGTATGCTTTTGTCCAATGGATTTCAAAATACTGTAGATGCGTTGTTTATCTTTATCTTTAAGATCCTCTATTGTGGAATATCGCTCTAATCGTTCCTTTACTTGATCCATCGAGATTGGCATAGGGACACCTTTTTCCGAAATACTATTCATGGTGTCCCTGCTACTTAAGGTTACATATGCGTCACGGAGATGATCTTGATGAGTTACAGAAAAATGGTCCAGTTAAATGTCAGAGTACCTCAAAACCTAAAAAAACTAATGAAAGAATACATCGAGCTAGACGCTCACAAGGACTTGAGCGAGTTAACAAGAGACGCCTTGCGAGAGAAGATCAAACGAGACGCTCCACACCTCTACGAAAGTTTGTTTAAAGGAGAAGCTAAGATTGAACCGATATGAGTTTTTTCAGAAGATTCTAGCACAGCTCAACGAAATCCAGACAGCTCTTAACACTTTGTACGCGCAGATAAAAGAAGAGATCAAGAATGAGCAACATTGACTTCTTTGTTAAGCTACGTGATGCAGTCCAGATGACCGCGGATGCCGCCAACGAGCAATTAGAGAAAATGGCTTCTCTTAGCGTCAAATATAACAAAAGAGTTTTTGACAATTTGATGTGGGAAACGAAGTCTGGAACGAAAGGCGACTGTCAACAGACACAGTAGCCAACGCTTCCCAAACACGCCACGGAGCGAGCAACATGACTAATAGCAAGGAAGACGATGAAAAACCTACGGAGATCCCAGCTTCCATAACTTCGTTTTTAATGAATGACATCCTTTTCCCTGGTCTAATGGAGCCGTACATGCAACAAGTCAACGAGAAGCTTGGGGACCCTAACCTTCTCGAATGGGTAACAGAAGTCTTGTCAAACCGGATTGTCGGTGAAGACCTGAACAAACTCACGCTTTTCCTGATAGCGCTTTCATACAAAACGGATGATCCTCAAGGTGTCATTTTCACTGGGCCCCCGGCGATAGGCAAGTCTCACTTAGCTAGGAACGTTCTGAGACTGTTCCCCAACGTCATTAACCTTACCAGGATAACACGCGCGGTATTAGATAGGCTTGAAGTCAACTTCAACAATTACATACTCTACATCAGCGAGCTTGGAGGTCAAGAACAAGCTACACCAACAATGCGAGTTATGCTTTCAGAAGGTGAATTACGACTAGCAACAACAACGATGGAAAACGGTAAAATCCTACCCAAAGTTATAGAGACAACTGGCAAGCCAGTTTACGTTACTACTACCACTCAGATGATTGTTGAGCGTCAACTTGCAAGCCGGACATGGATGCTCAACCTTGACGTGACTAAAGAGCAGACACAACACATTCACCGTTACCAAGCTAGGAAAGCGGCCAGCGTGAACAAAGACGAGTATAACCAAGACGAAATGGTTTTGCGATGCTTACTCTACGAGCTGGAGCCTCACAAAATCTTGATTCCTTACGCTGAAAAGCTTAGCGAGATTTTTCCTTTCGGTGAAATCCAAGCGAGACGTGACTTTTTACGTCTTCTAGCATTGATAAAATGTGTAACGTTAATCTTTCAGAAGCAAAGGGCGCTAGTAGAATCTAACAGTGAAAAGGTGCTTCTCGCCAACTTAACCGATTTGGCTTACGCCTTGAAACTGGTGAAGCCTATTCTCTTCACCACTTTGTATGCGCTGCCTAGGAAAGCGTTTGAAGTGCTAGATGTGTTCATAGACAGCAACGGCGCCGAGTACACAGCTAAAGACATGGCCCGAGAAGTGAGGTTAAGCCAAAGCCGCATAAGACGCATAATGAATGGGCTTGTAGACCGAGCGTTCTTGTATAAAGATGATTCGAGGAAGCCTCACAAATACAGCTGGACAGAAAAGAAGTTAGAAGAACCGTGCATTTTACAAACGCACGATCTTAAAGACTTCTTTACGCGAGAAGAGTTTGAATATTGGTTCGATTCAAACAAGTGTACCTACTCAGAAGCATGCAGCGACATCTACGGGACATATATTCATCCATGTACACCATATGCTTTGGGGAAGGTACACACAATTGAAAACAAGCTTAAAACAACCGTTAAAACAGAAAAGAAGCCTGCAAGATTATGCATTAACGAAACGCACGATCTTACAGAGACTAAGACACCACCAAAACTCCCTGAAAGAACAGCTGGGCACACACCTATAGACGAGAAAGTCAAGGCAGTGGTAGCTTTAAAGGGCACTCATGTTGATCGTTGCGCTCGATGCCAAAAAATAGAGGTGTTGCATTGGCAAATCGAGACTTTCAAAGGTGAATGGGGCCATGTATGCAACGATTGCGGCGGTCTGTTTCAAGACATCTTAAGAAATAGGGTTCCCTGAAAACTCCATGCATGCATGTATGCATGCACGCGGGTTGAAACCGGACATGTAATAGATAATTCTTCCACAAATCATAATAAAGACGCGGAAGTCATAACGAAATGATAAATATGAGCAAAATGCTCACGTTAGCGTTTATTCTTGGGATCATTCTCCTGGGCATGTTAACGTTAGCATCTAACATTCAACAAGTTAAGGCAATCGGAACCGTTTACATAAGGGCTGACGGTTCAATAGACCCTCCAACAGCACCCATACAACGTAACGGAGACCTTTACACACTAACTGGAAACATCACAAGCGATTCTGCGGGGATTGTGATTGAAAGAAACAACATTGTTCTTGACGGGGCAGGTTACACTGTTCAATTTTTTGGAGTTCATAGTTCATCTGATCAAGCTGGAATAATCTTGACTGACAGAAGTCAAGTAACTGTTAAGAATGTGAACATCAAGGAATTCGTTACCGGAATGCAAGTCTTCCACTCTATAGACCTCAACATTTCTGGAAACAATTTGATAAGCAACCTCTGGGGCGTCTATCTCTGGGATTCACATGACAGCACGATTTCCGAAAACAATCTAACAGAAAACGGGGATCATGGTATCTATCTCGATGGTTCTTCAAATAACAACATAACCAGAAATAACATGGCGAACTCGGGTTTGAGAATTCGAATTGATTCTCCAAATAACAGAATTCTTGAAAACACTTTCATTAATGCCGGTCTATATGTATACGGCTCTCTTGACAGCATCGTAGAAGGAAACACTGTAAATGGGAGACCTCTCGTCTACCTTGATGGTGCATCAGACCGCACCGTGGACGATGCGGGACAACTCATACTGATTGACTCTAACAATATCAAAGTAGAAAATCTTAGTATATCTAACACATCGTATGCTCTACAGCTATTGAGAACAAATAACAGCATCATAACAAACAACAACTTTGTAGGTAATGCAGGCGGCATAAGTCTGCGGGGTTCTTCCAATAACAGTATAGTGAGAAACAAGATAGTAGCAGGCACGGAGGTCGGCATTTATCTATCTTCTTTTTCCTCAAATAATAGCATAGTCGAAAATAATGTTACAGACAACCATGCAGGCGTGTGGCTCGGCGGTTCCCCAGGCAACAGCATAACAGAAAACAACATAACAGCAAGTGGATGGAGTGGTCTCTACCTCGGCGGTTCAAACTATAACAGAGTTTTTCGAAACAACTTAGTAGACAATAACTATGGCATCCGGTTTGACTCTTCTCAAGGCAACAACGTATATGAAAACAACATAACAGCAAGCGAATATTCGGGTCTCAGCCTCAGTGGGTCTTCAGACAATAACACGGTTTCTCGAAACAGCTTAGCAGACAACAACTACGGCATCAGTTTTTCTGGCTTTTCTTCAGGCAATAACGTATTTGAGAACAACATCACACAAAACCATGAATATGGTATTTACCTTGAACAGTCTTCAGGCAACAAATTTTATCACAACAACTTTGTAGGTAACACAAACCAAGGTTTTGCGTATGACTCAGTGAATGTATGGGATGATGGCTATTTTTCTGGTGGAAACTACTGGAGTGATTACTCTGTTACTGATGAGAAAAGCGGTTCAACCCAAGACCAACCAGGAAGCGACGGCATAAGAGACATACCTCACAGCCTTGCAGCTGGTAATTCAGATCGTTATCCACTTGTGGACATTTACAGTATAGTTCCTAGCTATCCTATTGCAGTCTTCACCTATTCGCCAAGCGACCCAATTAGCGGTCAAATCGTAGTTTTCAATGCATCCAACAGCACCTCGGAGAATGGCACAATAACAACCTACTATTGGAGCTTCGGCGATGGAGCCTTCAGCGGAGGCTCAGGTACCACTCATGAATATGCGTCGTATGGAGATTACAAGATCACGCTGACAGTAGTTAGCAACAGTCGCTTGTTAAGTAACCAAACCAGATTGATATATGTGAGAGAAAGGCCAATTGCCAGCTTTCAGGTTTTTCCAGTGTTCAACCTTTCAGCAGGTCAAGCGATAACGTTTAATGCTTCATTATCAAACCCACGCGGCGGAAATATCACAGATTACATTTGGAATTTCGGAGACGGAAACACGACGTCAACGGCAGAACCAGTTGTTACTTACACCTATTCACAAGCAATAACTTACAATGTCACGTTGACAGTTCAAGATAGCGAAGATTTGAATTCATCATACTTTCAGATGATTAAAGTCTGGATGCCTACATCTATTTCGATTTCAACAAGCCCGTCGTCTACGTTTGTTGGCTTCGCAGCAGTCATCAATGGCACCCTTTACGATGTTTATGGAAACGGTTTGGAAAACCAAACAGTAGTTCTCTACTACACTTTTCCAGGAGCAAACACTTGGGTTCCAATAACCTCCGACACAACAGACCAGCTTGGCAAATACTACGTTAACTGGATTCCGCCTGCCACCGGCTACTTCACAGTCAAGGCAATATGGACCGGAAACGCCACACATTTTGAAGCAAACAATACCATCTCTTTAAGCATATTACCTTATCAAAATGAGTACGTTTTCTCTGTTACATCTAACTCAACAGTCTCTACTTTGTCTTTTGATTCTGAAAGTAGAGAGCTAAACTTCGATGTGACTGGTCCTTCAGGAACCATTGGATACGTCAACGTATTTATCGCGAAAGGTCTCATTGCGGACATAGAGGACATTGAGGTAAAACTTAACGATGAGGAAGTAGATTTCGCAGTCACTTCCTTGGATGATTCATGGCTTCTTCACTTCACCTACCTACACAGCACACATGAAGTAACCATATCCCTAGGCCGCGTCTCCGCCCCGTTTATAGAAAGCCTTCTCGGAGGGATTATAATTTTTGCAATAGTGTCTATCACAGTAATAGTCATCATTGTCCTCTTTGTCTTGAAAAGGAAACTCAAGTCGAACCAAAAAGAGCCTGTGACAGTAGCTAGATCTTAAACTTGATGACTGTTATCGAAAGTTTTCTGCGGAATAACAATTCTTTCAAAGGTCGCAGTCTCTATGACAAGCTTTTTTATGTAGTTTACCCCTGTGAGTGGTGAACACCTAGGTGACAAAAAGTATGTCACAACCCGCAAAAACCCTCGAAAACAACATAGACGGTAATGATGAAAAATGTCCAGAAATGTCACAATTAATGGAAGATACTGTCCAACCGCAACCACTAGAGGGATTAAACAGTGCTTCTTTTCCAGAATTAACCGATTTACAAGGTTTTCAAGGTGAAAATAGTGAAGGTTTCAGCACAGTTTTGACAGAAAAACACGGTTTAAAGCGAAGAAACATGCCTTCCTACCGCATAATCAACAAGAATTTGAAGAGTAAGAAGCAGTATTGGAAGGAGCGCAACCGCAGAAAAGAAGTGTTGAGGTTAAGCGGTGAATGGCTTACTTATCCTCAAATAGCAAAGAAGCTAGGTATAAGCACGAAGACTGTGCAACGTGACATGAAGAAGATAGCTCCATACCAAAAAGGGATACTTCTTAGACATTTACGGGAGCTTGAGGAAAAACGGATTCTAAAGTTTGAGAAGTTAATGGGTCACATGACGTTGAATCAACGGTTCAGAGCCTTAACCAACATGATTATCAAGCAACGTAAACAGAGGCGTGGGCGTGAGTATAGGAAGCATTTAGTCAAGGTTTTCATTAACATGGATGACGCGATACAAGGTATTCCACGTATCACGCACTGGCCTAACACTAAACACTTTAAACTCACTATGCCAATGCGAATGCAGTTTTTTGTCGTGATAAAAGGGATGAAACTGTATATGGGCATGTGGGAGCTGTCTTAGGATGCTTGAGAAGCTGAAACGTCTAGGTCATTTCATAATAGAAGCAATATGGCAGTTAACGGAGAAGGACCGTAAACGTAAGTAGGTATAGGACTCGTAGCAGAATTTTTAAAACTGACTATGGAGACATAAGTCTCTCACGCAATTGTTCTGCTACGAATCCCATGCTTTGTTGTCAACGTAATCTGACATAAAACGATTTTGCATTTTTGATACATATCCAACGTCAGTTTTTTCGTGGACTGAAATTTCACAAAAAGGGGCATGCATGCATTCTCCGTTTAATACCGATTGTATAATATACGTGAAGCAGTGCAAAATTCATTCTGACTGATAATGTTCAGGTGGCTGTAAACATGAAGATTCTGAAGTTGTCAGGAACTTACCTGAAAAGAAAGGCGTACCAGCACTTGATTTTGGGAACCTTGTGTCTATTTGTTCTTGTTGTCATATTTCTTACAACTGACCCAATTTTGCCTCTTTATATTGACCTAGGGCGGTACGACAACACTCGTGCATTTGCAATGATAGTTCCGCTAATTGGGATGCTCATTTTCTACCGACTGCATCGTAGCTACCAGAAAGGCTTTGAAGGAGAAAAACAAGTTACCAAAGTTCTTTCTTCAACATTGAGCGACGACTATTTTCTCATCAACGATGTTCAGCTCGTTGCGGGTAAAAAAGGCAACATCGACCATATTGTTCTGGGACCCACAGGAATATTTGTATTGGAAACCAAAAATTACCGTGGCAAGATTGTATGCTATGAAGATAGTTGGACACGTATAGGTCAGAACCCTTATAAACAAGCACGCCGCAACGCCTCGACAGTCTATAAGGTTATTAAGGCTTCTGGAATTCTCGCATCAAAACCTCCATGGATTAAAGCGGTTGCAGTTTTCGCTAACAAAAAAGTAGAATTAGATAGGCGCAAAGCCCCTTCCAACCCTGAAGTTCTAAAGATTGATGAATTGACCAATTACATAACCCAAGAAACAAGATGTCTATCCGCTCAAGAAATTGAGTTAATGAGCAAAGAAATTCTAAACGTGCACGCGAATGTGGGGGGTTAAATCTTAATGCCATGCATGCATGCAGCATGTATTTTTTGCGTTTTCCCATGCTTTTAGGTATATTAACCCTTTTCGCCAATCGGGCAGACGTTTGAGCACTCCTTACACCATAGTACAGAGTATTGTGATACCTCCTCTAGGTTGCTCTCGCAATAGCTGAGGCAAGCCTCTCTATCGTATTGCCCAGTATCAAATGCGTCTGCCGGACAGGCATCAACACATTTGTTGCATTCGCGGCAGAAGTCAAGGCTTTCAATGATTGGGTCGGGTTTCAATGATGCGTTAGTATTAACACCGCGTAAACGTATTCGAGGGCCATACTTCTCTGTTACAAGAAGATTGTTTTTGCCAATAAAACCTAAACCTGCAAGAACCCCTGCACCTTTAAGATAGATCCGGGGCTTATTAGGTGCGGGTTCGGTCCAATATCCCTCTCGTTCAAGCAAAAGTGAAAGACGTAGTGAGACACCACGCAGGATTTCATCTTCGAATGCACGGTCTGACTTGCCCTGTTGCTTCCAAGAAGGAGGGTGAAGCCACAGATCCAAAATGGGATCTTCCATCCAGATCGCTAGAACAATAACCGTTTTGGTTCCTTCGGAAGGACGGTTTTCCTCGGGGTACCGCTTGAATCTCTCAACGTCTGCAAATCCGACGAGGTCAGCTCCCCACTTGATGGATTTTTTCTGAATAAGATGCTTAAGCTGATCAAGTTTCTTCACTGAACTATTTCCATCAGACAACCCAACACTTTCTCCAAGGAATTTGTGCACGGTTTAAGCATTGAACCGCATATATATAGATAGTCTTGCATGCACGCGTGAGGGTGGCTTCGGTTTCTGAAATATGTCTGGAATCGTAATCATCACTATATTCTTTCGTTCCTGAATACTATTCATGCGATCTATAGATATTCTGTTGGTTAATGGTGAGCCTGAGAATGAACGAGATGTAATCAGGATTGTTGAAGATGCGTCGAATTTTTTTCCGATAGAAACGTGGGGCGATGTTAAATATCTTGCAAAACTCATGTTGGAGCATGACGTTACGATAGCGACTGGTGGAGAATCTTTTGGAGCATTTCTTTTTGAAAAGTTAACTAAAAGGATCGGAAGGATAAAACGCTCCAATAAGTTGACGAACCTTCTGTTGGGAATAACACCTGATCCAATAATAGCGGTGTACTATTTCCTTGATGGAAGACGCTTCAGAAGGACGCTTCATCTTGTTCATGATTACGTTGATGAAAGAATTGGAGTTGTCTCCCTTTTCCGGGTCAACGAAGAGTCTTCAAGCAAGGTTGTAGCCCACGGATTAGGACACAATAGAGGTCTGCGTCACCATCTGGAACCAATTGACCTTATGTACACCGAACTTCTGAGAACATCCACACTCCAGGTAGAAGGCTTCTGCAAGGTTTGTGTGCGCAAGTTGACAGAAGATCGGAAAAACACTTAGGCAGGTTTTTGAAAGGCTCAATATTCTGGAGGCATACCACCCGGCATGCACGCATGCGGAGCTTCAGTTTTTCCACCAGATATTACATCGTCGATCCTCAAGATCATTGAAGCGGATTCCACAGCGGATTTTAAGGCCTGTTCCTTAACGCTCAACGGTTCGATAACCCCTCTCTTGTACATGTCAACTATGCATGCATGATTTGCAACGATATAATCTATCTTTTTGATGTCCAACTGTTTTAGGTTGTCAATCAACGCACGTGTCATAGTTGGATCAACAGTGTCTATCAGAGCCGTCTTTTCATTTCCCTTGATTAGATAAGAGTTGTAACTTGTTCCGTCGGGGAGGGGAATAAGTTCATCGAAAAGTCGCCTGTCCCAATCAACTGCCCCAACCCAGTAGATTCCTGCTTTAATCTTTCTTGGTTTCATCTTGTTCCACCATTTCAAATTGATCCTTTGTTGCTCCGCAAATTGGACAGACCCAATCGTCTGGCAGTTCTTCAAATGACGTTCCTGGTTTCACTCCAGATTCGGAGTCACCCTCATCCGGATCATATATGTACCCGCAAACAGTACATCTCCATTTCGTCAAATGGTCACCTTCTTCATTCTTTGGAGAGAGGACTTTTTTCATAGTTGCTCGACTTATATAGATTTCGCGAAAATGCATGCGTGTGCAATGATTCGCTCTGGCTATGACGCTTCAAGAAAAAGAAGACACGCGCAGTGCGCTTCTCGAAGTGTCAAAAGAGTTGTTGCATGCATAAGCGGGTCTATACATACATTCCTCAGAGCAGTGTTCTGTGACCCAATGCAGATGGAAGCAAGTAAGCAATAGTTTCACTATGCTCTGATGCATGCATGCGGGGGATATATCCACTCGGATAGGGTTACGCTCGTGTATGCATGCAAGCCTTAAATGCTTCTTTCAATCATAGAAACAATTCATGACGTTAATCGTAGCTGAGAACCTAGCAAAAAGTTATGGCAGAGTGGTTGCCGTTGATGGTCTAAACTTGACGCTTAACGAGGGTTCTGTCACGGGTCTGATAGGGCCCAACGGCGCTGGGAAAACCACCACAATCAAAATGACTCTCGGTTTACTGAAGCCAGATAGAGGCTCCGTGAAAGTTTTTGGACAAGACCCTTGGGACAACACAGCCATACGGTCGCTGATCGGAGTGGTTTATGAAAAAGCATTCTTTCCTCCCCACCAAGAAACTCTAAACTATCTGAAGAGAGTGTGCAGAGTCTTCGGCGTTCCTGAGTCCCGAGCCATAGAAGTCTTAGAACTCGTGAACCTGCAGGAAGCAAGTGATCGGCAAATTAAAGCTCTTTCAGCGGGCATGCTCCAAAAGTTTGCCATCGCACACGCTCTTATTCATGAGCCAAAGCTAATAGTAGCAGACGAAATGACGGCTAACCTTGACCCTCAAGCCAGAAGTGCGCTTTTAGATTTGGTTTTACAACTCAACAAGGATGAAAAAGTCACTTTTCTTCTCTCTTCTCATATTCTCCCCGAGTTGAGTAGAGTCTGCGACTCGGTGGCAATTATTAACAAAGGCAAAGTTTGGGCAATTGGAAAACTGACCGAACTCTATGAGAAGTATGCCGTTGGGACCATTAGAATATCCACCGACAACCCTGAAGCGCTAGCCGTTGAAATCAAAAAGTTAAACTACGTAGAAGGATTAGAAACCGATCTCCGAGGAATCTCAGTTAGAGTAATTGAAGGAAATGAAGAGAAACTTTACGAGGATACTCCCAAACTGGCAAAGAAAGCCAAAGCCAAAATCTTGGGAATAGAGACGGGAAGCGCTTCCCTAGAAGAACTTTACAGATTGGCGGTGAGCGGGAAGGAAAAGAAGTGATGACTTATGGGAAAAGGCAAACCGTTTCTGGAAGTTTTCGCCTCCGCTCTGCACGAGGACTACCGATTCCCAATTCTAGAAATCTTTGCGTTTCTATATGCCCTAAGCACGTTCGTGTTTGCAAATTTCGGACCCGCCATGTCTCCACAAGGCCTCATGAACCCAGAAGCCATGGCTCATTCCTTAACTACTTCGATTCTCGGTCTACCCCTCTTCATCTTCATCATCCTCATCTTCAAAAACGTCGCCTACGGTTTAGGAGGCGACCTAGAAAAAGGAATCATTCAAACCTACTTCTCATATCCCCTCAAAAGACGCGGAATCCTAACCGCAAAACTTCTCTCAGCACTTGGCGTTGCATTAATTCTCTATCTCACCATTCAGATTTCAGCACTCTACGTTTTAGCTCCAGACATTGTGTCGCCATACTTGGGCAACGTGCTTCTCACGTATACGGCAAACCTAAGCCCTTCTCTCTTTATCACGGGCATAATCCTCCTAGTGACACTAACTCTTAGAAAAGGGGGCTTAGCCCTTATCATGGGCATAGTTCTATATTTCGCTATGAACATCATTGGGGCCATAGCAATGATAGTTGCGTCCAGCACAGGATCTCCCTTAGCCCTTCAAATCATATCAGTGATTTCCCCCCTCATTATCCTATCACAATATTACTCAGCATCCATGCCTTTCGGAGGCGAACTCTGGACACCGACCTTCACAGAAGTACTCCTTTACACAGGAGCCAGCTACGTAATTGTGGCTTTTCTCTTCTTCCTAGGATACTTCTATTTCAGCAGGAGACTTGGCCTATGAAACGTTGGATGATCTTTTTAGGCCGTGGAGGCACAGTTCTCTTAAGTATAGGTTTCGCGTTGCTCCTTGTTTCGCTTATTCCCCCTGCCGGCATAGCCAGTAGGAGTGGACAGGGCAGATTAAGTTCTGAAAGCTTTCTAATACCTTTTGGGCGTGTTCTAACACCACAACAAGGCTTGGAAGTAACAATCACAGCCGACGACACGATAACCGTCTACATACTCGAAGTGAGCCAAGAAATCATAGACGCCTGGATTATAGAGCAACCTCCACCAGGACCACCAAGACTGGAAGATTTTCTGGAGGAAAATCCCGACGTGATTAGTTCACAGAAAGAAGCGCGTGAAGTAAAAATCGATTATATGCCAACCAAAGTCATGGATGTCACGTTAGCCCTCTCTAATCTCAGTTCAGAACCTGTCAATTTCAGTTTTGATTACCTCATAACAAGCGTGGTAGCCCCTGGAACCAAAGTTCGAAACCTAGCCCAGTGGACAATCCCGATAGGATTCGTACTTGCCCTGCCCTGGCTTGCCCAATTGTGGAAAGAGAAAAACACACATACAGACCAGTAGTGCATTCGAAAAAAAGGGAGTTTGCGGGAGACATCACCAGTGCACCGTAGGTTCAAATCCCACCTACCACTATCTTTTTCTAGCTGTGATCAAATGGTACAGTCTTTGAGGAGTGACCGATGGCAAAGGGGTTAATCAAAATGATATTCGCTCGACGTAGTATACGCAAATACACAGCCAAACCAGTTAGTGAGAATGACATTAAGACGATGCTGGAAGCTGCCATGGCGGCTCCTTCATCTTCAAACCACAAGCCTTGGCACTTCGTCGTAGTGACTGACCGGCAGATACTGGACAATCTGGCTAAGGTTCATCCCCACGGAAAGTTGCTGTTTGAAGCGCCTCTCTGCATAGCGGTATGTGGCGACAAAACGATCTCGCCAAGCGCTTGGGTACAAGATTGCTCCGCATCTACCGAGAACCTTCTCTTGGCAGCTGCTGCATTGGGTCTTGGCGCAGTCTGGCTTGGTGTTCACCCCAGAGAAGACCGCGTTGGTCCCATAAGGAAGGTGCTGAATATCCCAGAGACCATTGTTCCTCTTAACCTGATTTCTATAGGTCATCCGGCGGAAGAGAAAGAACCGCGCACCCAGTACGACGAGCTACGAGTGCATCATGAACACTGGTAAGATAGCCAGACATAGAGGATTTAGATGTTGGATTCTGTTGCTCTGGTGAATTATGAGGGCGATGTTCGGAAGGCTCTTGAAGAGGGTGTTGAACTGATAGGTGGTTTAGGAGTCTTAAGATCACCTCTCATAGTCAAGCCTAATATCTGTACACATGTGGACAAGACAGGATTCGCCGTAACCCATGTAGAGGTAGTTGAGGCTTTAGTAAAACTGGTTCTCAAAGAGAATGAGAACCTATCGATCAAGATAGTAGAGTCAGACAGTGAATCCAAGTTTGTTGATGAAGCTTTTGAGAAATTCGAGTACAGAGGGTTAGAGGAAAAAATGCGGAGTTTAGGCTTCGACGTATCTCTGGTCAATCTCAGTCGTTCCCCGACTGTCTCGGCTAATCTGAAAGGGCTTTACTTCAAAAATCCTAAACTTCCCGATATAATTGTTAGACCTAGATACTTCGTCTCGGTGGCTGTGGCAAAAACCCACCCTTTAACCTTCGTAACTGGAACATTGAAGAACCTCTTCGGGCTCCTTCCAAGAAAAGACCAATCATTCTACCATGCCCATATTAATGATGTAATCGTTGACTTGAACAGGCTTGTAAGACCAGATCTCTGCATCGTCGACGCAAGAGTGGGTCTCGAAGGTTGGGAAGGTCCAGAAACAAGGCGTATTGGCGTGTTTATCGTTGGAAGGAAATCCGCGTCCGTGGATGCTACCATGGCTAGAGTTATGGGGTTCGAACCAGAGAAGATTTGTCATCTTGCGAAAGCAGAGAAATATGAGCTCGGCACGCTGGATCCTAAGGTTTTAGGGATGAGCCTCAAGTCTGCAAAAGTGAAGTTTAGTTCACCACAAGATTTGTCCCCGAACGCCCTTCGATGATTGCGCACTCGTTTCCCGCTTAGAAAAAATGCGGAAATGCGGGAGACATCTCCAAGCATTGGTGGGTTCAAGTCCAGTCCAGGATACAATACATTGTATGCATGCATGCATTTACCTCATGTTTAATTTCACAATCGAGGTCTATCAAGGTTTTTGCGGGACTGGTTGATCTATTGTTAGAAAGTAGAAGAGTATCGCTGCGACGATACCCATCACTCCAAGGATACTGCCCATAACTTCGTAATTGAACAAAACAAGTGCCAATCCTCCTAGTGCTGAACCGAGGGCGTTTCCCAGACTTAGAGCAGCCGAGTTTATAGACATCATCGTGCCACGGAATCTTGGTACCTGTTCAAGAGTTAAACTATTAGCTGCTGAAGATGCCATGCCCGAAAACCAAGTACCGAAGAAATTCAAAGCCAAAGAAAGCCATAAATTCGGCAGATAAACGAAGGAGATTATGAATATACCGGCTAAAAGAGCAGTCAAGACCGTTAAGCTCTTCCGTCCAAACTTGTTTACAAGCCGACCCGCAAACAAGCTACCCAAAGTGTAGCATAAAGCTGCTCCTATTATTATTAGGGATGCAGAATCTGTTGATACCAGAAACTGCTGTCTGAAAAATGATACCC
The DNA here is from genome assembly GCA_030615265.1 of Candidatus Bathyarchaeota archaeon. Classification (GTDB taxonomy): domain Archaea; phylum Thermoproteota; class Bathyarchaeia; order Bathyarchaeales; family Bathyarchaeaceae. The sequence continues at coordinate 20,134 of JAUWZP010000003.1, forward strand.
CATAAAGGACAATTGCAACAAACGAGGCAGTGCGAAAAACATTACCAGCCAAGCAAGCAGCCGCAGATTTGTTTAGCATGACTCCTCTAAAGCTTCCCAGATAAGTTGTCTTGTTAACTGTCAGCTGCTCACGTGATGTGGATGGAAGGCCAATAAGAGCTAGAAGGAGACTTGCAAGTGACACAGGAATCACAAATCCTAAGAGGGTCATTCGCCAGCCCCCAATGTCTGCAATTAAAACGATTATTGGAGCTCCAACGAGATATGATAGAGACCCCGCAGCTATAATCCATCCAACGGCATTCCCTCTCTTCTCTAAATGTAAGCGTTCCCCGACTAGGGTAATAACCATTGGGAAAACCATGGCTGTACCTACTCCACTTAGAGAATAGGATATGAGCATTAAGTTGAAGTTGGAAGCCAGAAGACAACCTAAAGCTGAAACTCCGACACATAACAGACCAATAAGCAGCAATGATTTATGTCTGAATTTAACACTCAAAATGCCCATGAACAACGCGAAGACTACTGAGATAACGGAAGAAAAAGTGTTAATCTGTCCTGCGACGCCCACTGAAACTTCGAATGTTAGTGCTATGTCAATTAGAAGTAATGTTATCAGAACTCCCAAGGGTCCTGTCGCAAAATTAGAGATGGCCAATGCGGGAAGAAACAAGCTTCCAGGAGAGGCTCTCTCTTTGGCGATACTTGAATTGTCATTCATGTTCTGCAAACTCTGTTGGGTCGGAATGGATATACGAGCGCCGATCTTTGTGAATAGGGTTTTGATGCTTTTGTGATTTTCGTGTAGTTTGGCATGCATGCATGGACAAGAAATAAGTAGAAACAGGAGACCCAATTATTCACATACCAAAGAGAAGAAAAAAGGTGGTCCCATGAAACAAAGAAACCTAAGATACATAGGTATTGCCTTAATAATTGGAGGGATAATGTTGTTTTTTGATGGATTAGGTAGTCTAATCCTCCCAGCAAACTATCATGATTTTTGGTTTGACTTAGAGAGAGTCTTTAGAACAATAGGGAGTCTTCTGTTAATTATCCTAGGAGCATATTTTGTGAAGGAGACGACATGAACATACATGTGCAAGAAAAGGGAAAGTCAGACCTAGAAGTTTTCTCCTTAAATTATTAACCCCACACACACCCTCAAACTGCGAAGAGGATTTAGAAACACAAAATAAACGTAAAAACTGTCGTGCCCCAAGTGCACAACCCAAAAAACCTCTATCAGCAAGGAGTGGCCCTGCAACCCACGTCAAACCAAGGAATTTCTAAACACCCTAGCGGGCATCACGATTCAAGCGCGGAACTTGGATTCCGAATCCGAACTGTCAATTCATAATCCTTTTACCCTTACCGTTGAAGAAACTAGAAAATCAACAGAGGGAATAATCTAAATGTGGAAAAAACGAATCTCAATCGCTTTGATGCTAGTGTGCTCTCTACTGCTGGTTTCTTCGATCGCACAGGCTGCAACAATAATTGCATGCGCTTTCGACAAGGACGGGTATTATCCGGGTCAAACAGGCTACATCGCAGTCACAGTATACAACGATGAGGAAAGCACGATCAGGGTCGATAAGCTTTCTGCAACCATAGACTACTACTACACTGATGAAGATGTCTACCTGCAAACATTCTTCAACTATCCTGATCCCCCGAAGGAAATCTTACAAGGAGAATCCTATACTTTCAACATTGATTTCAGCCTGCCAACGAACGTAGCCCCTGGTTACACAACTCTTCATGTAAAAGCCGAAACCGAAATTTGGAACGACGGCTCTGAGTGGCGGGGATCAGACCATCCAACCTACAGTCCGACACTCTACATAGAATCGCCCTACAAGAACCAGTTAGAGGCACAAGAGGCAGCCAACCAAGAACTAGAGACAACCAACCAGCAGGTAACGGGACAATTACATGAACAACAGATACTCAACCAACAGATCACAAATATGATGTACGTTCTGGGAGCTACCGCAGTGGGTTTCGCCGCTGTGATAGGACTACTACTCTTACTCCTCAAAAAAGCAAGAATCCTTGCACAGCCTGCAGCCTAGTCAAAGCGCACCCAAAGTCTACTACTCTTCAACATGATAGCGTGAGCAATGCGCCCAAAGGTTCATTGAATATTATATCAAACAAGATGAAGTAAACACTAGACCAAAAAGGGGAGAGTTAGTGCTTGCACAATGATGTACGAACTATTCTCCTAATAGCTGGTCTAGAAGGACACTCCACGTATATCACAGGGCAAGATTCATTTTCACAATTCCATTTGCTGGACGCTTTCACCAAAGGTTCTCCACAATCTGGGCAATCTACCAAGTTCTCACCATGAACACATTAGAAAGTGGAATGTAAAAGAATTATGAACCTAGGATTCTAAAGCAAAATCCATGAACCCTCAAAAAAGGGAAAGTCAAGCATGGAACTTTTCTCCTTAAATTATTAATGCACCTTGAAATGATGTAACGTATATATGCAATGAGTGGAAGGTTGGTGATTCTTGATTTGAGCTTCTTTGTCAATGCTCCTCAAGAAGAGGCGTTTCAGTTAATGACAGACTTTTTTAATGGAAGAGGTATGAGAATACTAACCTCAAACTTACCTTCATATGTAAAGGCAGAATTTGGTTCTTGGACTTCCATATCCCTTGACAATGCAAAAGGAGAGGTCAAAGTTGATCTAGCAAAAGCAAATCGTGGAAGTTATGCAAATCTCCACTTTAGCTTTTCTTCGGAATACCTTATGGGTTTTGCAGTTACACTGTTTTTTGCAGCTACCACGTACATCATCTACGCAATGCTTGAAATCCCTATCAGGTTTGCACTGATCGTAATATTAGTTGAAGTCATCTTTGTTGTATGTATCATTGGATACTCGGTCTCACTGACAAGGAGAAGATTCATAGAAGAGTTCAACATGTTTCTACAGTCCTTGGCTTCGAAGAGAGAGTGATGCATGCATGCCTGTTGTTGGGATGGCTATTATGAATGAGAAAACTTTGGTAAAAATCCTGACAAAATCACTGAAGAAGGCTTTCTGGTTGGTTTTGCCTGAATTCGGAGTGCAGTCATACGAGGGCTTCAAGAAGGTTGATGTAACAGCTTTCAAATGGAAGAATGAAGTGGATGTTGAAGTAGTTCCGTTCGAATGCAAGTGCCAAAAGACTGCTAGGGACAGCTTTCTTGCTGCCTTAGGACAAGCTGTTGAGTATCAACGGTTCTTTCCGGAGGTCTTCATAGTCACTCAAAACGATAAGCTATTTCCAGATCAAAAGTTGATCCTTGAAAAACTTGGTCTGGGTCTGATGATGATCAACGAGCTGGAAGAACTTGAACGCGGTGTTGAGCCGTCGATGAACGGAAATGTTCTTTATGATGAGAGTCTGTTTTCTAATCAGGTCAGAAATAGAGCTGTCTTGCTACTTGTTTTCAACGAATTGTTTCCTGAAGCATGTAAGAATAGCTACTTTGGCGGTCAGAGTAGAGGAGAACTGTGGATCTACAACAAGCCGATCGGTGAAGTCCAGATTCGTGCTTGGACAGGTATAGAAAGTGCCTCTTACCTTGGCATCAACATCGAAGCAGTCAAGCTAATTAGGAATATCACCAGAAACTTGGATTTGGATGAGCTCTTAGCAGTCTTCAGCAAATTACCTCCTGAATATACAGTGGACTTTGGCGAGAGAGCAACAATAAAGGACAAAAGTGGACATCCGATTCGTTTAGACAGACAAAAAGGAACTATCCCCATTGAGGGATCTATCTTTGAAAGCCAAAGATTTAGCGAAAGTGGTTTCTCAGCGTGTAATCTAGCAAAGGAACAAATACAGAAGGAGATTATCGAGAGAAGCAAGAAACTGAACTTCTATACACATCTGCTAATTGACAAGAAAGTTTGGGATGTTAAAAGCACATTGACAAGAGACCAATACTTCAGAGAGATTCACAAAGCCAAGGAAACTTTGGATGAAATCTATAGAAGATTGACGCAATGGGCAGAATGAAAACATGCGAGCGCTCCATATGTATGCATTTCAGTTAGCCTCTTCGTTTATGCATGCATATTATACCTTTCATTTGATTTCAAATTCTAACATGGTATGTATGCATTCTCTGCTGTCGAGTCGTGGTCTAAGCTCCTTCTCTTCGCTCATGAGAATCACATTAGAAAAATGGGGCGTCTAGGAAGATAGTCCTGAAGTGTACACTTTAGCCCTTGAAGTACGCCATTTTTTTCTTCATACAGCCAAATACATGCATGTTGTGTTGGGAAATATGAAGAACGAACCTACGGTCTCCGTAAAGTATCCCCCGATTCCCGGAGCTCAATCGTTCCGACGCACGGATCATATAACTCGTTAAATTCGTCTGGATTACTAATTGTCCGCATAGCTGCGAAGGCACGGATGCGAGTTTGCGGAAAAACATCTGCCAACCGATTCGCAGCACCTAGGAGAGTTGCGCCACGCGTGACTATGTCATCGACCAACACAATTTCATCTGGTTTGATGAGATGCCCCCTGATTCCCATTGACTCGTAGTGTTCAGTGGGAATTGGTCTCTCCTGTGGTACGCTTGATGCCGCCTTAGGCACAGGTTTAACCCGAACAAGGCACGGAAAAACCATGTTTCCGAACCCCATTCTGGCTAGAGCCGTAGCAATTCGCTCGGGAACCCACAGCGTGTCTGGTTGCATCAAAGAACTCTTTGGAGTGGGAACTAGGATTGTGTTAGGTTGAAAAAATGAAGTAAATGGGAGTGTTGCTCTATTTTGTTGTATTGTCTGCGCTACCCATTTTGACATTAGGACTCCTTGCGCGTACGCTGGGTCTTCAACAAATCTTTCATTCTTAAGTGCAATCATAAAATCCCTAGCATGCCGTATTTTAGGCGAATTCCCTCGAGGTGTATACGATAAGAGCGCACTAAACTCAAGTTGAGCTAGGCGCATGGCTCATGGAGCAACCTTGAGGATTCTTCCGCTGAACGGTAAAACATCCAGCACTTCTTTTGGATCAGTGAGTACCATGGCTCCATACTCGAGCATCTTCTTTGGCCAACTCAATGAAGAGTCATTCATGATGGAACTCCAAATGAAGAGCGGTCGTCCAAGCCTGAGAGCCTCCCATCCTTGATGCAGAGAGCCGCTGGTATCCCCCGCCTCGACAATGATTGAGGCGTCAGAAATGAGTGCCATCAGTCGATTTCGAATAACGAAATTTTTCCGCTGAGTTGGATACCCCATTGGAAATTGGGAAATCGCCATGTGGTGGCGCATAATGACCTCTTGAAGTCGGGAGTTTTTTTGTGGGTAAACGCGGTCTAAGGATGTTCCGAGAACCGCGATCGTGTGTCCCCCCTCTTCAATGGCGGCTTTGTGTGCCGAAGTGTCAATTCCCTCAGCAAGCCCGCTAACAACTATGGCCTTTCCTTTGACAAGAGTTCTTGCAATGTCACTTGCTGCTTGGAGACCTTCCGGAGACGCTTTCCTTGAGCCTATTACTGCTGACCTCGGACTTGGCAGCGGAATCGGCAGATCACCTGCCACGTAGAGTTCCTTTGGAGCATACTTGTCTTCCACATCGTTTAGCGGACCCACAAGATCCTCGAAGGTGTGAGTTGAGGTTTTTATTCCTTTTTGCATCTCCATCAATCTTTCCTGAGAAATCACGACTATTAATAGTCTTTCATGGAAATTTATAACACTATCGCTATGCATGCATGGGGAGTTTTGCGGGGGATCTCTCCACTCTTGCATGCATACATTCCGTATCAGTCTAGCCTGCACTGCAAAAGCGAAAAGAAAAAAGGGAGTTTAGAACGTACTTTTCAAGAAGGAAAACAGTCTGTCAGGCGAAAAGAAACAGATCAAAAGATGGATAGTTCCTGCGGGAAAAAAGGAAAAACTTCTGATTGCTACAACGTCTCATCCAGAAGGAAACTCAAAGCTTATCATCAAGATATTAGGCAAACTTAATGAGCACTTGACATTATCTGTCAAAGATGACGGGACTTTTGATTTTCATCATACAAAGGAAGGGAAAGAAAAGAACTACATCCCGCTTGCAAAAGGTCGCATAAAGCTAGACGAACTACGTGAAGCTGCGGAAGAATGGTATCGAAACACGTCCAAAGCCTTTGAGAATCCTATGAAGATAACTGACCAATCTCTCCAAGAACTCATCTTTTTGATTCCAAAAAGCCAAGATTTGCTGAAAGAATTCTATGCAAGATACTATCCCATCAAGAGGCGAAAGCAGATCTATCCTGACTCAAAAACTCAAAGACTCATGGCAAGGAATCTGCAGCGCTACTTTCTCGTTGGCTATGCGGACGAAGTTGCTGGAGAAGAATTTGTGTTTGCTATTTTGTTCAATCCAGAAGACGAGTCAGTGAATTTTCTGTTCAACAACCACGGGAAGTGTTGGGTTATGGATCTCACAGCTTTAGCAAGCATATTACCCCAATCATTTGAAATTGAGTCAAGATATTGTTATCGTTGCGGCACTGAGGTTCCTCTAACCAGCGGCTGGTGCCCTATCTGCAAGAAAAGGATCAGGAAAATGCACACAAACGAGAAAAAAAGGGAAATCGCATGTATGGAGGAATAGCCTTTGGTTTACCGTGAACATCTAACTGATCCTTGGCATTGCAGCTGGTGCAGCTTCAAACATGAAAACTTTGAAAAGGTCGTGGAACACGAAAATAGGGAGCATGGAGGGGGAAAAAGAAGTGAGTGAGACTAGATGTTCCAAATGCGGTGGAGAAATGGTAGAGGGAACAACGCCAGTCTTCGGTGATTCTTTCGCATGCACAAGGCGAAATCAGAAAAAGCTGGAAGAACAGGGCATGGACAGAATTCGAGCTTACTACTGTAGAAACTGCGGTTACCTCGAGTTCTATAAGGAGATCAAGAAAAACAAGGAGTAGGTTTTTAGAGTTCTTGTAGCGACGTACTTGATGTGCTCCGCAAAACCTTTTTACCACGACCACACCTTATGGTCTCCGTAATAGAGTGCATTAAACATGACTGAGAAACCGAAGAAGGGACCCAAGAAAAGTGTAACTTTACCCCGTCAACCAGAAATAAACATTGGAACAATCGGGCACGTAGACCATGGAAAAACCACTCTAGTTCAAGCTTTAACAGGTATTTGGGCAGCACGGCACAGCGAGGAGTTAAGACGAGGCATTACCATTAAGCTTGGCTACGCAGACACCGCCATTTTTAAGTGTCCCAAATGCGAAGCTCCGAAATGCTACACGACTGAACCAAAGTGTTCTCATTGCGGTTCTCCAACGGAATTCGTTCGAGCCATAAGTTTCGTTGATGCCCCTGGCCATGAAGCGCTTATGGCAACCATGCTTTCCGGTGCAGCGGTCATGGACGGAGCCCTGCTTGTCATAGCCGCGGATGAGCGTTGTCCTCAACCACAAACCAGAGAGCATCTGGCTGCCATCGAGGTTGTTGGAGTAGGCAACCTTGTGATTGTCCAGAACAAAATTGACCTCGTAGACGAGAAACGAGCGCTGGAAAACTATGAGGAAATCGTGCAGTTTGTAAGCGGTTCTATCGCGGAAAACGCGCCGATAATTCCAGTTTCGGCTCAGCACAGCGTTAACATTGACGCTTTAATTCAAGCCTTGGAAGAGACTATTCCAACGCCAAAACGCGATTCAACCAAGCCTCCTAGAATGCATGTTGTACGTTCTTTTGACGTGAATAAGCCTGGAACAAAAGCTAAGAAGATAGTTGGAGGAGTCCTAGGTGGCACAATTCTTCAAGGAAAATTCGGTGTCAAAGATAAAATAGAAATTCGCCCTGGAATCCGCACAATAAAACAGGGACGAACATTTTATGAGCCTCTCTTAACCGAAATCACTACTCTGCAAGCTGGAAGAAGAGAGGCCAAAGAAGCTCAATGCGGAGGCCTAGTGGGCATCGGAACCCTGCTTGACCCATCTTTAACAAAGGCTGATGGACTCATAGGAAATCTGGTGGGTATGCCCGGCAAGCTTCCCCCAACACTTTCTGAATTAACATTGGAGACTCATCTTTTTGACCGCGCAGTTGGAACCAAAGAGCTGACTGAAGTGGAAAAAGCGCGCATGGGCGAGCATCTTCTTTTAGACATCGGAACCAGCATTACGGCTGGAAATGTTGTTTCAGTGAAAAAGGAGGATGTAACGCTTAAACTTGGGCGTCCAGTGTGCGCTGAAAAGGGAACAAGAGCAGCCATAAGCAGAAAGATCGCTGGAAGATGGCGCCTCATCGGCTACGGAATACTAAAATGAAAGCGATAGTCTGTTGGGAGAATTGACCCTAAAAGTCATTTTAGACTCCAATTTTCTCTTCATTCCGTCCCAATTTCAAGTAGACATATTTGAGGAGCTTTTGAATCTTTTAAACCATCGGTTTGACCCAGTTCTACTTTCTGTAACGAAGCAAGAGCTTCTAACAATGGCAAAGAAAGGTTCTCCAAAAATGCGAAAGCAAGCTTCGTTGGCGCTACAACTAGCCCAAAAGTGTCGCATCGTCCAAGTTAAGCGAGGCGCAGACGAGACACATGATGATGTTATCGTGCGAATAGCACAAAAACTGAAATGCTCAGTGGCAACAAACGACCGAGCACTAAGAAAGGAACTGCGAATTAGGGGAATCCCTGTGATTTTTTTGAGAGGGAAAACTCGTTTAACTTTAGAGGGCGCTTTGTGATGTTTGTGTTTTCCGAAAGCCTAATATTTAGGCGCAGTTTATGTGAGAAAGACTTCCTCGGAGAAAAAGTCATGTTTGAGGAACGTTTATGTTTAAGCTCATCGAGTTAGAGGACACAATTCGCACACCTCCTGACAAGTTTGGTGAACCCATCGAAGAGGTTGGTTATGACCAATTAAGACTGAAATATGAAGGCATGGTAGACGAGGAACTCGGCTACGTCATAGCCGTAACCGACATTCAGGTTAATCCTGTGGGAAAGATTATTCCAGGCGACGGCGCAACCTATCATAAAGTTTTGTTTTCGCTTCTCACGTTTCTTCCGAAGATTCAAGAAGTTGTTGAGGGCGAAGTGGTTGAGATAGCCGATTTCGGAGCGTTTATTCGTGTGGGCCCAATCGACGCCTTGTTGCATGTGTCTCAGCTTATGGACGATTACATATCTTACGATGAAAAACAAGGCGTACTCATGGGTAGAGAAACCCGAAGGAAACTTTCAACAGGCGACCAAGTTAGAGTACGCGTAACCGCCGTTTCGCTCGGAAGAGGCGGAAGCTCAGGCAAAGTCGGCGTGACCGCCCGACAACCCTTCCTTGGAAAACTAGAATGGATAAGAAAGGAAATAGAAAAACTGAGAAGCGCAGAGGCAGAGAAAGCCAAAAAGCCGGAAAAGCCAGCCAAGCAAGCTGCGCCCACAGTCAAACAGGCGAAAACTTAGGAGAAATGAAACTTGACTGAAAAAGCTTGCCGCGAATGTCATGTATTAACCGCAGGGTCAGTCTGCCCGCGCTGCAAGACCCCAAGCTTAAGCGATGATTTTTCAGGGCGTGTAATTATTTTTGACCCTGAGGGGTCTGCTATAGCGAAGTCTATGAAAATCGACAAGAAAGGACGATACGCTCTTCGCGTAAGATAATCAAGAATGCAGTCTTTTCCCTCATAGTATTTTAGGGAGGACAGAAAAACGCCACTTGCTGTACAGACACTTATTCTTCCGTCCAAACTGCGTCGAGAACTGAAAGCTCCGCTTGGAAAGTTAATCTTGGGCTCTCCTCGAGAAGCCATGGAACAGCTAGAAGAACTGGTAGGTAAAGAGAAGCCAGCAATGATTATTTCAGTGGGCGACATAGTCTCAGAAAACATGGCTAAACATGGCATCTTAACTCATCTTGCAATCGTGGATAATCGGGTTATGCGACAGCCGCGAGAACCCGTTGTGCTAAAGGTAAACCAGACAATACACGTTAAGAATCCTGCTGGAACCATAACCGACGAAGCTTGGCTTGCAGTAAAGGAGGCGTTAAAGCAAGAACATTCTGTCAAGATTGTTGTTGACGGCGAAGAAGACCTCCTCGCTTTGGTTGCGTTGCTTCATGCACCCTTAAACGCGCTTGTTGTCTATGGTCAACCCTACGCGGGAATCGTAGCTGTCAAGGTTACACAGCGGAAAAGACAAAAGGCTCGCGGTATAATAGAGGCTATGAAGCCAATTACGAAAAGCTAAAGTAAAGGATTCTATATCAAATCAACAACCCTTCGGAAGTATACCTATGGGCATCAAAATCATAGCGCAAAAGTACAACCCGCTACTTAAGCGGAAAGAAGTTGTCTTCGAAGTGAACCATGAAAAGGTAAAGGGAACGCCTTCACGTTTAGAAATCAGAGCAAAACTCGCGAAATTGCTGAAGATGAAGCTTGAGCAAGTATATGTGAGAAAAATGGAGACAAAGACAGGAACGATGATTGCCTTAGGTGAAGCCAACGGCTACGACACGGCTGAACAGGCCATGCTCATTGAACCAAAATATGTTATTGAAAGAAACACTCCAAAAGAGAAAGCAAAAGAAGCAGAGAAACCTAAAAAGGCGGAGAAAATAGAAGAACCAAAGAAGCCGGAAAAACAGGTAGAAAAAGCGGAAGAGTCCAAAGTGGCTGAAAAGGCTACACAACCAAAGGAAAAGGAGGAATAACTAGATGAGTAAACCCACTGAAACAGCGGAAACGACAGAAAAACCCACAGAAGAAGAACCTAAGGAAGAAACATCTCCCAAAGAAACGAAACCCGCAGAAGCCAAACCCAAAAAGAAGAAAAGCAAAGGCATCTATGTACATTATAAAGTTGAAGAGGGCACGCTCAAAAGGAAGCTTCCCTTCTGTGAACGCTGTGGCCCAGGATACTTTATGGCGAATCACGGCGACCGCTACACCTGCGGACACTGCGGCTTCACCAGGTACAAACCAGATGAAACAAGCAAGTGAGCGGTGCACACTTAAATCCGATAATGGGATACTATTATCCATTAAAGAGGACTATGTAATGATTCGAGTGAACGTTTTTGTGTATCAACTTTCTGCTGAGCGTTTCTGGGATATTGGAAAACCCATTCCACCAGTTAAGGTGGCGACAAATCTGAATGTTGTTGGGATTGAAAGCAAAGGTGAAGAACTGCTTGAGGCTCCTTTTGTCTTCACCATCAATTATACGCCGGCCGTGGCTCAAATCGCCGTTAAAGGAAAGGCCCATGTGAGAGGTTCAAAAGAGGAACTTGAAAAGATTCAAAAAGCTTATGCGGACAAGCAGCCCCCACCGCCGATAATTGTTCAATCCATATCTAACGTAGCCTTTCTGGAATCCATACTTATCTCTAGGACTCTAAATATTCCGCCACCTATTCCCTTACCTCAAATCCCGCCTATGAAAAAGAAAAAGCGTTCGGAGCCCTCTTATCGCGCATAGGACTCTTATTTTAAAGGCACGTACATCGACGACCGGGACGCACCGATGCCAGGTGTTCCATGTCTAACTGGCTTATTGGTAATAGCGAACTCGCCTAGGTAATGGCCTATCATTGCAGGTTTTATTTCCACAGGTGTGAATGCCTTTCCGTTGTGAACCAGAACTGTGACGCCCACCATCTCTGGCAGGATAATCATGTCTCGAACGTGAGTTTTAACCACGGTTTTTTCTCCTTGCGCTATGGCCTCTTTGACTTTTCGAACATTTTCAAGGAGGATTCTCTGTTCTTGGGTTAGACCTCTCAGTAAGCTTCGTCGTTGACGTGAAGGAAGCAAGTGGATAAACTCGTCCATGGACATGGTCTGTAATCCTTCAAGAGTGAAGCCCCTGTACTTGAATTCCTTTGGCATGTCGTGTTCCTCCGTGTTCTCTCATTGTGTTATTTTCGAGGTTAATTAACTTTGTTGAAGCGGAAACCTATATGTGTACCCGTAAAAAGTTGTGTGGTAGGGATTCTAATGTATGTTACTAGCGCTGACAAAGTAAGGGAATACAGCCTCAAAAGAGAAGGCGCAAAAGGAGTCAAAGTCAAGTATTTACTTCATAAAGGCGTGGGCGCTAACCATATACAACTTCGACTGTTCACTATAGAAGTTGAGGGCTACACACCTCTAGAGAAACATGCACACGAACATGAAGTTTACATGTTAAAGGGAAAAGCGCTTGTCAAAGGAGGCGACAAAGAAGTGTTAGTAACTCAAGGAAACGTCATATTCATTTCCTCACATGAAGAACACCAGTTTAGAAATGTCGGCGATGAAGAAGTAGAGTTCTTATGCACAAAAGAAACTTCTCAACACGATTCTGTTAAGTCTTTTTCTTTTCTGCGCCTTTAACTAATCAAGGCTTTTCTTAAAGAATCTTTCCAGAATTGCCGATTTGCCTATCCAATACCCAATAATAACTCCTATGCTGTTGACTAAAATGAAAAATGAGTTGACGAGTAGGAAGAGGTCAGACCTCAGAGGAAACACAAACCTTCCAGTCTCTACTGTTAAGAAATAGAGTTGATAGTAACCATGCAATGGTGGTAAATGGGGAGGGGTGATAAAAACCATTGTAGTGTCAATCAAAGTGTAGAGCGGGAAAGAAAGTGGAACTGGAAAAGTCGGTGTGAAATAGTAAGTAGAGTTGTATGTGTCCACTCTTCCCATACCAAATGCGGAGAAAAATGATACTAAAACTATAACTACAATCATCAACAGTGAAAATTTTCTATTTCTAAGCTTTCTGGCTGAGACGAATGACAGGAACAATGAAAGAAACATTGCAGCCCACAATCAATTATCAATAACCAGTATTTAATACCACATTTTAGAACAACGTTATATTTAGGAAAGTCCTTATGGTTAACACTCACCCTCTTTTATCGCAGAAGTCCCTTTAAGTTAACAGAACTCTCAACACTAAGGAATATTAACTAGTTCTGGACTTTTCTCTAAAATCTGTTTCACTTTTTGAAGGAACTGTGCTGCGGGAGCGCCGTCTACTATGCGGTGGTCGTAGGCAAGGCTCAGATACATCATCGGTTTAACCTGTATCTCCTTCTTTATGATAACTGGTTTCTCAGTGATTTTTCCGACACCAAGTATCGCGGCTTCAGGCGGGTTAATAATTGGTATGAACACTTCAACTCCGTACATGCCGAGGTTTGTAATAGTGAAGGTTCCCCCGGTCACGTCTTCTTTTACGAGTTTACCTTCCCTCGCTTTCTCAACCAGTTCTTTAACAGTTGACGCAACTTGAAGCAGCGTTTTCTTGTTAGCGTTACGTATTACTGGAACAACCAGTCCCTTTTCAGTGGCAACTGCAACTCCTATGTTGATATCCTCGTAAATCTTGATCTGTTCGCCATCCAAGGTTGAGTTTACAATTCGATGTTCCCCTAAGGCTTTGGCAACGGCTTTCACCAAGATGTCAGTGTAAGACACCCGTGTTTTTTCCCGAAGTTTAACCGCATTGGACATGTCCACTTCCATTGTTACGGTGCTGTGAGGAGCGGTTCGTGCGCTATATGAAAGTCGTTCGGCGGTTGTCTTTCTTATGCCAGTGAGCGGAATTACCTCTCGCACATGTGATGCAGGAGCCATCTCTTCAATGTACCGCCTAACGTCAACCTCAACAATGCGTCCTTCCGGACCACTGCCCCCTACCTCTGCAAGGTCAATGTTATACTCTCTTGCGAGACGCTTAGCCGCTGGAGAAGCAGGGACACGTTCTCTAACCTTTTTCACCATCTCCTTTTCTGGAAGAGGTGCAACTTTTTCAATTCTTTCTGGAGGAGCCGTAGTCACAGCGGCTTCTTCGATTTCTGTAATCGGCTCATCCTTTTCTGCAATGATGCCCAGTGTTTCAGCTACTGGCACTTCGTCTCCTTCAAGCGCCAAGATTCTTCGGAGAATTCCGGATGCTGGAGCTTCCACGTCGTAGGTTACTTTTTCTGAGAGCACCTCTACAAGAGGATCCCCTTTTTTGACGGGGTCACCTTCTTTCTTGAACCAATTGACAACTGTTCCTTCTTTCATTGTTAGGCTTAGTCTGGGCATAACAACTTTTGTTGCCAAACTGTTTTCCCTCACCTATAAGCGGTTACAGGACCTCTTTCACTGCTTTAATTATTGTTTTTTCGTTGGGTATGACAAACTGTTCGAGGGGTGGACTGAAAGGTATAGGCGTGTCAGGTTCAGCTACCCGTTTGATGGGCGCATCCAAATAGTCAAGTGCTTCTTCAGCTACAATAGCCGCGACCTCAGCGCTTACACCAGCGGTTTTGCAGTCTTCGGTTACAATCACGATTCTTCCAGTCTTCTTCACAGATTTTATAATAGCCTGTTTATCCAGCGGCACAAGCGTTTTAGGGTCGATGACTTCCACGCTTATCCCCTGCTTGCGCAGTTCATTGGCTGCTGCAAGTGCTTTATGAACCATGTACAACGTGGCGAATATTGTGGCGTCTTCACCTTCAATCTTCACGTCGGCCACGCCGAACGGAATCGTATAGTCGTCTTCCGGAACCTCGCCCTTAATGGGATAGAGCAGTTTATGTTCAAAAAACATCACAGGGTTGTTGCCTCTTATGGCTGTTTTCAGCAATCCTTTGGCGTCGAAGGGCGTCGAAGGCGCAGCAACTAGTAAGCCTGGGGTGTGCATAAACCATGCTTCGAGGCTTTGCGAATGGTGGGAGGCTATGTTAACGCCTGCACCGAATGGAGTTCGAACTACAAGGGGCACTGTGGTCTGTCCGCCGAACATGTAACATATTTTCGCTGCTTGGTTACAGATCTGGTCCATAGCAAGAGTCGTTAAGTCGCCAAACATAATTTCCGCTACTGGTCGCATGCCCGTTATTGCGGCTCCCACAGCAACTCCGATTATGGCAGATTCTGAAATCGGTGTATCTCTTACACGTTCGTCTCCAAACTCTTCCGCTAAGCCTTTCGTAACCTTGAATGCACCACTCCAATAACGCCCAATGTCTTCGCCTAACAAGAAAACCGTTTTGTCTCGAACCATCTCCTCGCGCAAAGCTTCACGCAAGGCATCTCGATAAGTTAGCTCTCTCATAACAATCAGCCTCTACGCATATACATTCTCCAATGCTTCCTCTGGCGCTGGAAAAGGACTTTCAGTACCGAATTTGACTGCCTCCTCCACAGCCAAAATGACTTCTTGCTCCAGCTTTTCAGCTTCCTGCTTGGTTAGCATCTGCATCTCCTGCAGTTTTGCTTTAAACCTTGGAATCGGGTCCTTTTTCAGCCACTCTTCCACCTCTGCTTTGGGACGATAAGTGGCAGGGTCAAACCGTGAATGCCCTTTATGCCTATAAGTTTTGCACTCAATCAGCGTCGGTCCTTCGCCATGTCTCGCGCGGTCCACAGCATCCTCCGTCGCTTCATAGACCGCGAGCACATCGTTGCCGTCCACAGTTACGCCGGGAATTCCATAGGCTACGGCTCTGTCGGCAATGTTCTCTATCTTCATGACCACCGATTGCCTAGTTCCCATAGCGTACAAGTTGTTTTCACAAACAAAAATCACCGGAAGCGACCAGATAGCCGCCATATTAATGCTCTCATGAAAAGTCCCCTGATTTGAAGCCCCATCACCAAAGAAGCCTGCCACAACCTGATCAGTCCCCCTCAGCCTAATGGACAACCCAGCACCAACAGCTATCGGAATTCCAGCGCCAACAACCGCTGTGGCCCCAAGCATCCCTATACTGAAGTCGGCAATATGCATGGAACCTCCTTTGCCTTTACAGTAGCCCGTTTTTCTGCCAAGAATTTCAGCCATGACCTTTCGCAAATCTGCGCCCTTGGCGATGCAGTGGCCATGCCCCCTATGAGTGCTTGTAATGTAGTCGTCCTTTCGTAGGTTGGCGCAAACACCTGCGGCGACCGCTTCTTGTCCTACGTAAAGGTGAATTGTGCCAGGCACGAGATTTTGACCGTACAACTCGTAAACTTTCTCTTCAAAATGGCGAATTCTCAGTATTTGCCGGTACATTTCAATTAGCTTTTCTTTCGTTGGCATCTGCGGATTTTCCCTCTTGAAAATGTCTTTAGGAGATTTAGTTTGCTTATATAAAATTGTTATGAGTGAAAACATTCACACGTCATTGGAATCTTCAAACGTCACTAAGTGCATTGACGATTCTTTCTGCGATTAACTGCGACGCAATTCTCTGGGCTTCTTGTGTTTGGGATCCTACATGCGGTGTGCAAACAACGTTAGGCAGTCTTATAAGTGTCGTCTTCTGGCGGCTCCTCCAAGCTTTCCAGATTTCAATGCTTTGAGGAGAGCTTTTTCGTCAACTATAGCGCCCCTCGACGTGTTGACTAGGAAAGCACCATCCTTCATGAGTTGAACCTCTTCATCGCTAATCATATGATGAGTTTGCCGAGTATGGGGAACATGAATAGTGACAATGTCGCTTCTCGGAGCAGTTCTTGCAGGAGAATAAACTCGGCTTCTAACTCCTTTAGCAAGGCAGGGGCTGGAGGAGCATGTTTGGTGATCAGAATCTTCATGCCAAAGGTCTTGGCAATTATCGCCACTTTTTCCCCAATGTTGCCTAAGCCTACTCCAACTCGTCCAATCACCTTCAACCTTTTCCCTGTTTCAATTATTTCTTTTTTTAACTTTTGTTCTGCTTCGCACAATTAGCACGTCAAGTTTGAAACAACGTTTCTGAGTTATTCACCAGATATGCTCGGCTTGACATGAACTTCGAAACCAGCCTGCTCCAGTTTTTCTATCCCAACTCTATGAATAGGGTCACAAACAAGAACCTTCATTTTAGGGTTCAACAATTCCTCCTCCACACAACAATAGTGTTCCCTCCAAATAGTTTGTTGTCTTTTCCATAAACAAGCCAATGACTGCTTTGGCACCAACAGGATGCCCCCACGAATTGTATACTGTGTCTCTGCGAGCAGAAGGTTCATTTAATTAATGCGTTAACATTTGTAGTGGACGTTGAGAGTCTTGATGGTTGGCGTTGTTGGTAAGCCGAACACAGGTAAATCCACTTTTTTCTCGGCTGCGACGCTGGTGCCAGTGGAAATAGGCAGCTATCCGTTTACGACAATTAAGCCTAATCGTGGAATCGCGTATGTTAGGTCTCCATGCATTTGTAAAGAGTTTGATGTGCAAGATAGTCCGGTGAATTCCCTCTGTCTCGACGGCATCCGTTTAGTTCCAGTTGAGCTAATTGACTGCGCTGGACTTGTACCCGGCGCTTGGCAAGGAAGAGGCTTAGGCAACCAATTTCTAGACGAAATACGCAAGGCAGACGCTCTCATTCACATCGTAGACGCTTCAGGCGCAACAGATTCTGAAGGAAAACTTTGCAAGCTTGGCGCTCACGATCCGCTTGAAGACGTTCGCTTCTTGGAAACCGAGATAACAATGTGGCTTGCCCAAATACTGAAAAAGGACTGGCCAAAACTGGCTCGAACAGCTGAGTCTGGCAAAGAAGACTTGCTCTCTCTACTTGAAGAACGCCTAAGTGGACTAGCCTTCAGAAGAGCCCACATCTTTGAGGCTTTAAGAAAAACAGAGTTAAACGCAGAGAAGCCAACCTCTTGGAGCAAAGAAGACCTCATCAGATTTCTCGACACGCTGAGAAGCATTGCGAAACCCATGCTCATCGCCGCAAACAAGATTGACGTTGACCCGGCAGAACAAAACTTGGAACGATTAAAAAACCTAGATTACCTCGTTATTCCTTGCTGCGCAGAAGCTGAGTTGGCGCTAAGGAGAGCTGCCGAGAAGAAACTGATTGATTATCGACCCGGAGACTGTAACTTCAACATGTCAAAGCCTGACGAGCTGACTGAAACTCAAAGCAAAGCGTTACGGGTTGTAAAAGAAAAAATTTTGCGGAAGTTTGGATCTACAGGCGTACAAGACGCCATAAACGTGGCTTTCCTTCGGCTCCTAAACATGATAGTTGTTTATCCAGTTGAAGACATTGAGCGCCTCTCTGATCATCAAGGTCGAGTGCTTCCAGACGCCTATTTAGTCCCTTACGGCACAACCGCACGCCAGCTCGCCTACATCATTCACACCGAACTCGGAGAAAGCTTCATCTATGCAGTAGAAGCCCGTGAGAAAAAGAGAATCGGAGAAAACTACATGCTTAAAGACAGAGACGTCATCTCTATCGTTAGCGCCAAGAAAAGAGGTTAGCTAACCTTAAGCTCCGAATCTTCTTTTCCGCTTCTGATAAGTTCGAACAGCCCTAAGCAAGTCGATGCGTCTAAAGTCTGGCCAATACACATCTAAGAAGCAGAGTTCACTGTAGGCGCTTTGCCATGTGAGAAAGCCGCTGAGGCGTTCTTCTCCCGATGTTCTTATGATGAGGTCTGGGTCTTGTTTAGGCAAATGCGCCGTGTATAGATGATCTTCAAAAACCTTCTCGTTTATTACGTCTGGACTCAACTCGCCATTCTGTATTTTTTGAGCAATTTTCTTGGCGGCGTCCACTATTTCGGCTCTTCCGCCATAAGCTAACGCTACGTTTAGAAAATGCTCATTGTAATCTTTTGTGGCATCTTCAGCTTCCCGTATCAACTGTTGAAGACTCGAAGGCAAAAGATTGCGTCTGCCGATGACTTTGACTCTAACCTTGTTCTTGTGGATGCGCTCATCAGTTAGAACCTCCCGCAGTTTTTCCCCTGCTATCTTCATAATTTCCTCAACCTCATGCTTTGGACGCTGAAAGTTTTCTGTAGAAAACGCGTAAAGCGTTATTGACTTCACCTCTAATTCCAAACACCAATCAAGCAGGTTCCTAATCTTTTCAGCTCCAAAATAGTGACCAACCCAAGGGTTTATTGCCTTCTCAGAAGCCCAACGGCGATTTCCATCAAGTATAATGGCGATATGCTCAGGCACCACGCCTCCTGTTTTCACTTGATACCGAAGCCACTTTTCATACATTTTGTAAACGCCAGTGACTGATAGCAGAATCTTTAACATCTTTAGCCCCGTAATCTTGCGTCCTTGAGTGCATAGGCACACGGACAGCGACGTTTTGCTGGTAAATGCTTAATAGTCTCTCTTAAAACTTGCTGAATGATAGGCGTTTTTTTCTTGAGCTATTGCTGCTGCTTCAGCTTTCCTCAGCTTTCTCTTCTTTCTCCCCTGTCTCCTCTTCCTCCTCAAAGAGGTCAGCATATTTCCTGTGAAGCAAAGAAGTAACTAAAACAGCCAAAACAGACCAAATTATGCTAACAACAATTGTGAAGACCAATATGCCATACCCGAGCACTGGAACGATTAAGATTCGAGAAGCTTCGTAGAAGACCCTCGACGACCAAGCAACCACAACCACAACAACTATTGTGCGCCACAACCGATTGTCCCGCTCAAAAAACCAGCGGATAGCTCTACCCGAAAGCAAAATACAAATGCCGATCACTATAAGTGTTATTGAATTAGAGAGAAACCATCCTGCCAGCCTTGGAAGCAAGCCTACCCATTCACTTATGATTAATGGTGGGCTGGGTAAACGCGATACTTCTGCGGATGTTTGGCTTAATCCTTGATAGAAGCCAATTCCGACTAGAAGAGCTCCAGCAACCGCGGAGAAACTCGATATTTGAACTGGAAATGGGGGCGGTGTATACTCTTTAACCCATATATAGAAGCTTCGGACGGCTTTGTCAATTCCGAAACCCTTTATGGCAAGAAAAGTGCCTAAAACGATAAGGAAAGCTATCCACGTATAAACCAACAGGTTAAAAACACTCAGAATCCCGATGACGATGAGGAGTAGTCCAGGCAAACCTAGCGCAATTCTTGCGTAACGCGGATTTTCAATGAGCATTTTTAAATATCGGGAAAAAAGCCAAACAGTTTCCTCAATGGATTGGCTGTGCCTAACCGTGATTCTCCGAACAGAGGTCACGGGAACCCGCGACTGAATAAGCGGCAGAATAGTCTCATCTGCAAATCCGTCTACGACCAAAACAATGTCGGTGGCTGGAAAAGTCTTGAGCACTTCGTTAAATTCGGATACCAGCTTTCTGTCTGCTCCCACTCCTCCAAGTTCAGAACCAGCTAAAGTTGCAATTTGGCATTGCCCCCCTTCCTTTTCAACGGTTTCAGTTAGTCGATCAAAAATTCTCACAGCTTCAAAAATGGCATTGGCATCTGGCTCCTCTGGGTCGCGCAATGCGAGCTGTACGGCGGCATTTATGTTTTCTCCTCTGCCCAAAATTGGCGTTTCTATTCCAGCCTTGACACCTAGATCATCGTCTCTGTCGACACAGAGAACTAAAGTGCGCTCAGCCTTTGCTGTGGCTTCCATAATCTTCTCCTTATGTTGTTGATTTTCACGTCTTACCCAAGGAAATACTTAAAGTTGAATGTTAAGCTATCCCCCATTTACCGAAATAAGCCATCTCTTAGGCTTATCCAAATTGAACTATCTGTAACACCTTGTTATAAATATTTTATGAATTGACATAACTGATATTTCTCTGTTAATTTCCTCAAAAGATAGAATAGCCAGAGAAAACTAGGAAGTTTCCTCTTTTTCCATTATCGAACTGGATAGTTGATGTGCGTTGACATTCTATGAAATAGAAGAAGTTTTCACAAATGATAAGATCAACTGGATAGTTTGAAGAAAGATAGGAGAAAAGAGTAAAGTGATTAGTGCTTGCCTTCTCATGCTCGATATTCCTAACTAATTAAACAGTGATCCTTTGGCTAATATTGAAGTGTTAGCCTAACCACTCTCTTTTCCTTTCAATTATATGGTATAGTGGAATTATGGTTCAACTCTAAATCTTTCGTTTAGCTAAGACCTTTCTGAAGCTTTTTCCACAATGGTCGAAGAGACCTATCGTAAGCTCAGTTCTCTTGCCACTTTTGTCGGGACGCCCAGCCATCTTCCAAGATTTTCTGGGGGTAGAGACTTCCATTCCACACTTGGGACATTTAGCCATAACTTTCTTCTCCATTACAACGCATCATTCTCTTATGATGATAGATAAAAGATTATCGCCTATTTCCGAACCTCAGTTAAACCAATTACCACAAAAAGAGGGATTTACTACAGGTGATTCAGGCGTAGTTGAATTTCATATTTTGTGTGTAGATCTACGCTACATACTGGCAATATAGATTTAAGGAGAAAAGTTCTGTAGAACGGAAGACCGAGTGGTGAGCCCCAATGCCGAGAAGTTAATCATTGTTTGGATGTTCATGTGCGTCCAACGTTTCTAAATAAGAAATCAGAAAAGTACACAACACAAAGAAACCTACCCCACTTAAAACGTAAAGAATCTTAGTAGGCAAATCCAACTGTGGACTCTGCACTCTATTGATTATGACGTAAGCAAAGATGACCACACACACGTAGATGAAAGAATGTTTAACCTTCATTTTCCTTCACCTAGCTATTCAGCATGCCACATATTAAACCGACTACACAAGCAGACTAGAAGAAGAGAGAACAATACCTTGTAGTGTTTTCCCATTTCAAGTTGCATTAATAATTTAAGGAGAAATGTTCTAGATATGTTTGAGAGCTTATGTCAAAAGGAAGAAAGAAAGAGAAAAAGAAGGCTAAAAAGAGGATGCCACCAAGCTCATACAATACTATGCCACATTATTTCCCAACAGAACAAATTGACATAGTTAGCAAGTTGAAATCCAAAAGACGGAGAAAGAAGAAGTAGCTCTCGTATCTCCTTTTGTTCTATATTTCTCAGCTAAAATCTGACTTTTTCTTTCTTGGGAGTTTTCTCTCTAGGTTTTCCTGACCACTCATATTTGCAGACTTTACATTTTTTCACATCTTCAGTTATCGTAATCTTCTTACTCCCACAGTGAGGACATCGTTCTTTTCTTCCCATTCTCTTACATCTCTTGTATATCTCACATTTACTTTTACCTGTCAGTCTGAACTATTTGGAAGTTTGTTTTACCGAGAGCCTTAAATCTCTTCTGATTGGATTTCAATCAATTTTATGATTTACTCTTCTTTACACTTCTGCTTTGCGGAGCTCCTTTTGTTGTTGCTATCTTGTTCGGTTAGAAGTTTAAACTCTTCCCACGTTAATTTTTCTCCACGTTTCATTTTTTCGGAGGCTTTTTTGCGGGCTTCTTTGAGGAGCTGTTTTTGGCGCTTCGCTTGTTTTGCCTCTTCCATCTTTTGCTGTTTCTGCCTTAGCTCGTTAATTTTCTGCAACAGTTCTGTATATTTTTGGTGAAGTTCATTGGCTTTCTGGTGGGGTTCCACGTATTTTTGATGAGTATTGTCAGCTTCAACTTTGAGACTTTGAATTTGGCTTAAAACCTCTAGTCTTTGTTCATGGAGCTTCTGACTTTGCTCGGCAAGTTCCGCAAGTTCTTCATGGTGCGATTTAGCCTTGGTTGCAAGCGCTTTTTCATCAGTCTGCAGTTCAATCAGCGTATTCTTCAAATCCTGCAGTTGTTTGAGAACATTTCGTTGAATTTCCAGGCGCCTTATCATGCTTATTATCTCTTCTTCCTGCTTAACTGAGAGTAAAGTAGTCTGAATTTTCCATTCGAGGCTGTCAATCTCTTCTTGTACGACACGTAGATTCTGAGAAGGCTTCTTCCCGAGAAGAGTCCTCATGTTTTCTCTTAGCTCTAAAATCTGAACATGTTTTTCTTTGCGTTTAGCTTTTGCTTGTTCCCGCAAGTTTTTCAGTTCTTTAACTTTCCGGTTTAATGCGTCTCGTTTTTCTCTGATACTGGCGGCTTCTTTTCTGAGCTTTCTGATCTGTTCATGAACAGAATTTCTCTCTTTAGCCCAACTTGCTGCCTCACTGTTTAACTTGTCACGTTGTTCTTTTACGAATGCTAGTTCAAGGCTTAGTTCCTCAATCTTCTTCTCGGCGGATTCAGGCAATATCTGTTCCCTTATTTTCAGGTTTAACCCTATAACACAATTTGTGGAATTTGGACTCGTCCTTCATCTGTTGAAAAGACTGGGAGCTTCCAATTTTCCTTGATGCACCAGCGAGTGACTGTTTGAGTTTTTACGCGTTCTTGGAGGGTTCTTTGCGGTTCTTGGCCTAGATTGTGGTTATCATTCCAGTATGATTCTTGCGTCAACCGTTTTGGCTCCCTTCTCGTAGACCATTATCGGGTTGAGGTCAAGTTCCTTGATTTTTGGATGCTCCATCATCAACCTCGACGTGTTCAGCAAGATCTTTACTATGGCTTCTACGTCTGAGGGCGGTTGACCCCTGTAGCCTTTCAGAATTGGGTAAGCCTTCACCTCGGTTATCATCTCTCTGGCGTCAGACTCTGAAATAGGAGCAATTCTAAAAGTAACGTCTTTCAGCACTTCAACGAAGATTCCGCCCAGCCCGAACATTAAGGCTGGTCCAAACTGAGGGTCTTTTGTTGCACCCACGATGACTTCGGTTGACTGGGGAGCCATCTCCTGCACAAGTATGCCTCTGATTCTTGCATTTACCTTGTGCTTCTTCACGTTTTCCAAGATTCTATTATAAGCGGTTCTTACCTCTGTTTCGCTATTAATGTTAAGAATGACCCCTCCGACGTCAAATTTATGGATAACGTCTGGAGAAACAATTTTGAGAACCACGGGAAACCCAATCTCCGCAGCAAACTGGACGGTTTCCATCTCGTTACTGGCTACTCTAAAGTTCGTAACTGGAATTCCATATTTCACACAAATTGCCTTAGCTTCTGGCTCCAACAGGTATTTTCTGCCTTCTTTCAGGGCTTCGCTAAATATCGCCTCACCTTTTTCCATCAGCTCAGCAACCTTCAGCAAAAGAATAGAAGTTTTGTCTTCTAACTCTTTTGCTTTCAGACTTCAAATCCTGTGCTTAACAGAGCAAGAAAACGTGAGTTCCTAGGTCAGGTTTCCTCTTTTCTTGGAAACAAACGAGTATTGTGAACTCCTAATAAAGATTTAGAATGAATGGTCGGGCGAGCAGGACTTTCATGAAGTGAAACCTTCATTTTGAATTCGCCGAGCTGAGGTTAAGTCCTCGCAGCTCTCCTGCGACGCTCCGGTTTCTGTTGTGCGCTTGGCGGCTGATGCGGCATCCACCAAGACGGCAGACGTCTACAGCGTCTCCACCAGTCTAAGTTTTGGTCAGACTGGTTCGGAAGCACTACCAAGCTGAGCTACCGCCCGACCTGAGATTTTACAAAGAAAACTTAATGATTTATGCGTTTCGATAGTTTTCCGTCAAGAGAGCAATGAATTTAATTTCGAAGTTTTCTTAGACATAGCCCAATAAGGCTCCAAATAGAATCCTAACAGAATTAAGCTTTGAGATAGGTTGGCTTTTCAAAAGATTTAATATAAGGAGATTTGTGTTTCAAACGTTGAAGAAGCGGGCCGGTAGTTCAGTGGAATGAATGCCGCCCTCGCACGGCGGAGGTCGCGGGTTCAAATCCCGCCCGGTCCACATTACTTCTAGAAAACGGAAGCGTGTGTGCACATCAACTTTTACGCGGCTAACGGTAGCTTTTTTGGTCTCGAGCTCTGGCACCAGGTCCGCCAAACTTCTTTGATTCCCGTCGCCTTGGGTCTCCAGCGATTAGTGTGCGATCATATACAGAGAAAACTCTACGTAGGTGGGCGCTTTTTGTCCATTTCAGCAATGCTCTTGCTATGGCTGTTCTTGTGGCTTCTGCTTGTCCCATGTAGCCTCCGCCTGAAACTTTAATGTCGATGTCTAGCTGGTTCCAAACTTCGTCGCCGGCATGCCTTAAAGGTTCCAGTATCATTTCACGGGAAATCTTCGGCTCCAAAATTTCGATTGGAACATTGTTTATGCGTACTCTTCCTTTGCCAGCCCTAACCGTAGCTCGAGCTATCGCTGTTTTTCGTTTACCGCTAGTTAACAAAACCTTTGTTTTACTTGCTCTACTCATTTACTCATTCCCTTCCAACCGATTTCTTTAGCGAACTCTCCTAAAGTAAAATATGGGCCCTTCAACTTGGCTGAGCTAGCCTGCGCAAGAGTCTCCATCTCCGCGTTTTTAAACTCATCTGACACTCCCAAGTAAACTCGCAGTCTCCTAAGTGCCCGTTGCCCTTTCGCAATTCTTCGTGGAAGCATGCCTCGAACTGTGCGCTGAACGATACGGTCGGGTCTTCTCCTGTGAAAGGGTCCCTTGCCTGGATGACCAATTGCAAGATATTCTCTTGCTTCCTTTATCTTGCTTAATCTTTTGCCGGAAAGCACTGATTTCTCTGCGTTTACAATGACTATTTTTTCGCCTTGCAGCAAACGTTTAGCCACCAGGCTTGCCATGCGCCCTAGAATTAAGCCGGAAGCGTCGATAACTGAGGGAGGCTGTTCCGTTGTCATTAGTCATCCCATGATTTTCACGTTGGTGCCTTTCGGATTCTTCTTCACCAACTCTTGAATTGATAAACATTTTCCCTTCACCTTCAAGATTTTGGCTTTTGCTTGCGTTGAAAAAGTGAACGCAGCCACATCTATTGGGTGGTCAAGGCGTCCTGCTCCTAGAACCTTGCCTGGTACTACGACCGTCTCCTTCGCCTCTGTATAACGATTAAGCCGGCTGAGATTAACTGCGACTCGTCGTCTTTTTGAGGTTGAAAGCTTTTTCGCCACGTCTCGCCATATGCCAGCGTTGCTTTCAGTAGATTTTTTCTTTAACAAACGGACAACGCTGAGCAGTTCTGTGTTAGTCGCCTTAGGCCTTTTCATCACTTTTTCTCCGTTAGAAGGTTGAGGAAATTCTCTGCTTTTCCATCGAGAATTTTGAGAGATTCAAAAAGTAATCGGTCTACTGAAAGCCCGCCATTCGATTCTATTCCAAGAATGAACGCGTTTTTATCCCAGGTTACTTCGATGGCGGTTGGATCTTTAGGGCAAGCGTCTTCGCAGTCTTGGCAGAGTGTGCACTCGGTGATGTTGCGGATTCCTATGTTTTTTTCAACGTTTGTGAGAATTCTTTTCGGGCATACGTCTACACATTTGCCGCAAGCGTCACAGAGTTTCTCGTTTATTTTGACCTTTGGAAAATACTTGTAGGCGCACACTGAAACAGGCTGCCATTTTACGTGTTCTTTTCCTTTGCCGAGTCGAGCATAGGCTTCTAATCGGATTCTTTGGTCTGGTGCCAGTTTTGTAATTGGAATTTTGTTGCTTACTGGCGCAATGTCTGGGTTGTTGGGAACGAGGTCACTGGAGTATACTGTTTTAACGCTGTCGGTGGCTTCTACATCAATTGTTAGGGTCGCGCGGCAAAGGTTGCATCCAAACTCGCTTTTACATGGGCATTCTTTGGGCAAATTGTAAGTGTCCAAGTCCGTTTTTAACGGGACAAACCCGAGCCTATGGGCTAAAATTTCGTCGTTTAATATGGAGGAATTTTCGAGGACAACTATTTCATCGATTGCCATAGAGGGAACTTCGGTGAGTATGATGCGGCGTAAGGCGTTCATAAAGGGCACATCAACGCCCTCGATAATTAAACGGGCAGTAACGTCAGTTTTGTCAACAAATCGTACTTTCATACAGCTAAACACCTTACGATAGCTGTTAACCTATGCGCTTTTCATAAGGGAGAGAACGCATTATTTCAATGTTTCCCTCTCTAAAAGACTATGGTACTAGACTCTGCGACCTCGCCGTCCGCCTTTTCTTCTGGTTCCATCGTGAGGAATAGGAGTTACCTCTTCGATTCTTCCAATGCGAAAACCTGCTCTGGCCAGCGCTCGGATGGCTGCTTGGGCGCCTGGGCCTGGGGTTCTGGCTCCTGAGCCTCCTGGGGCTCTTACTTTGATGTGGATGGCGGTTATTCCTTTGTCTTTGGCGCTTCTTGCGGCTGCTGATGCCGCTCTCATGGCAGCGTAGGGGGAGGATTCTAGTCTGTCGGCTTTTACAAACATGCCTCCTGATGTTCTGGCTATGGTCTCAGCGCCTGATAGGTCGGTTATGTGAACGATTGTGTTGTTGTAGGAGCTGTATATGCGGACTACTGCCCATCGTTCTGTTTTTTTGCTCATGTTTTTTCCTTCGCTTTTTTCTCTGCGCCTTTAGATGGGTGAGCAGTTTCTGGTTTTGCGGTCGGGATGGATGTGCGTAAAGGATGTTTAGAGTTGGACATTGGGCTTGTTGGAGCGTAGGCGATTGAGGCTTCTTCGTCTCTTAAAACTAGGTAGCTTGGGGAATTGACCTTTCGTTTTTCAATCGCAATGTGCTTGTGTGTAATGAGCTGGCGGGCTTGATGAATTGATCGGGCTAGTCCTTTCTGGAACACTATAGTTTGGAACCGCCGTTCGAGAATATCTTCAATTGACAAGTCAAGGGCATCGTCTAGTGCTGCTTTGTCGGGGAGAATGCCTAAGCGGTGAAGCCTGTTTAAAAGCTGCGTTTCCAGTTTTTTCCGTTGTTCCGGTGACATGCCTAAGAGTGAGCGGGCTATGCCTCGATATTTTGAGAGCATTGTTCTGTGGCGCCACAGTTCCCGTTTGTTTCGCAGTCCGTATTGTCCAACCAGTCTCAGTTCTGCTTCTAATGCGTCGATTCTCCATGGGAAACGGGGTGTTTCATATTTTTTCCGCTGTCTCCTGATGTCTCCCATTACTTGGCTCCCCTTCGCATGAGTGCTTTTTTTCTGACGCCCATGGCTTTTCCTGATCTGCCTGTGGTTCTTGTTTTTTGTCCTCTAACTTTCAGACCGTAGGCGTGACGGTAGCCTCTCCATGACCTAGTTTTTTTCAGTTCTTCAATGTCGGATTTGACGCGAAGTTCTAGGTCTGGTCCTATAAGGTGGATGTCTTTTCCTGTTTCGATGTCTTTTGGGCGGTTGAGAAGCCAGCCTGGAAAGCCGTGTTTTGTAGGGTTTGTTATGATGTCTTCAAGTTTTTTCGCTTCAGCTTCGGAGAGAAAGCCTATGCGAGCTTGGGGGTTGATGTTGGTTTTCTGTAAGATTGCGTGGGCAAGCTGGATTCCTATGCCTTTGATTTTAGTTAGAGCGTAGCTTACTTTTAGCGTGCCGTCTATGTCTGTGTCGGCGATTCTCAGGATGTGCAGGAATTCCTTTGACATCTTAAACAGTCCATTGTTTTTGGGCTATCTACGAAAGGAGTCATACTTTATTTAAACTTTGCTTCAAAACACAAAAACGTTTGCATGCGCAAATTATCTTACCATGACTTTCCAAACACTGAGAATGTTGTATTCAATTCCAAAATGCTTAAACGAATCTTGAATTCTATTGAAAATGAGGATTCCTCATAGAAAGAATTGTTATCTTGGAAAAACTTGGGAATAAAGAAGTCAAAGTTGAAGACATTGCTGAAAATGTGATAAGAAACCCAGATTTGCTCCCAGAGGTCTTCATTGGAATATCTTCGACAAACCCACGGATAAGATACGGTTGTGCCAAAATTCTCAGGATCATTAGCGAAGGAAACTCGGAGAGGCTTTACCCGAGAATAGATTTCTTCTTTGAACTGCTAGATAGTGACAAAAGAATACTGAAGTGGAATGCACTATATATAATTGCTAATCTAACAAAAGTTGACATGGAAAACAGATTCGAAGATATTTTTGACAAATATTTCGGTCTTCTTAATGCTGAATATATGGTTACAGTTGCCAATGTAATTGGTAATTCGGGAAAGATCGCTAAAGCAAAACCACATCTTACTCAGAAAATCACCAATGAACTCCTAAAGATAGAAAATCTTACTACCAAATCACATCTCACTCAAGAATGTAAGAACATTCTACTTGGTCATGCAATTTCAGCTTTTGACATGTATTTTGACCAAATTGAGAACAAAGAAGAAGTGATTTCATTTGCAACAAGACAGCTAAACAATACCCGAAACGCGACAAAGGTAAAAGCAGAAAAATTCCTGAAAACAATACAATAAAAAAAGTTACAGATCACCGTGCGCAAGAGACTCTTCTCATCTAGATGAATTTATCTATTGGTTCATACAAGTGGACTGTTTTGGGAGTGTTGCTCTGAAAGACCGAAAGAACGCGTTGTTCTTAACGATTTTAGCTGGTGTACTGTGGGGCACTTCTTTTCCCGCCATAAAAATCGGCTTAGCATTTGTTGACCCCTACATGTTCATCTTTTTAAGAATGTCTATAGCTTCAGCCTTGGCTCTATTGATCAGCTCCTTAACGAAAAACCTTGATGTCTCTCTGGCAAAAGAACGAATAGTCTGGTATCTAGGATTACTGAACGGCGTTGCCTATCTAATACAGTATCTGGGCATGAGTTTTACAACAGCATCTAAATCCTCTTTGCTTGTCAATTTGAGCGCTGTCTGGGTTGCAGTTCTAAGTTGGCTGGTTTTAAAAGAACGTTTTTCGAAAAAGAAAACGTTGGGAATAGCCTCAGGGCTCATCGGAGTCTTCTTTGTCAGCACCAACTTAAACCTACTCGAACTAACTCAAGGCATGATCACAGGAGACGGACTAGTATTCTTGTCAGGCATCCTCTGGTCCTTCTTCATAATGTACAACAAGAAAATAGTTGACGCTCACAACGCCATTCAAATCATGCCATGGATCTTCCTGGCGACAACTCTGCCTTTATCCCCGTTCATACTTCTTTCCAACACTTCTTCTTTGCTGAACCTCTCAGCTGAAGCATGGATAGCTATCTTATACACTGCAGTATTTTGCTGGTTAATCCCCTACTATTTATGGTTAAAAGGGTTGAAACACATTTCTCCTGCCGCTTCAACAGTTATTCTGTTAACAGAAGTAATC
>JAUWZP010000059.1 GCA_030615265.1 Candidatus Bathyarchaeota archaeon
GACCTTCGCGGCTTTTGGTAGTCCATCTAGTTCCTCTCTAATTTTGAGGACTACTCCCTCGTTGAAAACGTCGGTTCCTCCAAGCTGATCCGCATAGACGACTGGAATGTGGGCTCCATGTTCATGTAAGGCGTGTTCCACATGTTTTCGAAGGTGAAATGTTGACATGGAATCGGTGGTTACTGAAAAATGCTCGGACACCACTAGATGAGTTATTCTGTTCTCTTTAACAAGCTGTTTAACTACTGCTTCAGGCGTCTGGTTTTTCAGTTGAGGAAAAGGGTCGATACCATAGGCAAATCTGACTGCCACTTTGTTTCCGAACTCTTTCTCCAGTCGTTTAGCTACTTCTTCTTTCTGCGGTTGTGTCTGGTCATAAAAAGGTGAACGCCCACCCATTGATAGCCAGCGGCTGTGAATTTCGAAGCCGTACATCTCATAAAAGTCTGGTTCGCCATGTCCTGAACCTGTTTTTCTGGCTAGGTAGTGCGGTTTTGTGCCTTTGCGGTAGATGCCGAAGCGTGTTATGCGAAGTCTCTTTGCCTTTGGAATAAAGTGCGCATTTCCTTTGTATGGATGTAGCCAAGCATCGACGAGCGCGGGATTGGGAGATGGCTTCTCAGCGTATATCTTGTTTCTGTCTTGAAGAATCGTTCCACGGTCAAATCTGAGAACAATCTTAGGGATAAAGCCCATGTGGATCAGGCTGGTTGCGAAGTTTCTGAAAGAATAATAGGTGTATTCATTGTATTCTGGGGGTTCACCGTGGTCTAGGAGAACTACGCCAATTTTCATTTTGACACACAGTTTCTGAGTTGTAAGTGTCGCGTATATAAAGACTTAGCGCAAGGGCTTAAGGAAAGCCGAGCCAGACAATTATAACCAGAATTCTATGCAAAAATTGTAAGATGTCCACTTTCTTGTTTTATTACCAATTGCGTGCGAGCAGTCGAAAACAACAAAAGAATATAAGATTGGCAAATTCTCCTTAGAAAGCATGAACTTAGCTGTTAAGGAAAAGGAAGAGCCTTCGCTGGCGTTTGGCGGGCAGGCGGTAATAGAGGGCGTGATGATTCGCTCTAAGAAGCATATGGTAATCTGTGTTAGGCAGCCTAACGACGAAATACTGGCAAAAGTAGAGGAGATAAGATCGGTATCTGACAGATACAAGATCTTAAAACTGCCTGTTCTAAGAGGCGTTGTAGCACTGTTTGAAACTATGTATTTGGGCATCAAAGGTCTCTATTTCTCTGCAGATGCGACTCTGGAAGAAGAGGAAGAACTTGACCCTAAACTGATGGTGCTAGCCCTTGTCATAGGTCTAGCTTTGGCAATATTCCTGTTTAGCATCTTACCTTTTCTCTTGACTACACTTTTGGATCTTGGAGGAGTAGTTTTTAACGTTGTAGAAGGCGTAATCCGCCTTGCAATGTTACTTCTGTATCTAGCCTCCATATCTCTGGTTGGAGATTTCAAGAGAGTATTCCAATATCATGGCGCGGAACACACGGCTATCAATGCTTATGAAGCTGGAGTTGAGCTGAATGTTTCTAACGCTGGGAAATTCTCTCGGTTTCATCCAAGATGCGGAACGTCTTTCATCTTCATCGTTTCTTTGATCAGCATTCTGCTACTGTCAATCATGCCCGATCTAGGGTTCCTTGTGAGACTAGCCTACAGGGTTCTTCTTATTCCCCTAATTGCCAGTATTTCCTACGAGCTTCTGAAGCTCAGCGACAGGTACAAGAAATCAAGAGTCATGAAAGTCCTAGTAGCACCAGGCTTGGGACTCCAATATCTAACAACAAGAAAACCAGACGACAAGATGATCGAGGTTGCCCTAGAAGCCGTAAAGAAAGTAAATAGACTAGCGGAAACATCCAAGTGATGTAGCCTCAAATCCCCTTTCTGAAAAAAGAATTGCGCGCGGAAAAACACTCTTTCGCGTGAGTGTTAAGGGTTAAGTGCAAAATGTCTCTTCGTCTGTCCTAACTACTGTTCCGTTTGCCTCACAGAAAGCTAAGATTATCTGGCGCATCTCTTTCAAGGTCTTCACCTTTCTAGCTTTCTTGCTCCAATCTGGGTTTTCAAGAATCCGCGCCACGATGTCTAGACTGACGACAACGGTGTCACTAGGCAAACTGGCTATTCTCCTTTCTCTAGCTGTAACTAACGATGGGGCAGCAATAAAAAGTGATATTCCGAAGTTCGACATGTTTTTAATAACCGTGATAAGCGACTGCTATAATTTGAAGCTGTATGGAGGTGAGAGGTAAAATGGGCGAGAAGAAAGTCACTGTGGCGGAGTTTCGAAAAACCATCGCTACTTCACTTGGCACAGCCTTTGGCATCGTCATCGGCATGATATGGACTAACGTGGTGCTTGGAGCCTTCTCCACTGCGGGAATATCACTGACCACCATCGGCGGAACATGGTTCGAGTGGTTCTACTTCGTAATCGTTGCAGTCATAGTCACAATCATATGCGTTATCGCTATAATCTTCATAGGCAAATGGGGAGGAAAAGAGTAAGAGAACATTAAGAAACTCTATAAAACAACAGAAGGAATCTCTACAGTTACTACTTGCAGACGTAATGTTCATGGCAAGTCATCATCAGGTTTTTCCATATTTCCTGAACAACATTTTCCAATTCTTACATCCTATTTGTGATACGCGCACTGACCGTGTAAGATTTAAAGCAGAGCACCCAATCAGATTATCAGAGACCTAGGCGGGCAAATGCGGTGAGGTGATCTTGGTGAAGCTTCTCCTTGATGAAATGTACGCGGGGTTGAAAGAATATTTTGAGATTTTAGGGTGGGATGTGGTAACTGCTCAAGCTGCAGGATTGCAGGGGGCGAAAGACAGGGAAATCACAGAGTACGCAAAGAATAACGACTTGCTTCTGGTGACTCAAGATCAGAAACCAGCGAATCTAGCTGAACTGACAGGGGTCAAATATGTGCTCATCTCCAACGCGATGATTGCGAGAATGGCCGATGCAAAAATAAGAAAAAAATATCCAAATGCGCCCGCCAGAAGACTTTCTAAATGAGGTGAGAGTGATCAGAAGCAAAATCAGCCATATAGGATACGTCAACAGGATCAAAGACAACCTTCTCGACATAAAAAGAAAAAAACTGTTGCCACTGTACGAAAACCTCAAATCCGCCAACTGCGTGATCTGCAGCGGATCAGGCAGGTCACTGTACTCCTTAAACGCTGCGATGAGCCAAATCGCAATGAGCCAAATAGGCTGGAGAAACAAGGTTGTTTTGACTCCGGACGACCCAGGGTTTCCAGGGAAAAACATGTACGATGCGGCAGCTGAGCTTGAAAGACGATACAAAAAGACGTTGCTTTTGATCAACTCTGGTAGCGGCTTCTCTGACGATCCCTTGGTGATGACGCAAGATCTGGCGGAATATATTGAAGACAAAAAGTCGTCAAGTTTTTCCATGGGGCTCATAACTTCTAACGTGAGCTCTCCGCTGGCTAGGATAGTTGGGGAACACGGGTATGTGGTTGAGCTGAAAGGGCGGGGAAGGTCGAAGCCCTCTCTTGAGTACAGCGAGGTAGGCATCATGGGTGACATGTTCGAGCTTGGAAGCCTGCTTCTTCTCTGCATGATGACTGAAGCGATCTTCCGGAACCTCCGAGTGGACGGGGTGCTTCGTCTCTGCGAGGAAGAACTCTCCAAGCTGGGGCAACTGATCGACTCGAATGTGGAGTCGGAAACCTATGCGCAACTTGTTGACATACTGGAAAGACGGATCAACGTGTTCCTGGGCGGAAAGGGCACTGCAAACGAAATCGCAAAGATGACTGCGATAAGACTTTTTCACATCAAGGGGTTCTTGGGAGACAACGTGTACATAGCCAGAGGCGTGAACACTCCGCATCCGAGGGCTGGAGATCTCGAGATCTTGGTGTCATTTTCTGGAGAAACCAAGCCTGTCATCAGCTGGTGTAACATCTTCAAAGAACTGAACGGAATTGTCCTGTCAATCACGGGAACGAAAAAGTCAACTTTAGCTGAAAAGTCAGATTTCCACATAACCTTGGAAGAGAAGGTTAAGCTGGGCCAGCCTAGGAGGTTTTACATGAGGGCAGCATACGTTTTGAGTCCTTTGCCAGTTAAACTCGCTGAAAGGTTGAGTGAAAGAGGGCTGAAGCTGCCGGAATACATAATCAACTGATATCACTCTGTTACCCAATAGAAATTGATGAAAAGCTAGAGTTTTCTTTATCTTGCTTTGCGTCCATAAGCGCAGAATAATGAGATGGCAATATTTAGCTTTCTAGATTTTGTACCAGTCTGGAACTGCTTCGAGATATGTTTGAAAAGCTTCAACAACATGAACACCAACAGTTCTCCCTAACAATGATTCTTGGCTCTTCACAACTATTGGCTTATACGCGAAGTTGCGCCCAATCCATGAACTTGGCTTTTTCCCTTTTTCATCGATAAGAATCTGTCCTTTCCAATCTCTCCAAGCTTGATTCTTCTCTAACGTGACCTGTCTGACCAGCTCAACCATTTTTCGGCTTCGCTCTTTAATTTCGCTCGGCGGATTTTTGGGTTCTAATTTTTCGGCTGGCGTATTTGGCCTTGGGAAAAATTTTGAGACGTTCACTATGTCTGGCTTCACCTTCTCTATGAGATGCAATGTTTTTTCGAAGGCTTCAGCTGTTTCACCTGGGAAACCACAGATAACGTCAGTTGCAATCGTTATGTTAGGCATGGCTTCTCTGAAATTCTTTACAATCTGGATGAACTCCTCCTCGGTATAGAAGCGTTGCATTCGCTTTAGCACTTCGTTGTCTCCGCTCTGAACTGGCAGATGGAGAAACTTGAAAATTTTCCTATGCTTGTAGACTTCAACCAACTTCTCAAGAATATTTGATGCATAGTTCGGGGTCATCATCCCGATCCTAACGAGGAAGGTTCCTTCAATTTTGCAGATTTCTTCCAGTAAATCGGCAAGAGTTACTTCGATGTCTCGCCCGTAGCATGCCATGTCCTGCGAGGTTAACCACACCTCTTTAGCTCCAGAAGCCACATCCTTTTTCACTCTTTCAACAATTTCGTCGATAGAATAGCTTCGAAGACGGCCACGCGCCGAAACCACACAACAGTAAGCGCAAGCTCCCAAGCATCCATAGGCAACTGGAACAATGCTTACAATCGAGTTTTCAAAGCATCTCGGGAGGTCTAGACCAGGCTTGGCACCTGCGTTCAGCAACATAACTCGTTCATTACGAGCAACTCTTTGAATCACTTCAACTATTTTCAAGCCTGGAGCGGGACCTAAAATTCCATCGAACCTGACTTCTCTTTTCAGTCTGCCAAAATTTATTATGGGCAAACAGCCAGTTACGATAACCTTTTTTGTTTTCGGCGTTTTCTTCAGAAGGTCAATCATGCGGTTTTCCGTAGGTGTTTTTACCGCGCAAGTGTTATACACCAAGACATCTGCATCTTCCATTCTGTCAGCAATTTCATAGCCTTCAGTTGACAAGCAGCCTGTAATGAACTCGCCGTCAGCCATGTTCGTTGAACACCCGAAACTCTTCACGAAAACTCGGTTAACCTGCTTGCTCATTTAGCTCTTTCACCAGACCGCAAGGCATGTCCTCAAACGAAAGATAAACCCATTTCGCATGGTATCAAACTTTTAATTACTTTAGGAAAACATAAACATTCCGAAAAGCTTGTGATTAACATGAAAAAGCAACGAGGCAGAAAAAAACTATGGAAAGCTTTATATGCGGTAGGTTCAACATGTTTTAATCATATTTTAATATTAATATAAGACAATATATCTCCTGACGCTGTTCCCCTATTCTGCCTTTTAGGAGGAGGTGTATATGAAACTAATCACGCTGTATCTTCCAGAACCATATATCAAAGCACTGGACAAACTGGTAAACGAACAGTTCTATCCAAATCGAGCCGAAGCCATCCGAGTGGCAATTAAAGACATGCTTAACGTGGAAGCATGGAGGACAAAAGCCTAATGGCTAAACCGCCTACCCGCGCGCTACAACCTGCAGAGCTTAGAGTCCTTCGTGAAAGCTTACTGAAAAAAGGCTTAACAGAAACTCAAGAGGTATCCGCATCCGCTATAACCGGTAAGTTGGGAATAATAATGCCAAAACTCTATGATGTTGAATCTTCCTACTCAGAACCAGAAAAATCTTTGCCCCTCGATTTAGGCTTAGACCAAATCGAAGACTGCTAAGAGTAAGCCTTCTCTAAATCCACCTTTTTAGGCGAAAGGCAACTCTTCTAACTCTCGTTTCCAACGAAATAGACTTCCCAAAAGGAAAAACCGCTCCCTTTTTTATTGCCTCAACAATTTCGTCAACCCCGGAATCAGCCTCGACCAAAGTGTACGCGGTTCCGATTTCACTTGCATGATGAGCGTCACTTCCAGCAGTCTGAGGAAGATTGAGTCGTTCTGCCAATTCTCGGTTTAAGCGGGTTGAGAGAGAAAAGGGGAAAGCCGAAGAGTTGATTACTTCAATTCCGTCCAGATTTGAGACAGAGGCTATTCGTTCTTTAATCTGGGATTTTATGAACACTATGGGATGAGCGGCTACGGCTATTCCGCCTGCTTCATGAATCTTTTCAACGGTTTCAGCGAGACCTAGATTCTGCGGTATAGACGTTGTGATGTTGAGGGCTAACACATGACCCTGCAATGTTGTTACCTCTACTCCTGGGATCACGATGAACCGCATTCTATCAGCAAGTTTCAATGCCTTTCTAACACCCCTTAAAGAATCGTGGTCTGTGATGGCTATTCCGTTTAAGCCGTTTTTCTTTGCATAGAGTACTGTCTCTTTCAAAGAGGACATAGCATCAACTGAATAGCATGTGTGCACGTGAAGGTCAATCTTTAAAGGTAGAATGCTCACTTTATTTGGCTTCCAACCTTAACTGGACGTTCGGGCACAAGCATGGAGATTGTTGCTTCATCTTCTGCGGCTAGAATCATAACATTGGAAAGAATGCCGAAAATACGCCTTGGCTGCAGGTTGTTTAATACCGCGACCTGTCTTCCCTCGAGTTCATTTGAAGCGTATATCTTGGCGATTCCAGCGACTCCTTGTTTTATTTCGCCTTTGCCAACGTCAATGGAAAGTTTAATGAGATTTCTGGATTGCGGAACAGGTTCAGCTTTGACTATTTTTCCTATGCGTAAGTCCATTTTCGAAAATTCTTCGTAGGAAATTACTGCTTTGTCTGACATGGCTTAAACTTCCCGTGTTGCTTCCCTTGTGGAAAAGAAGCCTTGCCTTATTTGTTTTATGGCGTTGCAACAAGTTATTTTGCAGCTGTTTTTTGCAGTTTTTCCTTTTGTTCTTCGATCTCTTCTTCATCCACTTTTCTAAAGAGTATTTTTGGCTTGTTGATTTTGTGTCCACTTGGGATCTTCAGTTCCAATGCTGAACTCCAAGATTGCTCGTGAACAGAGCTCTCTAGGTTTAGTTGTTGCCACAGTTTCTCAGCTGAAAACGGTGTGTAAGGCGCAAGCAGAATGGCTAGGTTTCTCACCGCGTTTAGGCACAGGTAGATGCAGGTTTTGGCTTTTTCCTTGCTGGTCCAAGGCTGTTTTCTCTGAAAATACTGATTGCAGATAGTTGAGAATTCGATTGTTTTTCTTAAGCCTCTGCTCAGCTTTATCTTTTCTATTTCTGCTCCTACTTCGCTGGCTGCAGCTTTTATTTTGTCTTCGAATTCATTGTCTAGTTCGTCATGTTGGGTGGGCTTGGGCACTTTTCCCTCGTAGTTTGTCCATGTGAAAGTTAAGGTTCGATGAATGAAGTTTCCGATGTTTGCGATCAGTTCGTTGTTTATTCTGTTCTTGAAGTCTTCCCAGTCGAAGTTTACGTCCACTTGGCTGTCAGGCGTTATAGCTGCTAAATAATATCTTAGATAGTCCGCTGGAAATTGATCAAGAAACTCTCTTAGGCCTACGTACCATTTCCGGCTTTTCGAAAAGCTTCGTCCTTCAAGAATTAGATGTCCTCTTGTTGGAATGTGGTCTGGAAGTTTATATTCTCCCTCCCCGATGCGCATAGCTGGCAAGAAAAGATAATGGTGGTAAGCTATGTCTTTTCCAATGAAATGGTAGATTTGCGAGGAGTTCCAAGCTTTTTTTCCATTAGTACCTCTGTTTGCAAAGTATTTTAGAGCAGTGGAGATGTAGCAGAGGTGGTTGTCAAACCACACGTAGAACACTTTTCCCTTAGCTTCCTTTAACGGTACAGGCACTCCCCAAGTTATGTCCCGCGTAATGTCCCAGTCGCGCAGCCCCTCTTTTATCCAGTTTAACACATAGTGTTTGACTTCAGATTGCAGATTCCTGTTTTCAATCAACCATTTTTTCAAGGCGTCAGAAAATAACGTGAGCTTAAAAAAGTAATGTTCACTCTGTTTGGTTGCTGGTTTTGATCCGCAGATGGCGCAGTATGGATTTAGGATCTCTCCAAGCTGGAACGTTCGGCCACATTCTTCGCAGCTGTCAGAGTACTGATCTGACGCGTCACAGTAGGGGCATGTGCCCTTTACGTATCGGTCTGGTAGAACTTTTTTGCAGTTGTCACAGTAAGGTTGCGAAACTATCTTCTTAGAGATGTAACCTTTCTCGTTGAGCTTTTTGAAAAAATGTTGCACTAGCGTTATGTTCTCTTCAGAACTTGTCTTGTAAAATATGTCAAAGGATATTCCCAAATCGCTGAAATCTTTCTGGTCAATTTTGTTCCAGTGGGCTACATATTCTTCTGGAGTTTTCCCCGCCTGTTCAGCTGCAATTAGAATTGGTGTTCCAAAATCGTCTGTGGCATGAACGTAGATAACGTCGTCTCCTCTCAGCCTAAGATATCGGACGAAAATGTCGGCGGGAAGATAGGTTGAGGTAATGTGTCCTAAATGAACCTCACCGTTGGCATATATCAAAGCGGCTGTAACGATGATTTTTTCGAGCGCTGTGCACCTCCTCATATCTTCTTTATGTTCAGATACTTAAGCGCAACGCTGAAGGGCAAGCCGAGAAAGATCTTGATTTTGTTATGAGAAATGGTTGTGTTCAGCTGAAAAGTTGATTAGTAATTTAGACGGTAGCTGGGGTAGAAGTTAGTTTTCCTAGGCGTTTCCAGACGAAGTAAAGCTCAATGAGGGCAATGATAACTGCTGTGGTGAGCACCGCTGTCAGGTAATAAATGGGTGTTACGTTTTCCTCGAAGACGGGCACTGCAATGTTAATCGGGATCGTAGTTCCTTCAGTTTTAGATATTTCATCCGTGTCCTCGTAATTTAATGTAACTTGAGCAATGCTATTATCCCAAACATTCCGTGATTCTGAAGGGACGTTAAACGGAATTTCATAAGTTTCTTGCGTTTTTCCTATGGCTTCTTCAATATCGAAGGTGGTATAGTTCCATAGATGCGGTCTTTCCCAAGGGAACTTCACTTCGATGTTCTTTAGGGTTACAGCGCCTCCATTGTTCCAGACTGTGACAAAAAGCGTTCCTTCTTCTCCATATCCATAAGAGGCTTTGTCTGTGCGCACATAAAGCTCAATTTCCTCATCAGCTGATGCTAAGCTTATCCACATTGTTAAGGCAACTCCTAACATGATTAGGGTCATGGCAATTTTCCTTTCCAAAAGCACCACCTAACCCAGAAGGTTTTGTTATCTCGTATTTAAGACTTGCTGGAACATTAAATCATGTTTCAGTTACGGAATTGAACGAATCGTAGAAATGTATAAATGTACGAGATAGATGAGAGCGAACACTGTAAGTCCAACTTCTAGCTGCAGTATGACTGGGTTGTTCTCTATGCCTAAAAAATAGCCTTGTGTGGCTATGTCTTTGAAGACCAAAACTTGAAGAAACACCGCTCCTCCGAGGCAGCTTAAACCTAAACTGTGGAACAGTAGTCGCAAGCGTGTTAGGCGCTTGTCAAACCTTAGCTTAGCCAAGTTTCATCAGATACTATCAATGCATGTCTTAATATTATGGTTTATGAAGATTCCATACGTATCCTTATAATTGATTGCAGTTCTCTCAAACCTGAAAGAGTGCTTAAGGTTTCGAACGCGTTTAAATTGAGGCTCTGTTAACTCTTAGGGTCAAGAAGAAAGGTGTTAACCATCGGGTGATGGCGAGGTACATTGCATCTCACTAATCTAAAGCGTCAACGTTTAGAAATTGTCTCATTCTGTTTCGTATCTTGTCTCCCATAGACATGGTTTCTTTTAAGGTCTCTAGAGTCTCTTTATGTGTTATCCCTCTTTCTTTGATAAGTTTGTTCAAGGTTGCTATTTGAAGGTAAAAAGTCAACATCATGTCTCCAAGGTCTTTGGGAAACAAGCCAACGTATCCTTTGTCTACAAAACTCTTTAAAGCTTCTAAAATCTCATCGGTAACACTATCAAGATTTAAAGAGATTTGCTGTTGCTCTTCTTTGTTTAAATCCATCATCTGATATGCGGAATAACCAAGCAAACCCAAAGTAATTTTATAAGGTGCACTAAAGAAGGGAGCGAGTGGGTCATAAAGTCTCCTAAGAAATTCTTGAGTTGAGTGCAACTTCCATTTCTTTTCTTCTTGTCTTGCTCGAAGAAAATCATTCAAAAAAATCGGGAGTAAAGCTATAACACCACCTACAATAACGCCAAGTAAATATTCACTCACATATTTCACCGTTTCCTAATGGTTTTAATTCGCCTTATGAGTATTGTTACAAACGGCTCTGTCGAGTCTTCGGTTGATTAGGAAGCGTGTCAAAATTCGGTTTATAGGGTATCTTGCGGAGTGCTTCTACCCTTTTGATTTGCTTTCTTCGACTGCTCTTT
>JAUWZP010000105.1 GCA_030615265.1 Candidatus Bathyarchaeota archaeon
ATGCGGAGAAATGCGAGGCGAATACAACGTTATTCCTCACGGCCTCATCGGAAGGATTGAACTCTTATCTCCCCCGATGGTGTAAAGTCCTATCCGACAACTCTAAAGCATGAATCCCGCAAACTCTTTTTCATTGGATAAAGCTTATATGCACCTATGCACCCATTAAGATGGAGGAAAAAACATGAAAATAGCTAAAAGTGGAACGCTAGTCAGTATATTGATGATTTTCCTAGTGCTGTCAATCGCTTCTTTGGGAACATTCGCTTATTTCAACGACGTAGAAACATTGGGACAAAATGTGTTTTCGGCTGGAACATTAGAATTAGAGGTTAGTCACGGTAGTTCGATTCCAATAACTCTCGGTAATATGGCTCCAGGAGATGGTACGGGTGGAACTGAACACACGACAATTACATATCAATTCATCGTTAAGAACGTAGGCACTTTGGATGGCATACTCAGCATGAAGATTGTCAACGTCAAGAACTATGAGAACGGGCAGAATGAACCAGAACAGGCTGTAGATACTACTGGTGGAGATCCCGGTTTGGGAGCTGGCGAACTAGGGCAATATCTCAATCTGCAAATCAATCAACCAGGGCCAGCAGGGTTCTATTACGGATTGCAAGGCTGTGCTAACGCAGGCTGTCTTGGTGGACGCAAACACTCGATCAACTGTTGGGAGGACC
This sequence comes from Candidatus Bathyarchaeota archaeon, assembly GCA_030615265.1. Lineage (GTDB taxonomy): Archaea > Thermoproteota > Bathyarchaeia > Bathyarchaeales > Bathyarchaeaceae. The sequence continues at coordinate 693 of JAUWZP010000105.1, forward strand.
ATACGATTACAGTTGGCACGCTTCCCGCAGGAACTCAATGGGCAGCTTGTGTGTTGGAGTTTGAACTACCGCCCAGTGTTGGCAACATTATTCAGAGCGACAGCGTAGAATTCAGCGTTGAAATCCGCTTAGACCAAGCAATCTAGGTGATTCAAATGAGGAAACTCATCAAAATTCCCCCTTTTTTTTATGACCTAGCTATCTCTACAATCATTGTGTTATCTATCTTAAGTGTTGCCCTCCTCGTTATCGAGTACAAACCCATCCAGGTCGGTGGAGGAAAATATTACTTCATAGTCACATCTGGCAGTATGGAACCCCGGTTCAATGTGGGAGATTTAATGGTTTGTTCTAAAACAACTTTTGAAGATGTTCAAGTCGGTGACGTAATCGCTGTAAAGTATCCACTTAAGGACAATATAATCATAGTTCATAGAGTAATCGAAAAAAGTGAAGACTTCTTACAGACAAAGGGAGATGTATGTGACGCACCCGATAACTTCATAACCATCCCAGAAAACGTCTTAGCAAAATTTACAAACATCACAATACCTAAATTGGGCTATTTGATTATTTTCAGCAAAACCCCACTCGGATTGATTCTAGTCTATTATCTACCATGTTCTGTTCTAGTTGCTATTCAACTTAAAAAATTGATAAAAAGAGACGGCAAAACTTAACCCCCCTTTTTTTGTATCCATGTCCAACAGAGCTGACAGCATGTTTATATGCACCTATGCACCCATCCTTAAACAGAGGACGTAAGAAATGTCGGTAGAAGTTTACATCCAAGGAAAACGTTTCGTAGCGAAAAACATGGAGGAACTCGATCAAATATTAACCGTATTGAAGGGATGGAAATAACATGGTTCCACTCTTTTGTGACGCTTGCGGAGACAGCGTAAAAGCCGTCTACCCATGCAAATTCACCTTTCACGATGGACGGGAAACCCCTTTCAATATTTGCCCAGACTGCATGAAACATGGCGTACTTGTGATCGACTTACCGAGAAGAAACCTGATCTCAATAGTTCTAACAAATTTGGACGCAAAAAGAAAATGGAGAGAAAGAGGGCTAAATGAGAATGGAAATCGCAATTATTGATTCAACTGGGAGAAACATAGGAACCGTGAAATGCTGCACGTTTTTCAAAATGAAGGGGAAGAAGGTCGCTAAAGTTAAACCAAAAACAAAGATTCTACAGATTGTCAGAATTCTGCTTTCGAGTCGCCAGGGCGATCCGGTGAGGTGAGAACATGACAACACTGCTCTTATCAGAGTTTCTCTCTCTATGCAAGGAAGCCGACGATTTGATTAAAGATCTTCTTGCTAGATCTACACGCCTTCAAGGCAGGAGACCAAAAACCCTGAAAGCGGCAGCCGTGCACTATCTAGCCAGGAAGAAGGGGTTACACATCACACTCAACGATATCTATCACATTTACGGCTGCTATCAACCGCGTATAATCGAGGTCAAGAAAATCATCAGAGACCTCGCAGACTCTCCGTAAGATAGAATTCAAACCCCTTTTTTCTGTATCTATGTTGAACAGACCGCACAGCTAGACGAAAAAGGTTTATATGCACGTATGCACCTTATACTCTAGACGAAAAACATGGAGGTAGATAAAAAACATGAATAGAGCAAAAATCATCGAAAAGTCGAAGATCGTAGGCATAGACGCAGCCGACAACGGAAGCGGGTATCTTGTTCGTCTCGACAACGGAAAAACCTACAGGTTAGGCAAAAAAGCGCTTTGGAGTTGGGGAAGACTCCAAGACGGACGAAAAAGATTTGATAAGCGAGTGATCGACAACTATAACGGCTTGCTGCAGGGCGAAGGGCTAACACCTGAGACCGCACCAAAAAGCGATCAGATCAGACTAAGACGTCAAGCATCCAGTGTTTCTTTTGCAGAAGTCTACGGCGCCCTAGATGAACAAAGAGGATTTCAGGCGATCATAAAAGCCAGCAGAAACGGCACACCGCAGCTTTTCAGCGTAGCCAGCTTTAAACACATCATGCTCGACCCTGAACGAGTTAAGGAGATCGGAGACAAAGTTTTTTCGTCTCTAGGCATCAGCGAGTACGACAGACACAGCGGCGTAGTCCAGGCAGATCAGCTTTTAGGGGTGTACGGTGAACACAACGGGCTAAACCTCGGAATCTCATTCTCGGCGGGCAACATCTACACGCAGTACGCGATCTCGATAAGCCAAATGATAGAGCTGCAGGTATGCACAAACCCCTTAGTGTGGCTGCGGGGTATGCTCTCAAGCTACATTAAAGGCTCTCGTATCCAGTGGAGAACTAGGATTCTGAGACTAACAACAATCAAAGACGAGAAAGTTTTGGAGCGCCGACTCATCCAGACCGTCAAGGACGTACAAAGCGGAGAAAAGGGGCTGCTTACCGTAATCAGGGCTAGCAAGACGAAGCTGATAACCAGTAAGATGGGAGAGACGATCTTAAAGGCGTTCTGTGGCAGCTACGGCATAGGGGAAGGCATCCAAGGACAAGTTATGAACGAATACAAGGAGAGCAGCAGCAAGAGCCTTTACGATCTCGCACAGGCGACCAGTCACATAGCATGGAGCAGCACAGGTTTCCGGCAGGACGCCAAGCGCGCGCGCAGCACATTAACGGGGATCGCAGCGGTATTAACCACGATCCAAGACCCGAAAGGAACTTATGAACTCTGCAAACAACGACGAGAGGCTAAAGCAAAATAGACCACATAGCAAGACGAAAAAGGTTTATATGCACGTATGCACCTACCCTTAAGGTGAGGAAACAAACATGCAAAAAACAGAAGACCGAGACCTTAAGGCACTTGGTCAGTTTATCGGAACCCAGAACTATTACAACGTTTTCGGGGTTAAGGTGACTGACGGCGTTAAGTACGTCATGGAAAACGGGTACGCTTGGTTTGTGACTGACAGCATAGCCGTTATCAGATGTAAGCCCAAAATAAGACGGGAACCATTCTTAACCGTAGAACTGCACCTGTCAAAAGAGGCAGAGCATGAAGCAGACATGATTATCAAGGACGGCAACAACCACGTGCTACACCGCCAACACTACACCTATACGGATGCGAAAAGAGACCTTAAGCTCTACTGCAGCAACGGCGTTATGATGGTTCCAAGCGAATACTAAGGGAGTGATCGGATGCAGTATTTTGTTTGGACTAGCTACACGGTTGAGGCAGAGGATCGGGAAGGCGCAAAGCGGGAGTTCAAGGAAGCCGTGAAAGAGGACATGGTTGATCTGGTGATAGAAGATGCCTGAGATAGTGTATGTCTGTACTATCGAGGCACCTCAAAAGCCTATTAAACCTGATCCCTGCGGTAATATCTGCTGTTTCAGTTGCCCAAAACGGGAAGACTGTGACGTTGTTTGTGAGGACATCACTAACGGGAACACGGATAAGCCTGAGACCTGCTGTTTTGCGGAGGTGAAGGCATGACTACAGTTAAGACTCTTATCGAGCGCCTACAGAACGCTTACAAGCCTGAAGACGTAATCGCTGCTGCTATTTGGCAAGTTGACGATGTGTTAGGACAGGCGAAAGAGAAGGGAATCAAGATCACAAGGGAACAGGCGGAGGGGGTCATTGACCGCATAGATCGCCGACAAGACGCCAGCTTAGGTATCTCATGGGACACAATCGACGCGTACCTAGACGACCTTTGAGGAGGTGATCGCATGGAAATGCAAATATTTACCGTTAAGTTCTTGGAGGCACTAGGCGACAGTCACGAAGCCGAAGAACTGACCGAGGACATGACAAAAG
>JAUWZP010000097.1 GCA_030615265.1 Candidatus Bathyarchaeota archaeon
TATACCCAGGCGGCGTTTAGCGCCCAAGTCTTCTTAGAAGATTCTGTTTAGCGGATGGTTCGACGTGAGTTGCTTTGTCCCTAGCTGTCTTTTGGCGTAGTAAGCTATGATAGCGTCGTTCATGGCGCATGTTGGAATAATTTTTTTAGCCTGTTTTAATGGTCCATAGATGAGAAAGTCGGCTCCGCTTAACTGGGCTATAGTATGAGCAGAAGCATTGTAGGCGGCGAAACCCGCTTTTAAGGCTGTATCCTGCTGAAGTTTCCACTCATACGTGGCGTTTGCAGGTGAGCACCCAGCTGGATATCCAAGCTCATTTTTAATAATCTTTATGGCTTCGACCGCGTAAGCGATGCTGGGCACATCAAAAACAATCGTGTCAACAAGAATTTTTTCGATTCCAACTTTCTTAGCGGTTTCAAGCAGTCCAACTTGCTCGTTAAATCCCTTAAGAACTGTAACTCTGCCCTTGGGTGAGTAGTCTACTTCGTTCTCCGCAAGCAAAATTGCCGCTTTTACGCCAGAATCATGAATTGCTTCTAGTTCGCTTTCAGGTGCTCTGAGAGAAAGAGCGTTGAAAACAACTTTGTCCTGTAAGCCTAATTCGTGAGTAAAATTTAAGCTGGCAACCCGGGTTTGTGGAGTGGCTCCATCAACGAGAAAGGGAGCGTCGCTATGGTCAGCGATAAACATGATATATTTCTTCATTGCTGGGGGATGATTTGCCATGACATCTAGAAAATGGGGCACACCTGTTCTTTCAGCTAGTTCCTCAGCCTTTCTAATCCATTTCAGCACCGGCTTCTTATTGAAGCTTCCTTTCTCATGGTTGGTTACTTCAGGCATTCCTTTGTAGAAGATGTTGCCAATCAAAAGAGTCGGCAATTCTCCAGGCTGACCGCCAACTTTGATGTTGCCGATTTCGAAAATTCTTTGCTTAGCCTTAAACAAAACGACACCTAAATTCCACTGGTTCTGTCTTACAAAAGCTTTAGGCGAAATTAAGTTTTATCATAGGTGTTCCGATGGAGTCCTATCGCATTCCATATTGTTTGTAGATTTTTGTTGGATATACAATAAGCCAGGCAACAACCACATCAATTATTCCTTGCCAAGTGTTCCATAAGCCAACTCCCAAGACATAGTAGGCTAAAGGATTGGGATTCATCGAGCTTCCCCAAAAGAACCAGTTAAACGACGCTGGGACATCAATAGGGTTCAATCCAAACATCAATGGAATTGCCCAGTAATAGTTCAAGAACATTGTCACGAAACATCTTACAACGATACCAATACCCATTGAGAAAGCGTAAACCTTCTTCATTCTGCCTATCTCCTTATAAAGTCGGAATCGCGTAAGGCTGAAGATTACAGCTGGAATTATTATCAGTGGAATGCTGGCTGAAAATTTCATAGTTGCACCAATAAAAGGAATAGACTCTTCAGAGAAAAAGAAGATTCCCGAAGTTCCTATGATTGAAGTTAGAAGCCCAGCTTTTAACCCAAATAGCAGAAAGGCTATGATCCACGGCACTGCAATGAAATCTAATGCCGCCATTCCCCAGGGAAGCCTAACATCTGGAAGTAACACAAAAAAAATCGAAAGAGTTCCCAACAGCGTGGATACAGCTAGTTCACGTATCGAGAAAGTAAATGAACGGTTATGGCTATTGCTATTTCTAAAATTTTGCGAGTTCTCCTGTTGCATTTCTGTATTCTCTCCTTTCTAATGTTTACATGACCTTAGCCATTTAAGAGTAACTACCCAAAAACAAGTACAAACACCAGCACTTTCTCGTTTGAAATAGTTTGAAATCTTCCTTGACTTATGAAAAATACATGTAAAGCTGGCGTGCATCAGCAGAAAATTAAATAGCAGTTTTATCGTTACTCAAGATAGTGCACTGATATGTCTCAAGATTTCCAAATAGCACTTGCTGACCTAAAAGAATGGCTACAGAAAGAGACTGCGCCAATCATCAAACCATTGAAGGACAAGGGAAAGCGCCTACTCAAAGATATCAGAAGCAGGTTAGATGATGTCCGGGAAAATGGAGATAAACTCTTTGAGAAGAGTGACAGAGAGGTGCAAAAGGGAAGCTCGAAAACATACCGTTGCGCCAAAGCAGCTAACAAGCTGAGCAAGAACATTTCGAGCATGATCTACAAAGTTGCTGTTCCAGACGACATCTCATACGAGAACTTTCAATTGTTGATAGGAGATTTAGAGAAGACTTTTGGAGCAATCGACCATGAAAGAAGAGTTTGGTACCGCCGAATTTCCCCGTATTTCATTCTTGACCGCAGAAGACTCGACATCGCAATAAAAAGAGCACAAGATACAAGTCAGGAACTGCGCAGTTTTCTTTCGCAAAAATATGTTAAAGCCAAAAACGCAGAGAACATGCTGGATATGATAGACAGACTTTTCCAGCTAACGCATGAGGCTGAGGATACTAAAGAACGGAAATCCCAGGCAGAAACGCGTATAGAGCTTCTCGAGGAAGAGATGCGGAAAAAAGAGCAGAAAATTGGTTTAATCCAAGACAAAGCCGAGCTAGTTGAACTATCGACACTAGAGCAGAGAATCAACGATCTAAAAGTAAGGGTCAAGTACCATATACGTCATCTGCAAAAACCCTTCTCTAAGATACAAAGCCTCGCCAGAAGTGCACGTGTTGCGCTTCCACCTGATGAAGCTAGGAAACTCGAACAATATATGAAGACCCCTTTTGAGGCACTAACAAGCGAAAAGGAAGGGCATCCTGTACTGAAAAGCATCGTGCAAAAAGTGGAAGACGCAATTCGTCAGGGTAAATTGAAGCTAAAGACTGCTCGGCTGAGAAAGGCTCGCGAACAAATAGACAGCATTCTCAAAAAAGACTCCTTAGCCAATTTGCATCACGATTGTCTGGGAGCGATCTCAAGAAGGAACCAGCTCTTAACCTCGGAAACAGTTGCAGCTACACAAAGAGAACTGAAACAACTTCAGGCAACGCTTCAGAAACTGCAAACACAAAAAGAATCCGTCGAATCGAGAAAGAGGGTTCTTGAAGAGAAGCACCAGAGAACATTGAAGAAGATTGAGACCCAGAAAAATGAGTTGGAACATTCTATTTTCGAATTAATTGACAAACGAGTTCATGTGGTTTTTCGCAAAAGCCAATAAGGTCGATGCGAATATTTGAGAATCTTCCTCGATGCCTGACGAGTATAGGCGGCATTGCCAACGACACGAAACAAGTCGCACCTTGGTTTGGATATTTTCTGGTGGCGTCTACAATCCGATTTGACGACGTAAAGGCAGTGCCAGTTTAAATCCTGTTGTTCATTGAAATACAGAAACTTTAAGAAGAGCCCGCGGTCTTCCGTTTCTTCTTTGAGAGCTTAACCAGTAAACTCAAGGCTCTTTTCTCTTCATCGGCAGGTCTCGTTTTGATTAACCCCGCCTTTACAGCGGCTTCGAATAGTTCTCTGCCTGTTTCAGTGCGGATTATGGTTAATGTCCAGCCGCGTAGCCCTAAACCACCTACGGATATGTCGGCGAGTTCAGCTGAAAAATCTGTACATGGCAAGCAGCTTTTGCGGGTGTACCGTTTTGCTTCAGCTAGGGAAATGGTTTTCACATCGCCAGAGTTTGTTGTGACAATGACCTTTCCTTTAATGTTCATCCTTTTTATATCGTGCAAATTAACGCCTAAAGTCTGTTGAATGTGTTTCTCCATCAACCCCTCATAGGTGAAGCTTTCTGTGCACATAAGTCCAATGGTGAACTTAATCTTGTTAGTGAACCTTTTCAGCTTGGCTGCCTCCATCTTACGAATGGCTTGAATCTGACAAGGAGTACCCACGAAAGCCAAACTTTGCGTCTTCTGCTTAAAGGCCTCTTGAACTGCAAGCAAATTTGGAGAATACGTGTAACGTGTGCCAGCGCATTTGAGAACTTCCTCAGGGGTTGTTGCCAACACAGGTGTCGGAAAGAAAGGCTTGTCTGTTCTAAGGTCAGACAAGAGGGCTCCATCGATAGTCCCATTCTTTAAGGCAAAAGTCACGAGGGCTGTAACGACTCCTCCATCCTGACAACTAGACATTACGTCTTTATCGATTGTTTGAGCAAGAACAAGATGTTGATAAACGCCAAAGTCTTCATTTGCCGTTCTTTCCCTTCCAAACACAAGCTTTTCCAAATCTGACAACGGCCATTTAAATCGGGGACAAACTCTGGGACAAATTCCGCAGACTTCACATTTTTTCACCAGTTTCGGTTTTTCCTCATGATATTCTAGGCAAACGAAGGGACACACAAGAACACATGCGCTGCAACCCATGCATTTTTCTTTTAACACTACCTTTTCTAGAAGGCTTTCTTCAAAACTTAATTTGGGATAGCTCATGGCTTTCACCTTTCAGCTAACTCTTCATCAATTACTTTGAGAACACGTTTTAACGCTCTCAAAGCGTATAAAGTTATCCGTTTGCTTTGCTTATCCACGGCCTATAAGTTAGCCTGCATTCTACCAGTTGGAGCGCTGTCAAGAATCCATTTTCCATCTGGACGACGCTTCTACAACAAGAACTGTATGGCATCGTTTGAACGTTCATCCTCAGTATAATGTAGTCTGGCGAAAACATCTAATCACCTTAATATCTTATATCTAGTGAACCATGAAAAGATAGAGCTACTCTGAAAATCCAAAAGATAGAGTTTCGCCGAATCAAGAGTGGTGTAAAAATGAGCTTCATGGAAAATTTGGAGGAACTGGTCAAAGATGCCACGACTGTCATTTTAGACGAATTTCTGGAGCTCGTTAATGCAGTGGTGGAGCTGCAGGCAAATGAACATGGTCGTGTCGGAAGTTTGCAGATCACTGGTAGACTTGTTAATTTGATGCCTAAATGTGAAGCAGTTGTTGTTGGAGACATCCATGGAGACTTGGAAAGTCTATTTCACATATTGAAAGCTACAGACTTCATTGAAAAGGTTAGAAAAGGTGAACAATGTTTACTGGTTTTTCTCGGAGATTACGGAGACCGAGGAGTCCACTCGCCTGAGGTCTATTACGTTGTGTTAAAGCTCAAAGAGGCTTTTCCCGAGAATGTTGTTCTAATGAGAGGCAACCATGAGGGCCCAGACGACCTTTTGCCCCATCCCCATGACTTACCAGGCCATTTGCACATTAAATTTGGTGAAAACTCGTCCCGCGCTTATGCCAGTCTGCGTAAACTCTTTGATAGTTTGCATAACGGCGTGCTTGTTAATGAAAGATATGTTCTATTGCATGGTGGTGTGCCGACACAAGCCAAGACAAAAGACGATCTGGCATACGCTCATGAAAAGCATCCACGTGAGACCCATCTTGAAGAGATTCTTTGGAGCGACCCTTGGGAAGAATTAACAGGAACCTACGCTTCGCCTAGAGGCGCTGGAAGGCTTTTTGGAGAGAACGAAAC
>JAUWZP010000072.1 GCA_030615265.1 Candidatus Bathyarchaeota archaeon
GGTAATCGAGGGCGCCCGCATAGCCATAATCAACGAGCTAGTTCGCATAGAGAAGATGCTAGGGGAAAGGGCTAAAATGGCGACCGTGCCATTGTAAAGAGGAGAAAAACATGAGTGAAGAAGAGAAGAAACCAGAGGCAGAAACCAAAACTGAAACAGCAGAGGCAGAAGTGAAAAGCTCCCCTGAGACGTCAAGTGCACCGGCGTCCACAACTGAGGTTCATGTTGAAGAAGAGCTTCTGCTACCTCAGGACACGTTATTATCTGTTGGGATTCACATTGGAACAAGAATGAAAACAAAAGACATGGAACCCTTCATATATCGCGTGCGTCCAGACGGACTCTTCGTTCTGGACATTAAGAAAACGGATGAACGCATAAGAGCTGCATCTAAGTTTTTGTCTCGTTTTGAGCCGTCCAAGATAGCAGCGGTTGCTGCAAGGCTTTATGGACGTGAACCTGCAAGAAAGTTTTGTGAAGTAACAGGCGCGGTTCCCATTGTAGGTCGTTTCATTCCAGGTTTGTTTTCCAATCCTCTCTATCCAGGCCGCATTGAACCCAGCGTGGTAATTGTTTCCGACCCCAAGGCAGATGTGCAAGCTGTGAAGGAAGCTGCAAACATTGGCATTCCAGTTGTTGCGCTTTGTAGCACTGACAGCGATTTTTCCGGTGTTGATTTGGCCATTCCAACAAACAATAAGGGGAGAAGAGCCCTAGCCGTGATTTATTGGCTTTTAGCTAGACAGATAATGCGGGAAAGAGGCGAACTGCCACCTGATGGAAACCCAGATTTGTCAATTGACGATTTTGAGGTGAAACTGACAAGAGAGGAGCAGATGTGAAGCTTAGACGTCCCTCGCAAGCTGGAATGTTTTATGCAGGCAACGCCCAAGCTTTGAGGGCTCAAATAGACACATGCTTCACTCATAAACTTGGCCCCGGTAAGCTGCCGCAAGTTGCAGATAGAAAGCTTCAAACCATAGTAGGCTTAGTGTGTCCTCACGCTGGCTACATGTACTCAGGACCCGTAGCCTCCCACGCTTACTATAATCTTGCAGCTGACGGCAAACCAGACACCGTTGTTCTCTTCGGCCCCAACCATACAGGACATGGAAGTGCACTTGCTTTAATGACAGAAGGAGTTTGGCGTACTCCATTAGGCGACGTAGAAATCGACACTGCAACTGCAAATCTAATCTTGAAAGAGTCAAGCATCATCGATGTTGATGACTCCGCCCATACTTCTGAGCATTCTATTGAAGTTCAGCTTCCTTTTTTGCAGTATCTTTATGGTTCAGCCTTCAAGTTTGTACCCATATGCTTTCTCATGCAAGATTTGCAGTCTAGCCGTGAAGTAGGTACGGCGGTGGCTAAGGCTTTAGTTGACAAGAACGCCTTAGTAATAGCTTCCACAGATATGACCCATTACGAACCGCAAGAAACTGCTGAGCAAAAAGACAAAGCCGCCATCGAGGCTACGGTGAACCTTGACTTGGAACGCCTCTACTCAACTGTAGAGATTCGTCGCATTTCTATGTGCGGCTACGGTCCAGTGGTTGCTGCGATTACAGCATCAAAGTTGTTAAGAGCGAAAAAGGCGCGGCTGCTTTGTTATCAGACTAGCGGCGACATCACCGGTGACTTCTCCTCAGTTGTGGGTTACGCATCCATCTCATTTACGAGGGTTTAGATGACGTGTGCGTGTTATATTTCTGAAATGAGTCTTAGCCTCTTTGAGAGACCTCAACTTCGGAGCCTGAATGACCCATCTATTTAAATTTTTAGAATTATATTTTATTTGGGTGTTTTCAATGGGAAGGGGGTCTGGTTTCGGGAAAGTTATTTTGTTCGGTGAACATTTTGTTGTTCATGGTGTGCCGGGGATTGTTTCTGCGATTGATTTAACCGTTGATGTGGAGGTGAAAAGAGTTGGAGAAGGAATCCATGTGAGGGATGAAAGGAAGGGCGCAAGAGGTTACGCTGAAAGGAAAAGAACCCAACAAAAGGAATCGATCGAGAGAATGCTTAAGATAATGGGAATTGATTTGGAAGAGGCTTCTTTAGAAATTTGGTTGGGTGGAAATCTTCCTGGTTTCAGCGGAATTGGGGCTTCTGCAGCGAGCAGCGTGGCAATTGCCAGAGCCATAGCGGAAGAATTTGAAATGAATCTGTCCGATGAAAGAATCAACGAGATTGCTTATGAAGCTGAGAAAGCCTACGCCGGAACACCCTCGGGTATTGATAATACCGCGGCAACCTATGGTGGGTTAATCTGGTTCAGGAAGAACTTAAGCGGAGGCCCAAACACGTTTGAAGGATTGAATATGAAGGAACCAGTTGAGATCATCATAGGCAATACAGGAGTTGTGGCTGACACAAAGGAAATGGTTGCGGGTGTTGCGGAAAGAAAGAAAAAAAATCCAGAGAAATACGATCCACTGTTCAATCAAGCAGAATCGCTAGTTTTCGAGGCGAGAAAGGCATTAGAAGAAGAATTTGATTTAAGAAAAGTTGGGAGGTTAATGAACGAAAATCACAGCTTACTACAAGACGTTGAAGTTTCCTGCAAGGAATTGGATTATCTGGTCAATTTAGCTCGAGAGCAGGGCGCGTTTGGAGCAAAGCTCACTGGCGGTGGCGGCGGAGGCTGCATGGTAGCGTTAACACCAGAAAAAGAACTGCAAGAAGCGGTTGCAACAGCAATGGAAAAAGAGGGGTTCAAAGTACTGAGAACAAAGATCGGGGTTCAAAAAATACGAAAAATTAGCCTTATTAGTAACAAGAAGTGATCTTTATAGAAGGGAAAAAGTTGGGTTTCAGAAATTTTCTGGAGCAGCTTGACGAATATGGGGAGTTAAAAAGAATAAGAAAGGAAGTGTCAACCGAGTATGAGATAGCGGGGATTATAGATGCTCTCGGCGAGAAACCCGTGTTCTTTGAGAAAGTGAAAGAATCAAGCATCCCCGTTGTAGGCGGCCTCGTCTCTTCTAAAGATCTAATAGCCCGAGCGTTGAACATTAAGAAAGAACAATTGTTGCACAAGTTATCCAATGCCATAGGAAACCCTGTGCGCCCCGATGTTGTGAATAAGGGAGAATGCCAAGAAATAGTTGAGAAGGATGTTGATTTAACAAAGCTTCCCATAATGAGGTACACGGAAAAGGATGGCGGAAAATATATCGCATCGGCTATTTGCATAATAAAAGATCCTGAGTTAGGCAGAAACACATGTTTCCACAGATTGATGTTACTAGATAAAAACAGGTTCGTAGCTAGAATCGTTGAAGAGAGGGGAACCGACACTGCCCTTAAAAAGTCTGACGGTGAACTCGACATCGCAATTTGCATAGGCAACTCAACGGCTGTCCTTCTCGCTGCTTCCACATCTCTACCCAAAGGCGTTGATGAAATGGGAATGGCGAACGCACTGGAAAAAACAGAGTTGGTGAAGTGTAAGACCATTGATGTTGAGGTTCCGAAGGACTGTGAAATTGTATTAGAAGGAAGGATAACAAAAGAAAGAACGTCAGAGGGGCCTTTCTTAGATCTGACAGGAATTGTCGATAGAGTAAGGCAGCAACCAGTAATAGAAATCAACTGTATAACTCACAGAGAAAATCCCATTTACCAAACCATACTTGCTGGAAGAAACGAACATAAATTCTTGATGGGAATGCCGAGAGAACCAACAATTTTTAATGAAGTGAATAAGGTCTGTGAATGTAAGGATGTTTACATAACTCCTGGTGGTTGTAGCTGGCTCCACGCGGTGGTGCAAATAAGGAAACAAAATCCAGAGGATGGAAAGAAAGCGATTGAAGCAGCTTTTAAAGGTCACAGTTCATTGAAACATTGTATTGTTGTGGATGACGATATAAACATCTATGATCCAAACGACGTTGAATGGGCCATTGCAACGAGATTTCAGGCAGATAAAGACGCCGTTATCTTACCAAAACAAAGAGGATCTTCTCTTGATCCATCTGGAGATTTGACTGCAGGAAAAAAAGCGGCAACATGCAAGATGGGGTTGGACGCGACGATTCCGTTCAAAGAAACAGGAAAAGGATTCAAAAAAGAGGAATACCGAAGAGTTGATCTAAACAGATTTTTGTGATTTTAATGTACCTCACAAAAGAAGAAGAGAGAATGCTTGATGGAGAAGAAGGTTACGCAGCAAAAAAATCCATGGAGATACTCGTTGCTTTAGGTGACATTTACGGCGCTGAAAAGCTCATAAGCGTGGGTTCTGTTCAAGTGGCAGGCGTGTCATATCACAACCTCGGAGATGCTGGTCTAGAATTTCTAAATGAACTAGCAAGGGATGGAAAAGTCAAGGTTCTCACAACTTTGAATCCTGCGGGAATGGATTTGGAGGATTGGAAAAAACTCGGAATCTCCGAAGAGTTCGCAGAAAAACAAAACCTAGTCATAGACGCCTTCAGAAAAATGGGTATAATCATCTCTTGCACGTGTACACCATACCTGATAGGAAGCCTACCAACATATGGAGAACACATTGCTTGGTCCGAGTCCTCCGCAGTTACTTTCGCTAACTCAGTCATCGGAGCAAAGACCAACAGAGAAGGCGGTCCATCAGCCCTTGCAGCGGCTTTTGTGGGTGAAACACCATCCTACGGACTACACCTAGAAGAGAACAGAGTGCCAGACGCTCATGTAGACGTGAGGACTAACCTTAAAAAATTGTCAGATTGGGGAGCCCTTGGTTATTGTATTGGTAAGAAAGTTGGAAACAAGATACCATACATAACAGGTGTAAAAGACGCCGGTTTGGATGAGTTGAAATCGTTCTGCGCTTCAGTGGTGACTTACGGTTCAAAACCGTTGTTTTTTATGAAAGGGATAACTCCTGGATCTGAAAAACATCAACTGCCAAAAGAGAAGATCATCATCAAAGATAGGGACATAAAAGAGGCATATGAAAGTATTAATGACGATGTTGACGCAATCGACTTCGTCTGTATAGGTTGCCCCCACTGTTCGATTAAAGAAGTTGCTGAAGTGGCAAGGCTGTTGAAAAACAGGCGTGTATCTTCGAAAACTGAATTTTGGGTTGCAACCTCAAGGCTAGTGAAACAACTCGCTGACAAAAGAGGCTACACGGAAATAATTGAGAACGCTGGGGGAAAATTCGCTTGCGACACTTGCATGGCAGTGGCTCCATTGAAAGGAAGGTTCAGGTCGGTTGCAACAACCTCCGCTAAAGGATGTTACTATTCAAGACACAATGATATGAAGACAAAACTGGGAAGCTTAGAAGAGTGCATAGAGGCTGCGGTGAGAGGAAAATGGAGCTGAAAGGAAGAATCATCTCAAAGGGAGTTGCAGAAGGAGAAGCCTTAACCACCTCACAGCCCATCTCGTTTTACGGTGGAGTGGACCCAGATACCGGCGTGGTCATAGAAAAGGGACACGAACTAGAAGGAAAGAAAGTGAAGGACAAAATGCTAGTTTTTCCGAACGGTAAAGGGTCAACCGTTGGATCCTACACGCTCTACAGAATGAAAAAGAATGATACCGCTCCCGCCGGAATCATAAACGAAGAATGCGAAACCGTGGTTGCTGTGGGAGCAATAATCTCGGAAATACCATGTATTGACAAGATTGACATTTCAAAAATAGAAACAGGAGACATCGTTCGATTAGAAGATGACACGGTTAGAATAAGGAAGTGAAGGATGCCTCAACAACCTGTTCTAGTTTCGCGCGCGCAATAAGCGAGGATAGATTTAATTTAAAAACATCTTAATCATAGGGAGAAAAAAGCAATAATTCAGGGTCAAAAGCCAATGATTTTAAAACTTGGTGGCTCGGTAATTACACAAAAGGAGAAGCCTTTAACTGCCAATCTGAAGGCAATAGAACGACTGAGCCGCGAAATCTCCGAGGCAAAAGTTTCACATCTCATTCTAATTCACGGCGGCGGCAGCTTCGGACACCCATTAGCCAAACAATACGCGCTAAAAGAAGGCTACAAAGAAAAATCGCAGCTTGTAGGATTTTCAAAAACCCGCCAAGCAATGGAAACTCTGAACAAGCTGGTTGTGGACGCTTTAATACGCCAAAACGTTGCAGCAGTAGGACTACAACCCTCCGCTTTTGTTGTTACAAGCTCGGGCCGAATCAGTAGTATTGAACAGCAGCCGTTAGGGAAACTGCTTGAAATAGGGCTAGTACCTGTTCTCTACGGAGACGCCGTGTTCGACTTTGATTTAGGGTTCACGATACTTTCAGGCGACCAATTAGCCGCTCATCTTGCCATGCAACTTGGCGCAAGCCGAATAATTCTGGGCATAGATGTAGATGGCCTATACACCTCTGACCCTAAATCTGACCCTTCAGCCAAACTTATTCGACATGTAACTCTTCAAGAGTTAAGGAACATGCAGCATGAAATTGAAGAGGCTAAGGTCACCGATGTAACTCGTGGCATGCTTGGAAAAATTTTGGAATTGATGCCAGCAGTTGAAAAGGGAATCCCCGCCTTGATTGTGAACGCCGCAAAGCCAAATAGCATTTACAGAGCTCTTAAAGGTGAAGAGGTAACTGGCACAACCATTGTGAAGGGGTGAAAGGTTGCCTACTAAGACTCAGGGGAGAAAGTCAGACCATATTCGAATCTGCTTAGAAGAGGACGTTCAACACTCCCATGTCACCACGGGCTTTGAGGACATCTACTTTATCCATAAGGCTCTACCTGAAATCGAACGAGACAAAATCAGCCTTGCGACAACCGTTTTCGACCACAAGTTTTCTGCTCCTCTTATGGTGGAAGCCATTACAGGCGGCACTACAGAAGCCGTGAAAATCAATGCTGCCATTGCTTCAGCAGTTGAAGAGCTCGGTCTGGGAATGGGTGTTGGAAGCCAAAGGGCAGCTATTGAAAAGCCAAGTTTAGGAAAAAGCTTCTCCATTGCTCGAAAGAAGGCGCCTACAGCCTTTCTTATAGCCAACATTGGTGGACCCCAACTGGCGAGGGGATACGGGGTAAAGGAAGCTAGAAAAGCGGTTGACATGATGGATGCTGACGCTCTAGCCATACACCTAAATGCGTTGCAGGAGGCGGTGCAGCCTGAAGGAGAAACCAGTTTTAAAGGAGTCCTTGACAAGATTGGTGAAATCGTTGAAGCGTTAGATGTGCCAGTTATTGTGAAGGAAACAGGCGCCGGCATCGCAGCTGAGGAGGCAAAACTGCTTGCAAGTATGAATGTCGCAGGCATCGACGTAGCTGGAGTTGGCGGAACAAGCTGGGCTGCTGTAGAATTCCATCGTGCAAGGCAAAAACGTGACGAGTTTCATCAAGAACTGGGCAAAGCCTTCTGGGACTGGGGCTTACCCACAGCTATAAGCCTCATCGAAACCTTGCAGTCGGTTTCCATAACCGTTATTGCATCTGGAGGTATCCGCACGGGTATAGATGTTGCAAAATCGTTATCTCTAGGCGCTAACCTTGCAGGGATAGCACATCCAATCTTGCTTGCAGCCACAAAAGGTCCGAGAGAAGTTGAAAAGACGCTTCAAGTTGTAATTGAGGGCTTTAGGAACGCCATGTTCTTGGTTGGGGCTGAATCCATCTCGAAACTGAGAGAGGTTCCTCTCGTGATAACCGGGAAAACAGCAGAATGGCTAAAGATGCGAGGGTTTCAGCCAGAAAATTACTCCAAAAGGAGATGATGTGATGCAATTTGACATTGAAAAGTTTCTCCAAGAAAAAGCAGCAATTATCGACCAGTTAATTGAAAGGTACATTCCCAAAAATTTTGAGAAGAATTCGCTTGTTTTTGAGCTTAATCCTCCAAGATATGGTTATAGTCTCGAAGCCTTAAATCAAGCCGTCGCACGGCCTATGTGGGATTTTCTGGAAAGAGGTGGCAAACGTTGGAGACCTGCATTGTTTCTGTTGGTGATTGAAGCTCTCGGGGAAGACACGGAAGAGTTTCTTGACTTTGCGATAATTCCAGAGGTCATTCACAACGGGACAATAATGGTTGACGATGTGGAAGATGACTCCACACTCAGAAGAGGCAAGCCTTGTACCCACAGAATATTTGGAATCGATATAGCTATCAACACGGGAAACGCCATGTATTTCCTACCATTGCTGACCCTAATCAAAAACAGGAACAAGCTTCCACCAAGAACATTCAACAAGATCTATGAAATTTACACAAAAGAGATGATTAACCTCAGCCTCGGTCAAGCCATGGACATCGCTTGGCACCGAGGACTCGCAAACGCCGACCTAATCACAGAAGCTCAATACCTTCAAATGTGCGCCTACAAAACTGGAACACTCGCAAGAATGGCAGCGAAAATGGCG
>JAUWZP010000043.1 GCA_030615265.1 Candidatus Bathyarchaeota archaeon
TCGTTGTAGGTTGGACATGGTTGAAGTATGACCACTAATGCGAGTCCTCGATGCTGCATGCCTCTCTTCATCATCTCTTTCAGATGGCGCACATCGTAAGCGTAACCTCTGGCGATGAAAGTGTAACCCGATACTAAAGCAAGAGCAAGTGGGTTGATGGCGTCGTTTATGTTAGGCTTCGGAAGCGACTTTGTTTGTAATCCAAGCTTAAGCGTTGGCGAAGCCTGCCCTTTGGTTAATCCGTAAACTCCATTATCATGAATGAGATAAGTGATGTCTAGGTTTCTCCTCCCAGTGTTAACAAAGTGCCCCACGCCTATTCCAAGTCCGTCGCCGTCGCCTCCAACTGCAATAACTTCCAGTTCCGGATTGGCTAATTTTGCTCCGATGGCGAAGGGAAGCGTTCTACCATGCAACGTATGGACTCCATAGGTGTTTACGAAATGAGGCGTTTTTGCATGGCAACCAATACCCGAGAATACAGCTACTTTGTGAGGTGGCAACTGCAACTCGGTTAAAGCCATGTGTAAAGCTGTAAGAATTCCATAGTCTCCACAGCCCGGGCACCAGTCCACGAAAACGTTGGTTCGGTAATCTGCCATTTTAAAAGTCATGGGTCAACACCTGCCTTTTCGGCGCTTTTTCCTGCAATATCAGCTTGATGGTACCGTGGAGTTCATCTGAAGACATGGGGCGCCCAGTATATTTCAAGACGAAGTTGTCCATGACTGCGCCTGTTTGCTCCCTGACTATACTCGCCAACTGCCCAGAATAGTTCATTTCCACATCAATCCTTTTCTTGGCTTTTTTCAGTATTTCTGAAACGTGCTCTTTTGGAAACGGATGAATCATGCGGATTTGAAGAAAATTGAGCTTCCAGCCTTCATGGCTCAGTCTTTCCATAGCATCCAAAATGGCGCCTTTTGGAGACCCCCAACTAACAATGGCTACGGGAGCCTCTGGGTCGCCGAAGAAACTAACTCTTTCCTTGACAGAAACTTCTCGGTCGATAATCTCTAATTTTCTCATTCTCTTCTCCATCATGCGTATTCGGTTGAGTGGCTCCTCGCTTATGTGGCCAAACTCGTCATGCTCATCGCCGGTGTTCCAGAAAACTGCGTTTGACGTGCCTAGCGGAATTCGTGGAGAAATGCCTGACTCAGTAAACTTGAACCTCTTGTACGGCTTTGTTGTATCAACATGGAAAAGTAGTTGTCCCCGTTCGATCTTCACGCGGCTTGTATCAAAAATTTTGAAGCTTCGAGTGCTATTCGCTAACGCCTTGTCAATTAAGTGAATAACAGGCAGCTGATACTTCTCAGCATAGTTAAACGCTCGGACAGCATCGTAGAAGCATTCTTCAATGTCGCCTGAAGCCAACACAATTCTTGGAATCTCCCCATGAGAAGCATGTACGGCGAATCTAAGGTCGTCTTGCCCATGTCTAGTCGGCAACCCAGTGGAAGGACCGCCTCGCTGATAATAGTTAATCACCACTGGAACCTCATTCATGCCAGCCCAGCCTAAGCCTTCAACCATCAATGAAAAGCCGGGACCAGAAGTGCTCGTTGCAGCCCTAGCGCCAGCGAGCGCAGCACCTGAAGCCATGTTTATAGCTGCAATTTCATCTTCTGTTTGTATGACAACAATTGATCCTTTCTTTTCTCCACCAGACGCTTCTGGGATTAACTCGAATATCTCATTGGCTTCTAGGTAAACGCTTTCGTCTGCAGCTGGAGTAATGGGATAGTAGGTTTGAACCCGACATCCACCGAGAAGTTTGCCTAAGGCCACAGCTTGGGCTCCATCCAATAATATTCTTTTTTCGTCTGTTTGAACTGTTTGCAGTCTATAGCCGAAACCTTCGCCAAACTTTTGTTCAACGTAGTCGTAAGCCTTGTCCAAGGCAATTATGTTCATGTCGATGACGCGGGGCTTTTCGGCGAAGATTGTGCTGACGGCTTTTTCAACCATACCTTTGTCATAATCGAGGAGGCTGAAGGATATGCCTAGCGACAGAACATTAATCATTCTGGTGAGCTTGCTGAGTTTTGTTTCACCTATCTGCTTTGCTATATCTTTTAGCAGATCCATGTAGGGGACCGCATATAACCGTACGCTGCTTTTTCTTGCCTTGTTCAAGAGGTCGCTTACTGTCTCTGCCTTGATGCCTTTTCTCTCTAAAGTCTTATGAAATTCTGCCAGAAACGGCGGCGGGAGAGTTGGGATGTTCGAAATCTTAGTGTTCAAAGTTGCTTCATCACAGATTATTCCTCCGTTTGGGGCAACGTCCCATACATGTCTCACCACGCTTTCGGCGTCAAAAGTGCAGAGGAGATTAACGAAGTCGACTCTTGACTTTACTTCTGTCTTTGACACTCTGACATGAAAATAGCTGTGTAAGCCTTTGATGTTAGAGTGATATTCCCTTTCTCCGTAAATATGCAGTCCACCGTAGCAGCAGGCTCTTGCAAAGATGTTGGCGGCAGAGTCAACGCCGCTGCCTTGGGGTCCACCTATCATCCAAGTAAATTCTTGTCTAACCATTTTCTGCTTCTCCAATAAGCGGAAACTGTTGGCTTTCTGAAGTCTTAGCCTCCAGTGCATGTGTTTGGTCCTATGCAACATTTACATAGGATTGTTTCGTCACAATAGGGACATCTGCAGTCGCAGCGCTCTATTGGATTCCCGCATCCTTCGCAAATAATCTGTGACAAATCAACAGGTCCTCCGCTAACTTATGTTATCTCGGAAAGATTAAGTGTTTTTCGGACTGTTCAATAAAAAATATATACTTTAATGGAAGACTATCGCGCGAGGTGCAGAGAATTGTCTATAGACCCCGATTTTCTGAAGAAATATCCAGTTGTTGACGAGCATGCTGGACATGCTGTTCGGGGAGACGTGAAGCCTCCTGAAAAACTTGGAGTTCACGGCGCAACCGTGGCCGTTGATCATGACTGTTGTGATGGAGATGGTGTCTGCATTTCTGTTTGTCCAGTAGATGTTTTCGATTGAATAGATACGCCTGGGCATCTTATGTCGGAAAAGAAGTCTGACCCAGTTGACGAGTCGGATTGCATTTTTTGTCGTGCGTGTGAGGTTCAGTGTCCTGTGCAGGCAATAAAAATCACGGAACCCTAGTTGTTGACATTAATCTGTTGCTTTGATGTAACAAAGTGTCTTATACCTCTTATTGTTAAAACGTAGTTTACATTCATAAATGTTATAATAGACATCGAATTACAAAAGCCACAAGTAGAAAGATGGAGCAAGGAATCATGAAGCAATCTCAAAATGCGGTCTTCAGGGTTGACATAACCCAAATTGAAGGAGACGGAGATTTTCCATGTCCACAATGCGGAGTTGTAATCTCGCCTGACGACAAAACCGAAGCAGTTTACAAGATCATTGATACCAAAGTTAAGAAACAGAATCTTGAAGAACTCGTCATTCTATGCAACAAGTGTGAAAGCAAAATCCGACTAGTTGGATTTGTTCCCGTAGATCAATGAGAAACAACGGTTTTTACAAGCGCACTCCCTTGTTTTGAGTAAGAATTATAGTCTCCGAAATGCATGGTTTATGTGGGCACTTGACATGCTCCTCCTGAAAGACAGCTGCTCATTATGTGGCAGAATCTTTTCACACTCTGCTCTTAGACGGTGTTATAGATGCAGGAGATGGTACTGCAGAGACTGCATAACATTTACCAAAGATGGAGAGATTCTATGTTTAAACTGTGCCCGAAGAATTGTTTCGCCAAAAAAGCTTGGTGGCAAATATACTCCGTTTAGCCGATACCTCTTACGGCGAGCAAGATATACGGGTCACGTTACACTCAGCTTTGCAAAAATTGAAGGCATAATAGGCGACAACCTACCGTTTGGAGCACTGAGAAACGGCGACTGGTGGACCAACTCTCTTCATACAAGCCAAGGCCAGGCATGGCTAAACGTAGGCTGGAAGGTTCAAGACGTAGACTTGAACAAAAGAACCGTAACGCTTGCACGAGTTGCGGGTGTAGAAGCTAAACCGGGAAGGAGACGAAGAAAAAAGAGCACGCCTGTCTTCGAGTTGCCAGTTAAACCTAAGCGTCGGCGTTTTCCTTCTAAAACCAAGATAGCAAAGGCTCAGGCTCGACTGAAAAATGTTGAACGCAGAAAATCTTCTATGAGACAGTATAAAGGCAAGTTTAAACCACAACCAGCGCACGAGAAGAGACTTTTTAAGCCAGAAGCTAAACCAACCAAACATGACGACTAACATTGACAGTATGGAGCGGAACTAATTGAGTGAAACCCCCAGCATAGAGCAAAATCGCCTTCGCTTGGATGAAGCCCATGGATACAGCGAACTCTGGGAGCTTGTAAAAGACACGGCGAAAACAGCCTTAGGCGAACACCGCGTGGGAATGATGCTCTTTCTGGACGACCTTCCAATCCAGCTGGGAGCCTATCATCCAGTTGGCACAAACAACATAGTCTTAAACCGAACATTAGTGCAGGTTGTCGAGGCAGCTACAAAGTCGCAGCGGTTGGTCAATGCCTTCATATACATTCTTCTGCTTCACGAGTACCTTCACGCGTTAGGTTATGTCCGCGAGGCTGAAGCCAGACAGCTTGTATATCAGGTTTCTGAGAGGTCGTTCGGTGAAGACCATATTGTTTCAAGGCTGGCACGCACAAGTCCGTGGGCTCTTCTGAAAGGTGTTCCTTTAAGCCTAATTGAAGCGCCGAAACGAGTTATGGAAATTGTGAGAGACTTTGAGAAGTCGAATCAGAGATACATAGTTTAAACCGTTCTTTTCCCATATAGTTTCGTAGTTTGCTTCTGATGGCCAACTCTACATCTTATTACCCTAAATAAGGTGCGATCTCCTTGAAAACATGGATTACCATGGAAGGCGACTCCTTTCTCACAAAAAACAACTCCGTGTTCTACACGTTTGGCTATAAGCATCCACCGCACCACCATTCGCCGCGCACCTTTGCGAACAAAGTTTTGAATATTCGATACTAGGCTTCTAATGGAACCATGAAATCCGAGGTTTTGTTGCCTAAAAGCAACCTATAAAAAGCCTGCTCGCTCGCTTGCACTCTTTCAACTTTGCCTTGAGCAATTACGGTTTCGCCGTTTCTGGCTTGCTCGCAAAACCTTCCACGAAAAGAAACGATTTCCTCGATAGGTTCAACATGAATTCCTTCAAGAATCTTCACGTCAGCGATTCTGTAACAGCAAGGGGTGAAAATCATTTCGGAGTCGTCTGTCACGGTGGCTTTGATCTTAGCATAGCCCATAGATTTGTATTGAATTCTGCCATAATCGTCTTCAATTTCATTCCAGTCTTTCACGCAGCGGATGAAATAGTCTCTTCGCTTGAACATGCCTTGCAAAACCTTTCTCGATTCGGTTCGAAGGAAATCTTCAAGTGACATAACGGTGTCTTTCGAACGAAAATCGAACAAGCGCTTTAGTCCACCGCGGGTATATAGACGAACTGGATTGTCATCGTGCTGCATTAACGTCTTCAATGTTGCATAGACCTTGCGGCAGTTCTCCGACCCATAGATTACCGGGTCAATGTCAGAGTCTGGTTTGTGCAATCCAACGAGAAGCGAACCGGAAATGCCCAGTTTGTCCCATGAAACACCAGCATTTTTCTTCAGCAACTCCGCAAATTCTAACGCATCGGTTTCCCCTTCATCAAGCAGGTCTTTACAGCGAAGATTTTCCAGTCCTTCTGTGGGCTTGTAATGCTGTTTTATGGCTTTAATTGGAACTTCGCAAAGTTGCTCATCGAACACGGTGTCGAATACAAGATATTGGGGAAACCGTTCTTGAAGCAGTTCGTAGCGTTCTTTGAGAGGATACACCTTTCGGTAGGCTATGTTGCCCTTTTCTCTGTCACCTTTGGGATCTGATAAAAAACGGATAAAGGCTACAATCTTTTGCGGTGGATGGACTAAGCCTTTCACGTCAAAAAAGATGTGGTCTGCTGTTTCGATGATATCTCCTTCACGAGCCTTAAGCTTCATTTCAACCATTTGTTGTTATTCTTTTTTCAAATATAAGCCAGCCCTTCGAATGCTGGATATTAAGCCCACTCCCACAATTGTTGCGATAGTCGTAAATAGAAGCCTCTCAACAACCGATACCGGTGCAGCTTCTCTAAACGCGATTAGAACGATTTCTGTGGACATCCCCCAAAAAGGCTCAGCGAATTGGATGAACATGAGATTCCCAACCATGTGATCAGCAATGACGCTACAATAACTAGCCAAAGCAATAGCAAGCACAAACTTCTCCCTAATCCGACTGCCTAACAATCCATAGACAATTGCCACACCACCAGCAAGATACAACGGAAGCGAAAAATAGGAAAGAATCTCTACCTGTACCAAGTGCAACTTGGAAAAAATGTAACCCAACACAAAAACAAGAATGCCGAAAAGCAAAACGTAAGGCTTTGGCTGCCAACTTCCCCCAGATTCTCCCTCTTTCTCAAAAGCCTTAGCAATTTTCCCTCTGCCAACAAGTATTATGAAAAGTCCTGCAAGATGCAAGATCGGATAGAATGGAAATAGTCGACCGACCAAAGTGGCATACCACCCTATAATTAGCAAACCAACAACCGCGCTGGCTATCATCCAGCCATGAATTCTCTTTTCTTCAGACGCATGGACTCTTTGCACAAGAAAACCAGCAACAAACGCGGAAATTGCAGTGGCAAGGGAAGTTAACACGCTAAACGGCTGATCTGCAACAATGAGTCCGCCGACAAGACCTGCCAAAAAACCTAGGTAAGGACCAAGTATCATCCCATAAATTGGAGCTAACGCAGCATCGAATTTTATGCTGGCATTTGAAAGCCCTATGATTGGTATGCCTGGAACAACCTTAACCACAATTACAGACAACGCGGCAAAAACAGCCATTAAAGCCACATCTCGTGAAGACAACTTCAAATTCATCAAGACCTTCTGTATTTTTCTAAATTGCTATGTAACTTTCTACACAACGCTAATAAGGTTTTTGTTCTCAGTACACATAGAAAGCATAGCCGTTTTATCTGCGGCTGCAACTATAGATATCTGGAACCAAGATCATTTAAGTGATGTTGAAAGGTGATGCATTAGATTTGTGCCAAAAAGAAATTTATCCCTACATTGTTTTCTTGCCGCCAGATGAAAAATATTGGGTTTTAAAAACTGTTTTCGGTTCAGAAGTTGCGATAGACATTTTGAATTTTTCAATAAAACAGAAAATTTCTAAGAAAATTTACCAGAAGGATTTGGTGAAAACTCTCCCCTACTCGAACAAGACGGTAATAAAGCATTTAAAGATGTTAACTAAACGCGGAATTTTAAGGGAAAACATGGAAAAAAATGAAAGTAGCGGACGCGCCGTTTGGGTGAAATATTACCTTCTCTCAGATCTTGGAAAATGGTTCGCTTTGCTCTTAGCAGAAAAATCAGATTTAACAGAAGCTGAAAAAACCGAAATATTTTGCAGCATTTTCAAGTCTTATGTGAAATGGGTTAAAGAAATCTCTCAAAAGCTTGGCGTTTCAAAAAGGGTTATTCGCGGAATTTTTAACAAAGAAATGAAATAGAAGTTTTGTATGATCTGTGTTGCTCCGAAAATCCATCTTAGAAGAAGACTACTCACTGCAAGTGGTGAAGAGATCAAATATTAGAAAGATCAATAATTTGTTTGTTAAGTCACGATAATTAGCACCATGAACTCGCTTGGCTCAAGAGTTGCAGGAACAGTCATTGTCGACGTCAGCTGGCTAGTCTTTATCCTACTGTTTTTAGCTTTTTTCGCTGGCAGCTTCGACTTGTGGCAAACCATTGCAATATTCCTCGCCTCGATAATTGTCGCAGGCAGCATAATCGCTGTTCTGTGGATAAAATGGGTGCTTTAATATTCTGAACCCGTCGAAAATAGCTCAATGCTAAACCCTTCAACCTTCCCGTTTTTTGTTGTAGAACATTCTGCTATAGAACATTTTTGCATCAATCTATTATTCCTATGTCTTCGAGTCACTTCTGGTGTGGAAAAAGCAATTATTTGCAAGGGCCTTCCTCTCACTCTATCGCCCACCACCACACCTCAAGAGGGAGAAAGGAGAACATTTTCAACCTTCCCTATTTTTTCTTTTGTCTTTGGTGATTGTTAAAATCTGAATAGTCATGGCAGGGCTAGTCAGTTCTGGAATTCTGGGGACAAACGGGCTTGCCCGCACGCATGCACAGGAACCCCTTAGATTTTAGTTCGTTTACTTCAAGTTTCCCATTATGTAAGGCGGTGGCTATGAGAGCACCTGATACGCCGAGTTTTCTTAGGTTCTCTAAATCTTGAACGTTTCTTATGCCTCCCCCAGCTAACACTTTAACCTTGGTTTTCTCAAGAACATCCTTAAGGACCTCAACATTGACTCCACGTTCAGTTCCCACTCTGTCCAAATCTAAAAGGATAATCTGGTCAACGCCGATTTTTTCGAGTGTTTGCGCAAGTAGAACAGGACTCATAGACTTTACGTTTTCTGAAACAGTCATAACCTTTCCCCTCTTTAGGTCTACACTAACTACAACACGATCTTCACCGAAAGATTTGACCGCTTGATTCACAAAATCCAAACTGCGTAAGGTTTCGGTTCCTATCACAATTTCTGACACACCAGCTTTCAACAGTTTTTCAGCCATGGTGACCTCAGCGACCCCCGCATCAACCATAAAAACAAGATTAGTTTTCGCATGAATTCGCTGGTAAAGAGCGAAATTTGCAGACTTTCCCAATATTGCATCAAGGTCAGCCAAGTAAAACCTGTCAAACCCCAGCGACTCAAATGTTAAAGCCACTTCTACAGGATCTACCGAACTGCATAGAACGCTTTTCAACGGGCGATAATGCCTTCTTTCACCTCGTATGGCATGTACCGCGATGCCGTTTAAGACGTCAATCACTGGAATGATTCTCAAATGCGGCTCCTCCCAGTTTATATGGTAGTCAATAAATAAGAAGTTTAGATTCCGAGACTACATAGTGAAAGAGGAAACAACTTGAACTCAACTCTGCTGAAAATCGAGTTACTGTGTAGAGATGCGCGTCCAAGAGAAATCATCGGCAAAGGTCGCAAAAGCGGAGCAGGACCAACAGGCGGACGCTATTTCACCTTGCAAGACGACACATGCATCGAGATACCTCTACAAGGAAAATTTGTTGAAATTTCACCGTTCACTCTTGCTCAGGCAGGCAAAAACTGGCTTATCCTCAGAGACAACCAGCCCATAACGGAGGTGAAGCTGGTTCCTAATTCGAGGTTCTACGAAAAGACAACTTCCGACGGAGTGTCGATGCGTAAGATGCAACGCATGTTCCGTGCTCACTGAAGTCTTCACCATAGGAGTCTAAGCTTGTCATGAGTGCAGTGATGTTGGAGATTAATGGTTTACAAGGTTAATAATGGACTTAAATGGCATGGTTATAGAGGAAAACGGTGTGAACCTGAAAAGCATTGATGTAGCTGTAGTTGGCGGAGGCCCTTGCGGCTCATTCGCGGCTCGGACATTGGCTAAGCATGGCGCTGATGTTGTCGTTTTTGAGGAACATAAAAAAATAGGTTTGCCTTCACACTGCGCAGGCCACGTAAGCCTAAACGGACTAAAACGTTTAGGACTACGCCTACCGCAAGAAATTTTTGAGAATGAAATTTACGGTGCAGTTTTTTATTCACCTTCTGGTGTCGAGTTCAGAGTTAAGCGTTCTTCTCCCGTGACCTACGTTTTAAACAGAGAACTGCTGGACAAGCATCTCGCCGAGCTTGCATTGAAAGCGGGAGCACGGTTTCTTACAGGGTTAAGAGTGCACTCTCTTGTTCAGAAGTCTGGAGTCGTCGCTGGAGTTTCTGTAAGCAATAAACAGAGAGCTAGGGAAACTGTGACATCAAACGTTGTGATAGATGCTGAAGGTTGCTCGTCGCTTCTTCTAAAAAGGATTGGGTTGCAGACATTAGACAGGTCGATGGTTGTGAATGCCATTCAAGCAGAAGTCGACCAAGTGGAAGACGTGGACCTTGACATGGTTGAGGTCTATCTTGGACAAAAATATGCGCCCGGCTTTTTCGCATGGATAATCCCAAAAAAGAATGGATCTGCAAAGGTAGGCTTAGCCACGAAAGCAGGTGACCCGCGAGAATATTTGAAGCGATTTATGCAGAAACATCCGGTAGCGTCTAAAAAATTGGTGAAAAGCAGGACTACCCGGCTTTCCATGCATCCTATTTCGCTTGGGGGAGCCATACCAAGAACGTATGCAGATGGGCTTCTAGTTGTGGGAGAAGCAGCCTCACAGGTTAAGTCAACAACTGGCGGCGGCATAATCTTCGGACTATTATGCGCCAGAATTGCAGGTGAAGTCGCCTATGAAGCCATTGAAAACAGAGATTTCTCAGAGCAATTCTTGTCACGTTATCAATTGCGATGGAAAAGATCGATAGGCTTCGAATTGAACGCCATGCGTCAGTTGAGAAAGAGGCTAAACAGGCTTTCTGACAGTCAAATGGATAAGATCATCGGCTTATGTTCTAGATTTGGAGTTGCCAAAGCTTTGGAAGACGCTGGAGATGTAGACTACGAGGGGAACTCACTGGTTCGCATGATTCCATATCTTTCAATACCATTGTTGGCGCTGTATTTTGTTGTCTGCTCTTTAACTTCATCAGGTAGCCAGTGAGTCAGATACTTCCTAACGAAGAGAATAAGTGAGACAACATGTATAGCCAAAAAAGAGAACTATAAATCTCGCCGAATAATAGCAAACGGTTAAGAATTGCCAAGTTTCCACAATCACGCAGGTGAAGTTGCATGTCAGAGTTCAAATACAAACAGGTCATCGTTATGCGTACTGATCTAGGGATGAGTAAAGGCAAAATTGCAGCGCAGGCAGGGCATGCGGCTGTTTCCGCGGTTGAAGAGGCTCGAAGGCGTTGTCGAGACTGGTGGAAAGCTTGGTTGAAAGAGGGACAGAGTAAAATCGCCGTGAAAGTTGATAGTGAGCAAGAGCTTTTAGAGTTGGAGCGGGAAGCCAAAGAGTTCGGGTTGCCTTGTGCTTTAATTTATGACCGCGGGTTAACTGAGCTTCCGCCTAACACGCTTACATGCTTAGGTATTGGGCCATCTCCATGCGACAAGGTTGACAAAGTCACTGGAAAGCTGGCTCTTCTTTGAATGTTCCAAAACTAGAGAAAACGGTAGGAATCGAAGTTTACGCTTCTAAGTCGCTTAGAGTTGGTGGCAGAATCCGCGAGTTTCTCGAAGATTTTGTGGTGGAAGAGGTTTTAACTGATGGTTCTAGAGCCGAGGTTAAACAAACCAAAAGGGCGGTGCAGGTAGCTGGAAGAGGACGTTATCTTGCCTGTGTTATGGTTAAGAGAAACTGGGACACAATCTTAGCTGTTGAAGCCGTTGCAAGACAGCTTGACATGAACGCGGAGAATGTGCATATAGCTGGAATAAAAGATGCGAAGGCGGTTACAGCTCAGCACATAAGCATAGGAAGAGTGACTCCTGAACAGGTTTCACAGGTCAAAATAAGAGACATTAATCTTTATCCTCTTCGCTTCGTAAATGAAAAGATTTATTCAGGTCTTCTCTCAGGAAATTGTTTTCGCATAGTGATAAGAGCTGTGGGATATGCATCTTCTGTAATTGAGAAACGAATGGAAAACGTGCTGAATGAGCTTTCAAGTTTGGGTGGAATCCCCAATTTTTTTGGGCATCAGCGTTTCGGAACTGTTCGTCCAATTACGCATGTGGTTGGTGAACAAATCGTTCGAGGCAACTGGGAAAAAGCAGCGCTTACGTTTCTTGCAGAGTCCAGCGAGTTTGAGCATCCTGAGGCAAGGAGAACAAGGCAGCAGTTATGGGATACAAAAGACTTCAAAGCAGCGCTCTACAGTTTCCCTCATCAACTTAGATATGAACGTTTCATGCTTAGTCACCTGGCAAGACATCGAAACGACTTTGTCGGCGCCTTCCGAAGATTACCGATGAAACTCTGCAAGCTTTTTGTTCAGGCGTACCAATCTTTCCTTTTCAACAAGTTTCTTAGCGCCCGAATAACGCATGAAATGCCATTAAATCACGTTTTAAACGAGGATTATACCGTGAACGTCAACAACACAGCTTGCGTGGCACTTCCTCTTGTAGGCTTTAGGCAATCGCTTTCTGCTGGGAGACAAGGCGAACTCGAAAAGGAAATCCTTGAAGCTGAAAACGTGAAGCCTAACGACTTTCGTGTTCCGCAGATGCAAAGAATCAGCGCTCCAGGTAGACTCCGAACTGCTCTCGCCTTTATTAACAGTCTTTCTATTGAAAAGCCAACTCTAGACCAAGCGAATCGTTCCAAGTGGCAGATTAGAATAGGCTTCATGTTGCCAAAGGGCTCTTATGCCACTGTTCTTTTAAGAGAATTTATGAAACCGCGAAACTTAGTGAAAGCTGGTTTTTAACTAGCTTTTCCGGTTTTTTAGTTATTTCACCTGCGTTTGCGGAAAAACATTAAGGAGTACAAAACTAACAGAAAAAAGGGGGAGTTTTTTGGGGATCATCACGCTTTTAGGAAAAAGCGTTTCAGATAGAGCTTTAGACTAGAACTTTTCTTCACAAGCGAGAAATATTACACATCTTGATAGTTTGTAACTGAGGGAATAGAGAATGAGAAAAACAATAGCTTTATTGATGCGCATAATGTTTCTGTTGCCACTATTAACAAGCATCGTACATTTGCAAACTGTTGCATATGCACGTGCGCCAGACTATAGCAAATTGTATGATAGTATATTAGCTAGGGCAACTGAGCAGATGGAAGCCACTGAGAGCAACATAGCCTATGGCTTTCTTGACGCTAGCACTGATCTAAATGGTAATGGAATTCCTGACTATGATGAGGCGAAGGCTTTGATGGAAAGTTATGGTACTCCACCGCCAGACTTAGCTGATCCTTCCATCTGGAGGGAATACATGGCTGGTTTGGAGGAAGCCAAGAAATTGTTTGAGGATCTCAATGAGTACTGCGGATACACCATTGGGTTCTGGAAGAATCATCCAATAGTAACTTGGCTTGCAAGCGTGGCTTTTGAAGATATTCCTGTTGGTTATCCAGAACCATACAATGTTGATTGGGACTACAACGATTTCGTTACGGAAATCAAGGTCGAGGGAATTTACACAGGCATCAACATCGTGTCTATGAAATTCACCTTTGAGGCACAAGCAAGAGGAGCGTTATTTCATCATACCCAACATTTGTTGATACCTGCCAACACCTTCGCATCTGATGGAACATATACGGTAAGTTACTATGATGCCTCTGGTGCTTTAATCAGCAAATTGGGACCAGCATACTTCGATCCCACAGTTGACATTGACTTGACGATATTTGACGATACCTGGGAGGCTCTTCCACCAAATGGTCCAATAAATGAGATACCTGTACCTCCATACAAGTTTTCGGCAAACACCGTGGACGGCTCGGGCACGGAGCTTGGTCGAACTACAGACGTATCCTTCGCCTTCACAACAGCATTCCCATTCGATCTTGCTGCCTACGGACCATCTAGCGTAGACACACACGGTGAGGGATTGTTCTTCGATCCTTATCTACAAGTATGGGTCGGAGACGAATGGCTAGAACTTGGCTTGGGTGAGTTGCCAGACTGGTTTCCAACGGAAATACATTTGAGTAATCTTCGAATGTTGATTATTTCTGTAGATTGGAAATGGCCAGAACTTGCGGCCTTCATTGGTTTGGCATACGAGACCGTGACCCTGGACCCAGTCACAGAACTACCCGTGTTTCCAGATGATTGGTATCTCGCGGACCCTACAGACTATATATGGACACCATGATGCTGACAGCGTACTATCACACCACATAAACTTCCTTTTTTTTGGCAAGTCCCATAACAAAGAAACAAAGAGAATGTACAAGAGAGAGCTACTGTTCTTCATGCGCACGAAGAAAGAAGAGAATTTCAAGATGTACCTACGCAGCCGTTCTAAATATTTTTACGAAAAATACCCGAAAATTGGGAGTTTGCCGAGGGGATATCACCACAGATATCTGAAAGCTGGCTTTTAGAACACATAAAGTGAAGAATTAGTTTGTGTAGCGTTTCTGTCTTGTTTTCTCTAATGTTTTCTTTACTCCTTCCCAGCCTTTCATAGTTTTTGCGTGAACTATTTGGAAAGCTTCTTGGCCGGTGATTTGGCGCAGTTCCTTGCCAGTGGCTTCTCTCGCTAGGTACTGGGCTGCGCGTAGTACTTCACCGTTTAGCTTGGAGTCCGTGATATCAGCAAGATGGCAGACTAGGGCTTCTGTTGTTCTCGGTCCAATTGGTCCATATCTATAGCCGTGATGGGCGCAAACAATGTGGACTAGGTGTAGAGGAAAGCCTCTGCGAACGATTTCGGAGACTATAAGCGTCAGGTGGTCGAGGCGTTCAGCTAAAGGGGATTTGCGTAAAGTTCCGTTTTCTTTTTCCATGTAGGTTATGGGCTTAAGAACGTCATGTAGGAGGACGCCGGCCAAGACGAGGTCTCGGCTAACCTTGCTATGATAAATTTTCTCCACAACGTCGCATAGGGTTAAAGCAATTTCCGCCGTTGCAGTCACGTGCTCAATGTATCCGCCTGGATAATTGTGATGGTGAGACAAGCCAGCAGGCGAGGTTTCCAGGGGGGCTCCCTTATACGTTTTTCCTTCAATCTCAGACGTGGGGTTCTCAACAAACTGAGCAATCTTCTTTCGCAATTTGCTGTCTTGAATCTTATCTACAACCTTTTTTAATCGAGAGTCCATGCCTAGATCCCCTTTGTGAATTAAAGCCATAGCCTTCGTGTCCTTATATCTATTTTCCAGCATTTTCGTAGAAAAGAAAGCCTTATTGTTTCAAGTAGCGAAACTATCTATCTGCTTTTTCCGTATTTCTCTTTTCTTCATTCGCTATTTTATGAGCGGTCAAAATTGGTTCTGGAATTCTGTGGGTTCTTATGCAATTCTTAACAATTTCTATGGCTCTTTCTAATGAAACCTTATGACCCACACTGACATACACGGGTTTTCGACCTGCCCTAGTCATAACCGCAGCGCCAACAATTTCTCCGTTGTCAATCAAGTTAGCCCATCCTTTGTCAGTCATGTTTTCAGCTTTACCGCAGAGTATGCTCTTTGCAACTCCAACTGTCGGCTTGTCAATTAATAAGCCTAAATGGCTTGCGAATCCTAGCCGATATGGATGGGCAATTCCTTGCCCGTCAACAAGAAACACATCGGGCTGAGTTTTCAATTTTTTCAAGGCAGCAAAAGTTGGTGAAATTTCTCTGAAAGACAATAAAGTTGGAATATACGGAAACTGTGTTTCAACATGGGCAACCTGAGATTCTACGGGTGCAAGTGAATCGTAATCAAGAACGGTTGCCGCTCCAATAGATATTTCTCCGACATAGGCTACGTCTACTCCAGCCACAAAACGAATCTTTTCCGGAAGCCTATCCTCTCGAATCACCTGCCTAGCTAAACACCTCTGCATTGCACGAGCTTTGGCCACAGAAAACTTCGAGTCGAACTGAACAGGTAGTTCTGGCACAAACCTTCTAGGATTTGCCAACTTTCCTCTTTCTTCCAAGAATCTTCTCTAACTTCCTAATCGACTGCTCCAGCGAATCTCTCCGCGCTTCAATAGTGACATCGCCCCTTGTGGCTTCAATGATACGGCGAGCTACATCACATTTTCGTCGAAGCCCAGAGACAAGCATGTAGGCTTCATCCATTGACGTCAATTCCACGTAAATATGCTCCATCACCTGCAAACAATGCTTCGCCCGCTTCACGTCACCAGCACGAAGAGAGTCAAGAGCATGACGCCTAAGCTCCCCAATAACGTCCGCTAGTCCAAGTACAAAGGCAACAGCTGGAACATTGAGCTTCTCAGGCGCTATAAACCGATCTTTCTCAACCAGACTGAGAAGAGTTTGAGCCTCCGCATACTCCTGCATGGCAGCACCCACAATCCCAGCGTAAACAAGGTTTGGGTGAACCTCTGCGACTTTACGGAGTTCCAAGAACAGCTTATCTGCCTCTTTGAGCTGTTTCTTCGCAGCCCTGAATCTTTTTTGATGCGTGAAAAGAATTGCCTGCTTTGATAAGCGCGTAGCTTTACGCATGTCTCTATGAACTTTCTCTTTAGCTTCTTCCCTTTTCTTCAGCTCTTTCTGAATCTTGCTGATAAAGGATTTCAAAGTCAAGATGTTCCACCGGGTGTTTCGAAAAATGAAGCTTCCACCGAGTCTAATATGCTTTTGCCAACTCATTCAGAGTCTACATGTGACATGTAAGGATTTGAATTATGGGTTAATATTCAAGCTAGTTTGATAGGCTTCTCCAATCTACTCAGTAGGACTACACGGCTTTCCGGAGCCTCGTCTAATAGGTTATATCCAGTCTCTTTTGCCAGCTTCACGGAAAAATCACGAATCTCTGGGTGACTTGGCATGTTTTCGTAGCTTAATCGCAATTGTGAATATCCTACGTGCATGTAGGCTTTGGGTTCCACATACGTTGGATACGTTTTCTCAATAAGTTTAGCGTATTGTTCTGGGTGGCTGAGGTTTAGGTGGCGCACCAATGTTAATCTGATCACCGTTGGACACTTGAAACTTTGCAGCAAGGATAAGGTTTCGTTTAGTCTTTCCCAAGCTTTGGGGATGTGGGGTCGACAGGTTTCAGCGAAAGTTTTCTTATCGTAGGCATACACTGAAATATAGAGCTGCGTAGGTTCAATACCGAGTTGGGTCAACGCCTCAGGAAGAGTTCCATTTGAGACAAGAAATGTGGTGAAGCCGCGTCTGTGAAAACTTTCAATCAATTCACCTAGATGCGGATAAAGCGTGGGTTCGCCTGTTAAACTTATAGCTGCATGCTTAGGGGTCAAAGCTTCTCTAAGCTTTTTCCTGTCAGTTTTGGGATTAGAC
>JAUWZP010000020.1 GCA_030615265.1 Candidatus Bathyarchaeota archaeon
AACGGCGTTGCCTATCTAATACAGTATCTGGGCATGAGTTTTACAACAGCATCTAAATCCTCTTTGCTTGTCAATTTGAGCGCTGTCTGGGTTGCAGTTCTAAGTTGGCTGGTTTTAAAAGAACTTTTTTCGAAAAAGAAAACATTGGGAATAGCCTCAGGACTCATCGGAGTCTTCTTCGTCAGCACCAACTTAAACCTACTTGAATTAACTCAAGGCATGATCACAGGAGACGGACTAGTATTCCTGTCAGGCATCCTCTGGTCCTTCTTCATAGTGTACAACAAGAAAATAATTGACGCTCACAACGCCATTCAAATCATGCCATGGATTTTCCTAGCGACAACTCTACCTTTAACCCCGTTCATACTCCTTTCCAACACTTCTTCCTTGCTGAACCTCTCAGCTGAAGCATGGACAGCTATCCTATACACCGCAATATTTTGCTGGCTAATCCCCTACTATCTATGGCTAAAAGGATTGAAACACATATCCCCTGCCGCTTCAACAGTCATTCTGCTAACAGAGGTAATCGTTGCAATTGCCATCTCATTTTTCTTCTTAGGCGAGACTTTCACAATGATATCGGGGATAGGGGCTTCCCTGATATTCTTAGCCATTATCCTCGTTTCGATAAACTAGTTATCTTGACTATCGTTTTTGTTGAAAGGACAAACCTTGATGCAGATGCTGCAATCAATTCCTCTCTCACACCAAAATCTAAAACACCTTTCCCCATTCACCGGCCATCTCAATACTCCTGAGTTATTTGACTTAGTTACCGCATTAGCTGTCTTATCCTCGCTGATTGCGTGAACAGGACAGTTTTCCAAGCATTTCTTACATTTCTCACAGTACTCTTGTAGTCCAAAGTCAATTGGCATGTCAGGTTCCATAGGAAGGTCCGTCAGCACCTTGCAGAGTCTTACCCTTGGTCCAAACTCGGGCGTGATCAATAACCCGCTTCTTCCCAATTCACCCAGCCCAGCGTCAATAGCAAGCGGAACGCTTAACGCTGTATCGTTGCCGCAGGGAAGAGCTTGATAACCCAGATTTCGAATAAACTGGGCCAAGAGACTGGAGACAAAAGCCATTTTAGAATATCCTAGCCCAGTTGCAGCAGACGCGCCCATGTCTGACTTGGCAATTTTGTCATAGTCCATTTCTACCGCTATCACAACGGCAAATCTGTATTGTTTGGAGAGTCCTATAGGATCATTTTGCCCAGTCAACCTGTTATAAGAGTGGGAATAGACCCAAAACTCGTTCAATCTAGTTATTCCAACTAAGTCTGCCCCATAAAATCTACCTGCGTCCTTCATTTTTGTAGACATGGCAACGGGATTGAAAGCTTTGACTTTTCGAAACTCCAATTTCGAGTCAAGATTCTCTTCAGGAACTTCAAGGTTTTTCCAAGAGTAGAGTCCGTCGTTTCCGTGCATAAATCCGGCAAAAGTTCCTAGAGTATTTGTCACATACCAAGAGGCATCTCTGAGGGCGTAGTCTTCAAGTAAATTTTCCTTTCGGATTCGCTCATTACGAGTCTTCTGGTACTTCTTTTTCAACCTTTGAAAAGAAGGGTCCCATGAAGTTCTGCTCAATACGGTGTATTTCTGATTAAAACGTTTGAGGGGGCCAATTACTTGATATTTTGGCTTTTCAATAATTTTTGCTCTCAACGGCTTTCCCGTTCTGGAAAGAAAGGGTATGAGGCTGAAATAGTTTACCATCTTCGCACGGACGCTAATTACCTTTAATAAGGGGGAGATAACCAAGTCAGCTAATTGAAAGGGGATCGCTATGGGTTCCAAATTGTTGGTTATTATTGCCACAGGTGAAAAACAGAAGGCTTTAACGGGATTGATGTATGCACGAAATGCTTTGAAGCAAGGCTGGTTGGATGATGTCAAAATCGTGTTCTTTGGGCCTTCTGAACATCTGATCGTTGAAGATGAACAGGTGTCGAAACAGGTGAAGGACATAGCAGTCGTAGGGGAATCCTTTGCTTGCAAGGCTATCTCAGATCGAAAGGGCTTTTCAGGAGAGATGGAGAAGCTCGGCGTGAAGGTAGACTATGTCGGGCCAATCATATCCAACTTCATAAAAGACGGCTATCTTCCAATGGTCTGGTAAACACTAATTGCGAAGGAAATCCACTCATTAACTATATGATAATCTCGTGAATTTTAGGAACCTCTTTAAGAAGATTTATAAGTATCGATGTTGATATCTAATCCGATATCAATAGCGATATATTATTGAGGTGATTTATATGTGTAGTCCACATCCCCCCTTCAGGCATTGGATGAGACACATGGCTGCTGTTCCAAAAGGCTTTCTACGATATTACGCATTGAGACTACTTAGTGAGAAGCCCATGTCGGGTTCAGAAATCATGAGTGAAATCGGGGAACGAACCCATGGATGTTGGAAGCCAAGTCCAGGGTCCATCTACCCCCTTTTGGCATGGCTGCAAGAAAAAGGGTATTCCAAAGAGGTTCCAGAACAAGAATCTGGAATCAAACGCTACGCCCTCACCGATCAGGGCAAAGGTTTTCTTGAAGAGCATGTTAAGAAGAAACAAGAACTTAGAAAAAGAATCGGATTTTTCGCGCCTCCCTTCCTCGGATCTCCATGGTTCAACCACTTTCCCAAAGAGACACATGAACTTGTCGAAGCGGGAAAAAAACTGGTGATGTCCAGTTGGACCCTTTTGGACAGTCTACGTGAAAAGTACTCAGAAGACACCGTTGCCAAAGCTACGGAGGTTCTGGAACAAGCCGCCAAGAAGATTGAAGAAATAACAGAGAAATTGAAAGGATGAAGCTGAATCCAACGCGCGCTGAAAGCGATATGTTATTTGGATCAAAAGAGGATGGAGTGGAAAGGTTATGACGAGAGGGCGGAAACAATTCGAGTCGGATCAGCCTTTAGAGCCGCTTGATCCATTCAATCCCTTTGAACCACTGAATCCTATTAGACGTCGACCAACGCCCAAAAGACCATTCGAAGCTCCAGAAGGTGCTTTGAAGTGGATCCGCGAACCGCTAACGGATGGTTTCGAGGAAGAGAAAGCGATAAAGATCTACGCTGAAGTGCCAAGTGAAGATGAAGATGACATACAGATGAATGTCACAGCAGGCAAGGCTGAGGTCTATCGTTCCAGAATTGACAAAGCTGAGGGTTTCAGTGGAATTTGGGAGCTAGTCAAGGACACCGTTAAAGATTCTTTAGGCAAGCATAGAGTGGGCATGATGCTTTTCTTAGACGATTTGCCTCTTCACCTAGGCGCGTATCATCCGTTAGGCACCAACAACATAGTCTTGAACCGAACCCTCGTCCAGATTGTCGAAGCCGCCACAAAGTCAAAACAACATGTGAATGGATTCGTCTACAGCTTGCTAGTCCATGAGTACTTACACGCTTTAGGACACGTTCCAGAGGCTGAGGTTCGTTCCTTAGTCTATAAAATCTCAAGTGAATGTTTCGGTGAAAACCATATAGTTACAAGTTTAGCTGAGAAGAGTCCATGGGCGCTCTTGAAGGGCATTCCGCTCAGAGGAATAGAAACGCCTAGACGCGCTATGGAGATCGTAAAAGACTTTGAAAAACCGAACCAAGGATACATAGTTTGATACCCACACGCTAACAATAACCGCCCTAGAAAAGATTATATCTGGCTCTCAGATGTTTTCCGATACATATGCCCCAAATTGAGTGTGACTAACTTGGAAAGCGAAGTGATGATCGAAACCAGAAACCTCACAAAGAAATTCAGTAAATTAGTGGCCGTGGACCACATCTCCTTCAACGTGAAGAGAGGCGAGATATTCGGCTTGCTTGGCCCCAATGGAGCTGGCAAAACCACGACAATAAGAATGCTGTCCACGCTGACTAGGCCCACGGAGGGCACAGCTACAGTCGGCGACTACGACATAGTGAAAGATGACAACGAGGTGAGGAAGCTCATCGGCCTAGTTTCCGAAAAGATAATCATGTACGACCGGTTAACGGCTAAGGAAAACCTGTGGTTTTTCGGAAGACTCTACGACATCTCGAAGGAAGTTCTCAACAAGAGGATCGACGAACTGCTAGAACTGGTTCAGCTAGGCAACTGGAAGGATATTCAGGTGGGCACGTTCTCATCGGGTATGAGGCAGAGGATGAACGTAATAAGGGCGCTGCTTAACATGCCAGAAGTGTTGTTGCTGGATGAACCCACATTGGGTCTGGACCCTCAGTCCTCCGTTGAAGTCAGAGAGTTCATAAAGAAGATTAACAGGGAAAACAAGACGACGATCATCCTCACAACCCACATGATGGTTGAAGCCGACATGCTCTGCGACCGCATAGGCATTATAGACCACGGGAAAATCGCCGCACTTGATACACCAACGAATCTGAAGAAGCTTGTTTCAGGAGCTGACACAACTATCTTGGAGCTGGAGATCGCAAATCTCACCACCAACATGGTCTCGTTGATACAGTCCCTGAAATGCGTCAGTTCCGTCTCTCAGGACAACTCCACCCACATCAAGGTTCACGCTAGCGGCGACGACGCGTTCGACACCATAATCGACGCAATAAGAGCTGAGAAGGGCAAAATAGCTTCAGTGAAAAACCTTGAACCCACACTTGAAGACGTGTTCCTGCATATCACTGGACACGAGGTCAGAGACAAAGCAGACCAGAAGATTCCAATGAGAAGACACAGGCGTTTTATGCCTGTGCGGCGGAGGGTGAGGTGAGGTTAAATGGGCGTTAAGAGTTTGGTCTCCCACACATTTATGGTTACTTGGAAGGACCTAATGGAGCTGTTCAGGAACAAGATGGGGCTGATTATGCTCGTTTTAATGCCGATTTTCATGATGAGCATGGCTGGCTTCATATTTCCCTCTAGCACATCGATAAGCCATGTATCCGTTGCCCTAGTGAACCAGGACGAGGGATATGGCAACTACAGTGCAAGTGCAATCCTTATCGCAGCTTTGGAGCAGATGAACAACAACACAGGCATGATGACTATTACTAATGCTTCAAGCCTCG
Organism: Candidatus Bathyarchaeota archaeon; assembly: GCA_030615265.1. Lineage (GTDB taxonomy): Archaea > Thermoproteota > Bathyarchaeia > Bathyarchaeales > Bathyarchaeaceae. The sequence continues at coordinate 5,047 of JAUWZP010000020.1, forward strand.
ACGAGGTAAGGGAGATAATCCAGAGGGGAGAGGTTGATGGAGGCATAGTAATCGCCAGCAACTTCACTTCAAGCCTCATGACTGGAAAGCAGGGAACCATCACTATTGTTACGGACCAGTCTAACCCTCAGATGTCGATGGTTCTGCAGATCGCCTTGACCGAAGTGTTTGAACAGATAGGCACATGGGTGGCTGAGCAGAACGTTCAAAGGCTACCAGGGATTGACGAAAGCAACTCGCTTGCGACTGTGAAGCCTTACAGTGTTCAGACAGAGGGAGCCGTTTCAGGAAGCTTCAGTTATTTCGATTTCATGGCTCCTGGGTTGATGGCTATGACGGTGATGATGAGTGTTATGACGGGGCTTCCAGCGGCTATCTCTCATGAGCGGGAGGTTGGGACGCTGGACGGGATGATGGTGGCTCCCATCAACAGGCTTGCTATAATACTTGGAAAGACCCTTGCTCAGACGGCTAGAGGTTTACTTCAAGGGATTCTCATACTCACTTTGGCAGTGGCTTTGTTCGGCGTCACCATTCACGGGAACATCTTGCTAATCTTCGCATTGCTTCTCTTGGGCGTGTTCAGCTTCGTCGGCCTCGGCGTCGTGATAACGTCCTTCGCGAAAGATCAAGAGACAGCTATGATGGTGATGATGACCTTAATGTTCCCTATGATGTTCCTCAGCGGAGTGTTCTTCCCGATCCAGCAGATGCCCTGGTACATGCAGAGCATCTCAAATGTTCTCCCACTGACCTACGCAGCCACTGCCCTAAGGAAGGTTATGGTGTCTGGAGCAGGAGTGTCCATGATAACTACTGAGCTAGCGGTGCTGATAGGATTTGGAGTCGTCATGACTGCAATCGCGGTACCTGTGTTCAAGAGAGCCATAACCCGATAGAAGATTTAAGCTGAATTTGCGCGCGGGAATTACAAGCATCACTTTTTTCTGCTTAGAATGATGATCCTTCGCGACCTAGCCTCGTCAAAGTCTTCTTTTCCGAATGATCCGTAGATTTGAGTTGTCTCTAAACCTCTTCTGCTATGTAGTTCCCTCAATTCTTGCAAGTCGTAAAGTCTATGGTTAAAGTTTATTTCATCAATTTCTCTGGTCTGTTTGTTTATAACAATCCACTTAGATTTCCATCTCTTGCTTTTCCAGTCAACAGAACGCTGTTCCAAAGAGATGTACTTCTCCTCTTCCGTCCAATCTCTTTCTCTGAAGTTTCTTATTAACCATCCAGGATTAGCTATATCTAAAATGAACATTCCTTCCCTTTTCAAAACTCTTGTAATTTCTTTTAGGACCGTTTCGTTTTCTTCCTCTGAAAAATAGCCGAAACTGGTGAAAATGTTCATTGCACTGTCAAAAATCTCAGATCTAAAAGGAAGATGTCGCATATCTCCACGCACCCAATAGAGGTCTTTGTTAGCTTGATTGGCTCTTTTCAATGCAATAAGCAAGAGATAGTTGCTCAAATCCAAACCAACAATTGACATAGAGGAGGCAGAGAGTGGGATTGAAATCCTTCCAGGTCCGCAACAAAGATCCAAAACTAAACCTTTTTCGAGAAAGTCTCTCAAAAAAGAAACTTGCCTGTTCGTAACCTCTTTTCGGCTATCCGATAGGCTCAACCAATACTTGACCAGATTTCCCTCAAACATCTCCTTATACCATTCTTTCATCGTAAGCTCCCAATCTCTTTAGAATTTGAAAATATAAGTGATTTGCACATCCGCAACTTGCGCGCGCGTATTCTCAAGCTGGACTTAATTTTGCTCAACTTGCCATTGACTTCCAGTTTCTAAGTCTTCGTAGCTGGTCGTTACAACTCTAGGCTTAGTATTGGCAGAAAGAAGCTTGAGAGACCAGTAGGCGTTTCTTAATATTCTATTCCTTTTCTCGGTTTTACGCCTTGAGTGAAAGGATGCTTAATCTCTTTCATCTCGGTGACGAGGTCTGCTGTCTCGATTATTTTTGAAGGTGCGCAACGTCCAGTTAGAATCAGCTCTACATGTTTTGGCTTATTTTCGATTAGCCGCAACGTTTCATCTATGTTTACCAGTTTTAGGTTCAGGGCTACATTGATTTCGTCCAGAATTACCATGTCGTATTCACCAGCTTGAACCACCTTTCTAGCCAGCTCAAAGGCTTCTCTAGCCAACTTCACGTCTTCTTCATGAGGAGAAACTTCAGTAACGAATTTACCTCGCCCAAAGGCAGCTAACTTGAAGTTTGGAAGCTTCTCCACAATGTACAGTTCGCCGTAGTCAAATCCGCCTTTGATAAACTGAATTACATAAACCTTCAAGCCCCGCCCAATAGCGCGTAATGCAGCTCCAAACGCAGCGGAGGTTTTGCCTTTTCCATCGCCAGTGTAAACTTGAACCAACCCCTTTTCTAACCTTGGTTCAGCCATCTGCACTCCATCCTTTGCTAGTTACGTTTCGACTTTTTCAGTAACATATCCGCGGCGGAATAAGGGTCGGTTTCTCTCGCCAAAATCTTCTGTGCGAGTTTTTTCCATTCTCCTTCACGTTTTAAATCTTCAATTATCGACTCAGCTACCTTCTGTTTGATAGCTTCGGCAAGTTCCGTTTCAACCTTCTCTTTGCGTCTGGCTTCAAGAGCGCCCATCTTCAGATGTTCTTTATGCTCCTCGATTTTGGCAAGAAGTTCAGTCACGCCTTCCCCTGTCAGAGCTGTCGTCTTTAGAACAGAAGGTTTCCAACCGGTTTTTTCCGTGTTCATCTCCAACATGGCTTGGATATCGCTTATGGCTTTGTTGGCATTTTCCCTATCAGCCTTGTTCACGACGAAGATATCGGCTATCTCCATGATCCCAGCCTTAATAGCTTGGATGTCATCGCCTAAGCCCGGAGCCAAAATAACCACAACAGTTTGCGCAACCTCAACGATTTCAACCTCTGACTGTCCAGCTCCAACAGTCTCCACTATGACCACATCTTTGCCAGAGGCATCTAAAACATGTATCACATCTCTTGTAGCTTTAGCCAACCCGCCAAGCGCGTTGCGAGTTGCCATACTCCTGATGAAAACTCCTACATCTGTACTGTGTTCCTGCATGCGAACTCGGTCGCCTAAGAAGGCGCCGCCAGTAAACGGGCTTGATGGGTCAACCGCAACCACGCCCACCGTTTTGCCTCTTTTTCTCAGCTCTCCAATCAGTTTTTCAATGAGGGTGCTTTTTCCCGAACCTGTGGGTCCAGTAACGCCGATCACGTGGGCTCTGCCAGTTTTCGGATAAAGCATAGATATGATCTTCTGGGCTTCAGGTTCATTGTTTTCGATCAGAGTTATTGTTTTGGCTATAGAGCGGCGGTTGCCTTGAAGCACGCCTTGAACGAGTTGTTCGATTTGACCCACTGTTCGTCAGCTTCCAGTCGCTATCTTCTTTCCTTTACATTTCCTTGAACAAACTCTATAAGCACACTGGTTGGGGTTCCAGGTCCAAAAACTTCCTTTATGCCAATTTTCTTTAAGGCAGGAACGTCCTCTTGAGGGATTATGCCTCCAGCAAAAACGAGGACATCCTCCATTCCTTTCTCCCTCAAAAGTTTCATTATTTTTTGGAAGAGCGTGGTGTGGGCGCCAGATAGTATGCTTAAGCCTAATACGTCAACGTCTTCTTGCAATGTAGTTTCAGCTATCTGTTCAGGTGTTTGCCTAAGCCCAGTGTAGATGACTTCCATTCCAGCGTCTCTTAGCGCGCGGGCAACAATCTTTGCGCCTCTGTCGTGGCTGTCTAAGCCTGGTTTGGCGATTAAAACTCGAATCTTTCTTGTTGCGGTCATGTTGTATTCACGTCTCCTAAACAACTATGAGTTCGCGGTATTCGCCGAAGACGCTTCGCAGTACCTCGGTTATTTCACCTATGGTTACGTAGGCTTTTACGGCTTCTATTATTGTCGGCATGAGGTTTCTGTCCTTGTCAGCTTCAGCATGCAGCTTGTCTAAAGCTTCCTTCACTTTCCATTTATCTCTTTCTTTCCTCATCTTACGGAGTCTACCTAGCTGTTCCTCTTCCACTTTGGGATGAACACGCAAAAGTTCAACGGGCACCCAGTCCTTCTCAACCGTGTATTCGTTAACTCCCACCAGCGTTTTTTGTTTGCGTTCAATCTCTTTCTGATACTTATAGGCGCTGTCAGCTATCTCTTTTTGGAAGAATCCTTTCTCTATTGCAGAGGCAACTCCTCCCATGGCGTCTATCCTGTCTATGTATCGCATGGCACGTTCCTCCATCTCATTAGTCAAATACTCCACGTAGTAAGAGCCACCCAAGGGGTCAATAGTGTCTGTAACGCCGCTTTCATACGCAATAATCTGCTGCGTCCTCAGCGCAACTCTTACAGCATCTTCGCAGGGTAAAGCCAAAGCTTCATCAAAAGAGTTAGTATGCAGTGATTGGGTACCGCCTAAAACCGCGGCTAAAGACTGAAATGTAACTCGCATAATGTTGTTGACAGGCTGTTGAGCAGTTAGAGTGCAGCCAGAGGTTTGAACGTGCATTCTCATCCATAACGAACGAGGATTCTGCGCGGTGAAGCGTTCTTTCATGATTCTTGCCCAAAGCCTGCGGGCAGCTCGGAACTTGGCGATCTCCTCAAAAAAATTGTTATGTGAAGCGAAGAAGAAAGAAAGCCTAGGCGCGAACTCGTCTACCTTTAGTCCTCGTTCAAGCGTTGATTCCACGTAGGCTATGCCGTCAGCTAAGGTGAACGCCAATTCCTGCACAGCATTTGAGCCAGCTTCGCGTATGTGGTAGCCACTTATGCTTATAGGGTTCCAGCTGGGCAAATGACGTGCGCAGTATTCAATGATATCGGTAGACAGTTTCAGCGAAGGCTTGGGTGGAAAAATGCAAAGCTTCTGGGCGAAAAACTCTTTAAGATTGTCGTTTTGGGTTGTGCCGTCCAGCTTCTCTCGGGGTACGCCTTGTTTGTCCCCTATGGCGACGTACATAGCTAAAAGCATGGCGGCAGGTCCATTGATTGTCATAGATGTGCTCACCTTGTCTAGTGGGATGCCGTCGAAAAGAGTCTCCATGTCCTTAAGAGAGGACACTGCCACGCCGCATTGGCCAACTTCGCCTATGGCCATGGAATGGTCAGAATCGTAGCCCGTTATGGTTGGGTAGTCAAACGCGATGCTGAGTCCTGTTTCGCCTTCCTTGAGTAGGTATTTGAAGCGTTGATTTGTTTGTTCAGCAGTGCCGAAGCCGCTGAATTGGCGCATAGTCCAGAGGCGACCTCGATACATTGTGGCGTGTAAACCACGAGTAAACGGATACTCGCCTGGAAAGCCCAAATCTTTCATGTAGTCTAGGTGTTTCACGTCCTCAGGCGTGTACAACCGCTTGACCGAGATCCCAGAAAGCGTGGAAAACTCATTCTTTCTCTCTGGATGCCGCTCAATCCAACTCGGCACTTTTGTCGTTTTCCATCTCTGTCTTTCTTTTGAGATTTTCTGCAGCTTACGTTCATCAAACACTCTTAGTATCCTCCAACGTTTTATCCTAACATATTCACAGAAACCTAAAAAGTTATCCTTATGCTGTTTTGTCGTTATTATGCGCCAATTCATTTAAAATCAAAATTTGGTTTTACATAATGCGTACAAGTACACATATAAAAAAGAGGAAAAATGGGAAGTTATTTTACTGGTTTGAAGTGTTTTATGTCGTTTACTGAGCCTTCTCTTTCTTCTTTGGGTTTGAAAACTGCTTCAACTTGCATGCCTATTTTTACGTCTTTCAGGTTTGCTTCGCCTATTTTATGGAGGAGTCCGCCGTTTGTGCCGTTGATTTTTATCATCGCGTATGTTGTTGGTTGTTTTAGTTTGGAGCCGTCTATGTCAACGTATGCAACAGTGAACGTTTGAATCGTGCCTTTTGTGCCTACGTCTATCCATTCTTCCAGTTTCTCGAAGCATCTTTCACAGTAGATTCTCGGCGGCACATAAACAAGATTGCAATGTTTGCATCGCGTTCCCGTTATTCTGCCGTTTTCTTTAATCTCCTTGAAGAAGCGTTCACCTGCTATGCCATGTGTGTAGATGTAGTCTGCTTCCATGTGGCCTGGCCAGTGTCGAACTTGTCTCGGGTCGCTTATCTTTTCAATTGACATTTTCGTTTTTCGCCTCCTATACGGGTTTGAAGTATTTGATGTCCGTGATTGCGCCTTTGCGCTCTTCGGGTGGTTTCCAAACAGCTTTCACTTTCATGTCGAATTTGACTTCTTTCCAGTTGATTTCGCCGATTTTGTGCTGTATGCCCATTCCTGGGGAGGCTCCGTCTAAATCGATGATTGCAACGATTATGGGCTCTTTGATTCTGCTTGCATCGCCTGCGATGAATGAAGCTGAGTAGGTGTTAATTGTTCCCGTGTCTTTCACGTAGGTCCAGTTGTCAGTTGGCTTGAAGCATTGTTCACAGAAAACTCTTGGTGGAACCATTATGCGTCCACACTTGTTACATCTGGTCGCAATTATTCTTCCGTTCTTCAATTCGTTTAAGAATCGACTCATTGCAACGCCTGCGCTCCACATGTATTTGGCTTTGGGTCTCCACCGAGCCGTGGGAACTTTTCCCTCCCTAATTTCGGCTGACTTTAACGGGTGGCCTGCATATTTCTTAATTTTAGCGCTCATTTTCTCTTTTACCTCCTCAACACAATAACTGAACCATACTGCATGAGGTCGCCCCAGGCTTGAGCTACTCCTGTTCTTGGGTCGCCTGGAACCTGCCTCTTGCCAGCTTCGCCTCGTAGTTGCCAGAAGATTTCGCATACTTTCATTAGTCCAGCCGCTGCTATTGGGTTGCCGACTCCGAGTAGTCCTCCGGATGGATTGATAGGTAAGTCGCCGTCTCTCTGTGTCACGCCTTCTTCTGTAAGCTTCGGTGCTTCGCCCTTTTTGCAGAGGAGTAAGCCTTCCATGTGATGCAGTTCTTTATAGTCAAAGGGGTCGTAGGGCTCAGCCACGTCGATCTCCTTTGGCGGATTCTTGATTCCAGCCATTCTGTAAGCCATTCTTGCTGCGTATTCTACGTAGTCGGGATAGTAAAGGTCACGGTTAGTCCAGTAGGTTGAGTCTATGCACCAGCCGACGCCGTCTATCCAAACTGGGTTATCAGTGATCTTCTTAGCTACGTCCTCAGATGCCAAAACAAGGGCGGCTGCTCCGTCGCTTGTTGGGCTGATGTCTAAGCGTTGTACTGGCCAGCACATTATTTCTGAGTTGAGCACGTCTTCAACTGTGATGTTTGCTCCCAGCTGTGCACATGGATGGTCTAGGGCGTTTTTCTTGTTTTTTACAGATACAAGTGCAATTTGTTCCTTTTTGATGCCGTGGCGATGCATGTAGCGGTGCATTTCCAGAGCGAATATCCATATGAGGGTGGTGCCGAGCGGGCGGCTCATTATTGGGTCAAATATGGTTGTGAACGCGTGGGCTGGATGTGGATAGCATGAAGACATCTTTTCTTCGGCTACCACGAGGCAGGTGTCGAAGAGACCTGAGGCAACGTGCCACCAACCTGCATTTGCGGTGAAAACTCCGGTGCCGCCGCCAACGAATACTCTGGAAAAGGGTTTGCGCCAGCCACCAGCACTATCTATCATGTTTTCGCCTTTCATGTGAATGCCGTCGAAAGCGTCAGGTGCGCTTCCGAAGGCTACACTGTCGATGTCTTTTAATGTTAGCCCGGCTGAGTCAAGCGCCATTTTAGTAGCTTCATAGCAAAGTTCTTTGCCAGTTTCCTTCAGGTTTCTTCTAAAAAGCGTGAGTCCAGCTCCTACAATTGCGACTCGTTTCTTTCCGAACATCTTCACTTCACCTCCCGGCTTAAAACAGCCACAGCACCAGTTGCTGTTGGGATTCCCCGCCATGACTGTGCCAATCCGGTTTCAACATCGCATAGTTGTCGTCTGCCAGCCTGACCACGCAATTGCAAAGCTGCTTCTAAAACTCTTTGAAGCCCCAAGACTTCGGGTGCGTATCCCATTCCAAGTGCGCCTCCTGAAACGTTCACGGGCATCTGTCCGTCTCTTTGGGTTATGCCCTCTTCAGTTAGTTTGCCTGCTTCGCCTCGTCCGCATAGTTTTAGAGCTTCGAGGTGTTGAAGTTCCTTGTAGGAGAACAAATCGTCGACTTCTGCAAATTGGATTTCTTTTGGCGGATTCTTGATTCCAGCCATTTTGTAAGCCATGTTTGCGGCTAACTCTGCGTATATGGCTCTTCCCCATTCTCTTGATTCCAGCCAAGACGTATCCGAGTTCCAGCCGACTCCGCGAACCCATACTGGTGTGTCTGTAAGCTTTTTTGCCACGTGGTTTGAGGCTAAGACTAGGACTATGCAGCCGTCAGCGAGTGGACTTGTGTCTAAACGGTTCAGTGGGTAAAACATTGGTTCAGACTGCAGCACATCTTCTAAGGTTAAGTCTGCTCCATAGGCTGCGCATGCGTTTGCCAGGGCGTTTTTCCTGTTTTTAACCACAACATGTGCACATTGTTCCTTTGTGGTTCCAGTTTCATGTAGAAAGCGGGTCATTTCTAATCCAGCGATGTAGTAGGGATGTCCTCCTAAAGGTCGGTTAAAGATTGGGTCTAAGCCAAAGGCTACGATGTCGGTGAACGTTAGGATGTCCGAGGCTTTGCTGTGGGCTTCAACCATGACTGTGTTGAATTGTCCCGTGCGGATAAGCATGTAGGCGGTTGCGAGTCCTATTAGGCCGTCGGCTGAAACCGTGAATAGAGGTTTCAACACTGCACCCAGCTGGTCGGGCACGAATTCGTCGAAGATGCTGTGTCCATCCCAATAGTCTTCGCCGCAAGTAATGAAAGCGTCGATGTCTTTGCGAGGATTCACGTTGGCATCTGCGTAGGCTCGGGTTGCTGCTTCAAACATGATCTCTTTGTATGAGAATTCTGGGGTTATTGGTCTAAAACCTGTGCATCCCACACCAACGATAGCTACGTCTTCCAATTTTTTCACCTAATTTCTTGTTAAGAGGAGTTAATAGTGTAAGGCGTTGACACTATAAAACTTTCGAGCAATGTTACGTTAGCTTAGAGAAGAGGCATAAATAAGGGCGTAAATATTCTGATAAGATTTGCGCGCGCTGATGTCCTGACGTACATTAACTATATTTTCTAATTCTTTAAATTTACGTGATGTAGCTTTCTAATCGACAGAAATTTATATTGGTATAATCTTGGATAAGAGTGATGGTTATGAAAATCTTTAAAGCCTTGGTTACTTTATCCCTTTTGTTTGTTTTCCTTATTTCATGTTCTCAAGTCGCGGCAGATAAAGGAGGTTTCTCTCCTGAATATGAGCGTGTATCTGAATCAGGTCAAAAAGCTGTGATAGCTTGGAATGGAACTGATGAAATACTCATGCTTTCCACGGATCTAAAATCCAGCAAAAAAACCGAAGTGGTGGAACTTATGCCACTTCCGTCAAATCCCGCGATAAGTAGAGGGAACAAACAGTCATTTCTGAAGGTTGAAGAACTCGTTAACACATACTTAGCTGCAGCAAGTCCGAAAAGGAGATTTTCCGAGACACAGGGAGTGCCTTCTGACACACAGCCCCCCAAAATCACAATCACTTTTCAAGAGGCTATCGGAGTCCACTATCTCACAGTCGTGAAAGCAGAAGAGGCAAGCGAATTAATCCAATGGTTAGAGATTTTTCTTGAAACCAAAGGATATACAAAAGAACTGCCATCCAATTTGGATGAACTCTTTTCATACTACATACAAAACAAAATGAACTTTTTCGTTATAGACGTGATAGAGACAATTTCAACGGTAAAAACCACTGATCCCTTAGTATATGAGTTCAAAAGCTCCAAACTCTACTATCCGCTGCGAATCTCCTCACTTTTCTCCGGCGACACCGACATTTCTTTGTTTACTATAACAAGCGATGAATTAAATGATGACTCAATTATCAGAGAAGGATTCGTGAAAAAAGCTCAATTTCAAATCAAACAAGAAGCCCTTGCAGAAATCAACACTAACATGACTAAGCTTTTTTCCAGTAATCCTTATATGTGTTATTTCAAGTTTAGAGGTGCATTAGAAGGCTTCGATGGCGACATTTTAGCAGGCTTCCAATCTGGTCCCAATATTCCTACCGTGACAATGGCCGTACTTAGTCTAGGTTCAGGAGTGGTGTTTTTGCTTTTGTTCTTTCCTGTGAACAGGATAGGGCGTCTTCTTCATGGAAAACGTTCGACTTCCAACAACTAAGCGACTAGAGATTGCCTCACTGCTCGCAGGTCTAGTGGGCATCTTCTTAACTTGGAGTGGACTCTCTCTTCCTTGGGGATTAGTGGAATGGGGAAAAAGCGGAGAAGTGTTGATTGCCTTTAGCGGATTTAGTTTTTTATTATTCGGAAAAGGCGGAATAATAAATCCTCTCGTTATCTTCTTTCTTCTAGTTCCAATCCCTTGTTACGTTTTTATGCTACTGATTCAGAGAAATTCAAAACAGGCATCTGTGATTCTGGCAACAGCAGGATTGTGCTTAATGTTACAAACGCTAATGTGGATAGTGGGCATTTTTCCTATACCTGGCGTATCCTACACCTATTATCCAGCGTATATCATAAATATTGGAGTATACAGCACGGTAGTAGGTGGTTTATTCATAGTATTGGCGGGATTGCTTTCCCTTTTGCGAATAAGACTAATGCCTGCATATACCATAGTGGCGAGTAGAAGGATTGGATTCAAAACCTACCTCGTCAAGAGATTCTTAGTATTTGTAGTGACTTTAATTGGTATGACATTTGTTGTTTTCTGGCTTTACCATCTTTATTACCTTCAAATCTTTCCATAGGCAAATATTGGACAGAATCATACTTTTGGAGAGAGAGCGCATTTAAGAAAAAAATCTAACGATAAGCTTCCTTTGAATTATTCACTATGTTTTTATATGCATAAATAGTTGTTCAACCACAATATTGCACTCTTGAAAACACGCATTCAAAGTTGAAGGGAAAAACGTTGTCTGGCAAACCTCTCGTTTCAATCTTATCTGCCGGGTTATCAAAGTTCGGTAAGCGAAAAGGAGTGTATGGACGAGAGCTTTTCGTTGAAGCCGTGACAGAGGCGTTTGAGAGATGTCCCAAACTTGACCCCAAAAAGGACATTAGGGCTGTAATTATTGGTCACATGGGGGAGTCTTTTGAGCATCAGGGACACACCGGCCCCACTTTGGCAGACTGGGCTGGATTGCTGCCATCAGCCGCCATAAGAACCGAAGCCGCATGTTCATCGTCTGGAGTTGCCTTACGCATCGGAATTTTCGCTTTGCTTTCTGGACTTTACGACATAGTGCTCGTGGGCGGTGTTGAAAAAATGACTCATAGAACCACACCCGACGTAACCGAGTTCTTAGCCATGGCTTCCGACTATCCATTTGAACAGTGGCACGGTCTCACTTTTCCAAGCCTCTACGCGCTTATGGCTACAGCCCACATGCACAAGTATGGCACAACTGAAGAGCAGATGGCAATGGTCGCCGTCAAGAATCATCATAACGGAGCATTAAATCCGAAAGCACACATTAGAAGAGAAGTCAGCTTAGAAAAGGCTTTAAATTCACGCATGATCGCTTGGCCACTGAAACTTTACGATTGCTCCTTAATCACAGACGGCGCAAGCTGTTTAGTCTTAACGAAACCAGAGCTGGCAAAAAAATTCACAGACACACCGGTGCACATTATAGGGTCAGGACAAGCAAGTGACACAATAGGATTGTATGAACGTCAAAACTTCACAACTTTAAAGGCGGCAAAGCTTGCGGCAAAAGAAGCCTATAAGATGGCTGGAGTCAAGCCCGACGACATAGACGTAGCTGAAGCCCACGACTGCTTCACAATAGCTGAAATCATAGCATACGAAGATTTGGGCTTCTGCCAGCAGGGAAAAGGCGGAAAAATGATTGAAAACGGCACAACAACGCTTGAAGGCAAAATTCCAGTTAACACAAGCGGCGGCTTAAAGTCAAAAGGACATCCTGTAGGCGCAACTGGAACCGCTCAGGCTTGTGAAATCTTTCTGCAGCTAACTGAACAAGCCGAAAAGAGGCAGGTGAAAGGAGCAGATATAGGCTTAGCCCACAACGTAGGTGGCTCAGGCGCTACCGCCACCGTGCACATTTTCAGGAGGGGATAAACATGGCTGAAGCTTCGTTGCCGTTTACGATTGAAAACTTCTACAAGCTCGTCGCTGAAGGGAGACTGATGGCTGCCAAATGCAGGAAATGCGGAAAACTGTTTGTTCCACCTAGACCGATGTGCACAGACTGCTACTCAAAGGATTTAGAGTGGACCCAGCTTAAAGGAGAGGGTGAGCTGGTTACTTACACCGTTATCCACGTTTCGCCCAAACAATTCGAAAGCATGGTTCCCTATGCCGTGGGCATTGTAAAGTTGACTGAAGGTCCTAAACTGCCAGGCATGATATGTGACATTGAACCTGACAAAATCAGCGTTGGCATGAAACTGAAAGTAGACTTTAACACGACTTTGCCATCTGAGTGGCCCCGATGGCCAAGATACTACTTCAAACCGTTTGACGTTACTTCTTAGTTTCCCTCTTGTTCAGTTGATCTACCAATGTGATTACGTCGGTTGGCGAAGAAACTATGCAGTGGGCTCCTGCGTTAGTCAGTTTATGTTGAGAAGCAATTCCCGTTGTCGTGCCAACCGCGAACACCTCGAGTGCTCGGGCGCTTTTCATGTCCCAAACGCTGTCTCCGACGACGATGGCCTCTTTCGGCTCAACCTCAAGCGCGTTTAACGCTGTCTTCAGGTGAACAGGATTCGGCTTAACCATCAAGACGTCGTCTCGGGTGATTACCGCGTCCAAGTATCGTTTAAGGTTGAAAGTTCTGAGAATGTGGTTCACCGAGTTTTTGCCGTTGACCGTGAACAATGCGAGTTTAAGTTTCATCTTCTTTAAAGCTTTCAAGGCTTCTAGGATTCCAGGTATGAGGCTGGTTGTGCGGGCGGCTTCCATCTCATATCTTTCAGCTATGGAAAGGATGGACTTTTTTATTTTTTCAACTTTTTTTTCTTTGCGATGATTCTTCAAGAAGATTTCTGCTTTGCTCAGTATATCAAACAGGTTGTCGTTGGTGGAGAATATGGATTTGGGAAAGCCTTCTTCTATGAGGAGCTGTATAATCTCGGCTCTTGACGCTTTATAGTCTAGATTGAAATCTACTATTGTGCCGTCGAGGTCGAAGATAACCGCCTTGACTTTCAACGAGCGCTCACCGTTTGCGTTTGGTTAGTTAAGATTGCGTATTGCTGAGAATCCTAGAAGATATATCTTGCGGTTGCCAACTGTGTATCTAGGGTTTCCTTATGAGTTGGCAAGAACACGTGAATAATCCTCTTTGGCCGATTCTCGTAGAAACTGTTCACACCATGGCTATGTATCCACATCATAAAGCCTACGCAAGAGATGTTGCCTTAAGTGAACAACCAGACATAAAGCCAACAGACCTAGCAGCCAAACTTGGAATCTCGCTTGGCGAGGCTCTCGTGATCCTTTATGAACTGGAAAAAACGAAAAACGAGGGTAAACCGTGATCAAACCGCCTGAACGGCTGAAGCTTTGAAAACAAGAAAAACCTCGGAGCCCATGTTGAGTTTCATCTCGTTAAACGACCGCCTAGTTACCTGGACCACAAATTCTTTCCCAGCGTCAACCTTCAATCTCATCACTGCTCCTAGGTCAATCATCTCAACTATCCTTCCTCTAAACACGTTTCTTGCACTGGACCTGATAGGATTTCTTGATAGGATGATGTCTTCAGGTCTCACATAAACCGTTAGTTTTCCAGGTTTTTGGAAGGCTGCTTCAATCTGCACTTCATTGTCTATCTCTATAACTGAGATTCCGTCGCGAGTTACTTTTGAGATACCTGTGAAGATGTTTTCAATCCTTGCGAAATCAGCTAGGTATTTTGATTGAACCAAGAAAACCTCTTTTGCCGATCCAATTTTCGTTATCCTGCCATTAAACAGCAATGCAACTTTGTCTGCGAGGTTTTGTGCTTGAGCCATGTTGTGGGTCGTCATGATCAGCGTGATTTTCTGTTCCTTGTTTATCCATGAAAGGACTTCTTCTATTATTGAAACATTTTTGGGATCCAAATTAGCTGTGGGCTCGTCTAGAAGCAACAGTTCCGGTTCAACTATTAACGCTTGAGCCAGAGCCACTCTCTGTGCTTCTCCACCTGACAGAGCTAAGGCATTCTTACGTTCAAAACCTTGCAGCCGAACAAGCTGGAGCACTTCCCTAACTTTATTCCTTATGTTTCTCTTGTTTTCGCCTCTAATCTTTAAGCCGTATGACACGTTGTTGAAGACGCTTGTGTTGAAGAGAACTGTCTGTTGAAAAACTATTCCAATGCGTCTGCGTAAGGCTAGCAGGTTTTTCTCGTAGTCAATTGCCACGCCGTTAAAGTACATTGTGCCGCTTGTTGGCGTGTCAAGTAAGTCAAGTAATCTAAGAAGAGTGGTTTTTCCTGCTCCATTGGGACCAATAACCGCGAAGGCTTCTCCCTGTTCAACTTTGAAATTGACGTTTTCTAACGCCTTTTTTCCCGGATATTCTTTGCATAGGTTCACTGCTTCAACTGTGGGCATCTTTACCTTTTGACTCCTTTAAGTTGTAGATATGTGAGAATTAGATTGACCGCAAAAGCAAGGGATAACAACACTACTCCTAGGGCAATGGCTAACCCGAAATCTCCAAGCTCGGTCTCATACAGAATTGCCGTGGTCAACACCCTTGTGTGCCATCTTATGTTGCCTCCTACGATCATGATTCCACCCACCTCAGAGATTGCTGCTCCGAAAGCGGCTACCATGGCGGTTAATATGCCTGTTCGGGCTTCTCTTAGTACAATAAGCATTGTTTGCCGTTCGGTTGCGCCCAATGATAGGGCTTTTTCACGAATGGCTTTGTCAACGCTGCCCACGGCAGACATGGTAATTCCTGCTATAATTGGAATCGCCATTATGAGTTGGGCGAGGATCATGGCTGTAGGCGTGTATAGGAGTTCAAGTGGGCCGAGAGGGCCAGAAGCCGAAAGGGTTAGGTAGACCACAAGTCCAACAAGGATTGGTGGGAGACCCATAAACGTGTTAACAATGTTTCTGGAAAAGATGTTGACAAGATTGACTATTGGTTTCTTACCTCGGAAGCTTCTCCAACCAAGCAAGGTTCCGAGGGGTACGCCTACAACTGCGCCTAGTAGAACTGCGATGCCAGAAACTCCGAGGGATAGAAGAGTTATGCTGAAAACTTCCGGGTTGAAAGAACCTATCAACTTAACTGCGTTGAATAAGCCTTCTAAAACCGGGGTTGACAGTTCTTTTTTCTTGGAGAGCCAAGTTCCTCTGTCAACCAGCGTGTAAGCTTGCTTTTCATTTGACATTCTCAGAACGGTTGCCATGCTGGCGCCAGCTTCCAGATACCAAGCATGCTGAGGCGTAGAGGGCTGGATGCTCAGTTGAGACCATATCTTCATCTCCAAAAGATGGGTGCCCGATTTGTCGGCTCTCGAAATGAAAAGGGCTTTGCCTTCTGCGCCTGCTTCACCGATTTTCCTGAAGGCTTCTGTGGCGTTTGGAACGTTCTTGATTTCTGCCGGATCGTTTCCGGGACCGATTATGACAAAGTCGTTGTACATCACTCCGACCCGGTGTGTGCCGTAGCCTTCTCTTACAAAGGCTTCTTCTAATTCTCTCGAGTGCACCAAAACGACATCGGCGTCGCCTCTTTTCGCTATTTCTATGGCTTGACCTGTGCCTACGGAAATCGTGTAGACTGCAACATTGAATTCTCTTTCAAACACGGGAATCAGAGAGTCAAGCAATCCTGACTCATATGTGCTCGTTGTTGTGGTTAGAAAGAAGGGCTCCGACTGATTAACAACATTAAAAGCTGTTTGAGAATTGTACCACTTAAATTCTTGTTTCTGATTTGAAAAGCCAAGCGATTCTGCAAGCGTAAAATTGTTAGAGAAAGGAATGAAGAGAGACTCGCCGTCTTTTCTAAAGTCTGCTATTAAATTTTGTCCTTCTTTCGAAATCAGAAATTTTATGAACGCTATAGTCATGTTAAAATTTGTTTGCGGATGCTTTTCAGGATTAACTGGAATGGCACTGTAAGGATTTAGCAAAATTTTGTCGTTTTCAACCAAAACAACCAGACTGTATAGTTCTGATGGCTGCGCAGTGTACCCCAAGCTAAGGGTTCCACCAAAAACTGTTGCAGCCAACAAGATCAAAGCTATGGATGTTTTCGCTGATTTTCTCACAGATTTTCCCTGTACCCGTTATGTTCAGGCGTATATATCGACGTTATAACCTTTTAAACATAACGCTGCAATTTTCACCATAAAGTCTAAAGATGAATCATATCCGTTTCGCGACATGCTAAAGGTTGTTTTTTGGGAAATGCATAAAGGCTTCTACATTTAGTCTTGTAGTGCTGTGGTGAATACTATTTGATACAGGTGAGAGTTCAACGTATAGAATCAATTAGAGACCCTGAAGGAAATCTTGGAAAACGCATTGAACTGATTGAAGAACGCGTCATTCCAAGATTCGCTATACAGCCTAAAACCGAAGAGGCTAAGATGATTCGCAATGTTGTTCAGGCTCTTCAACAGCAGCTTCCAATGGCTAGAACTCGAGCGCAGTTTGCCTTTCCAAAAATAATCCTATTCTTAACCGAACAAGAATACGAGTTGCTCGGCATAGACTTCGACGTCAACCAGACCTATGAACTAAAATTGTCGGGACAAGCCATAAAATTCCGAAAGGCACCTTAGCTGTGGTTTAAGGGTCAAACAAGACAGGACTCTTCAGGATTCCCAATCTTTAGAGTGCGCATCTGGGCATTGCCAATGTTTATATGTTCAGGTTTAGCCCAACATAGCTTGGAGCGCTCTACACAGAATGAATAGGACTAAGCACATTGCCATGGAACGCGTTCATATTCTTTTCCGCCTAGCAAAGGAAGCTATACACGAAGAACCGAGGTTGGCGCAACGTTACGTTGAAATCGCCAGAAGAGTAGCCATGCGCACTAGGCTGCGGTTGCCAGTTGAGTACCGCCGCCTGATCTGTAGGCATTGCAAAGGCTTTATTTACCCAGGTGTAAACTGTCGTGTCCGTATCCAGCAGAGGAGAGAACCCCATGTGGTCATCACATGCCTCAACTGCGGCAAACACATGCGCATACCACTAAGAAAAAAGGAGGAGAAAAAACGCTAACCAAACGAATCAAGCGCCGAATAAGACATGAACTCAACGCCGAAAGACCCACAATCTGGATTGGAAAAGAAGGCGCAACAGCGCAAATAGTAAACGAAATCAACAGCCAACTGAAAAAACGAGAAATGATAAAAGCCAAAATCCTGAAAACAGCTCTCAAAGAAGAAAAAGCCAAAGACCTAGCCACAAGAGTCGCGACGCAAACAGAGTCAACCCTAGTCGAAGTCCGAGGGCACACGTTCATGCTTTACAAACCAAGAAAAAAGAAAAGAGGAGCCCACTAACTTTTAAGACATCAAAACGTTAAATTCTAAACATCCTCAGTAAGGATGGCATCAATTTGCAGTTCCTCAAAAAAATCAAGATTGTGAAGATTGAGGAAAGACCTGAAGACGCTTGGTACGACCTCAGCCTGCGACAATTGCGGAAAGGAGAGGTTCATTTTTACCGAGTTAAAGATTTCCTCACTGGAGACTGGCTCTTCAAACTATGCGTTGACCCAGAACTCGGCAAGACTCTGGTGAAAGCAATTAAGTGTCCGTCTGGAGTCCGTTTCGCTCAGCTTGAAGGCAACACTATGGTTTTTCAAAAAAGCCAGGATGAAAGCCTATATTATGATATCATATCTCTTGCTCGTGCTGACGAAAACGACAAGGTTCGCCGAAAAATTGTAAACCAGATAGAAGACGTTCCAACGGTTATTCGAGATAACTTTCAAATCCAAACCTACGAGAAAGCAACGGGTAGAACAGCGCCGGGGAAGCATATTGTTACATTAACGAAGGCTGACAACGAAAAAGCCATGATTACCCTGTTCCTACTCGAACGCGCATGGGCTCTGTCGCAAATAACACCTGAGGAAGGACTGAAAAGATTCGAAGAGCAGAAACAGTTGAAGATGCGAAGCAAAGAAGCGGTTAAGCAATTAGACACAGGCCATGTTTGGAAATGCTCCATCTGCGGCTTAGAATTCAACTTTGTCCACGTTGAAACCGAAACCAAACGCAAACACAAACTAAAAAAACGAAGGCTCTAGAACAGTTTCTCTAAAACTTCTTCTGGCTTAAACTCTTCCCGCGATCTCACCGAAGCCTCTTCCACATACAATTGCGTCGCACATTTAAGCGCGTCGTCGCTGACCGGCACATAGTCAAGGTCTGAATGGAAATAGTTAAGAAGAGAAGCCGCACAGGCAAATCGCATGGCTCTTTTTTCCAGTCGTGCAGAGAAGCTTACTGTTTCTCGTGGTATATGCTCCAGAATGAGTTCTCTAGCCTTCTTAATCATGTCGTAGGTTTGAGGCGTAATCATCACTGGCTTTTCAGGAAAACGTTCTTTTACCAATGGGTGGCCAGTTTCTATGGCGTAAACAAGGGTGAGATGGTCCCTTACTTTTTGAACCCCTTTTTTGGTGTCAATCTCGCCTAAGGCAAGTCTCCTCTGGCTTTTTGCGATTTCCACAAATCTCTCTTTTGTCAGTCGATGTAAACGACAAAGCATTCGGTCTTCTATAGCATTGAAATTCGGGTCATGAACTGTCACTTCATAGCCTCTGCCAAACGTTGTCACGTTATAGTTGACACTGAAAAAGGACTTGAACGTGTACGGGCCAATCACTTCTCGATGCAGTTCATGTCTGATTATAGCCCTCTCCATTGCCAGCTTTAAAGGCTCTACCATGCCCTTATACCTGAACCAATCGTTGAATTCTGGAACAATGAAATTGAAAGTTCGATCGACATAGGCTTGGCCAATTCTTATGAAACGAGCAGGGGTCATGCCGCCGGCATAACGGTTGCGTCCGGGAATTCCATGTGCATAGATTTTGGCGTCAGGCTTCCCAAGAATCATGTCTCGAGTTGAGAAGCTCTTTCCGGTGCCTGGCTCGCCGAACAATGAGAGGTTCCAGCCCGTTCGCATGCCTGTTTTTCCATGCTGAGAAACTATCTTCACATCAGCCAGGCCATACTGTTGCGTTATGCTGAGCAGACTGTCAAAATATAATATTGGTCCAAAAAGGTCTTTGAGATAGGCTGCCAAAAGATTTACCGAGAAAGTTTTCCCAAACTCAATTGTGGCGTCAAGTCTATACTTCAGCAAATCATCTAGGTATTCCTCGAGTTCCCTGTCCATTTGGCTGATTTGGCGGCGTTCTAAGTCTACGTAATCAACCTCTTCTTTCTGAACATCGACTCCCGCTGAAACGACCGCAGAAGACACTGCTTTTAGCGGCGCCCCCAGCTCTTGCCATATCAACGGTGCAATCTCTTCCTGAATTTTCCATTCTCGATATTGATCCCCCTTGTAAGCTGTCGTTATTACTTTCAGTTGTTCCAGTTCAGCTAAAATCGGAAGAGGGTCAACGCTCCGCTTTAAACTGCTCCTAATCTCTTTCAAGCTGCAACTTCTGCCAGCCTCTACCAGAGCCTTCAAAACAGCTAGGGCGTTTTTTCTAAACTTTTTCTTTGCTTGACGAATGTTTGCATGAAGATTTTTCCAAGAACCCTCCAAGAGAAAAGTTTCATTCTCAATTGTGTAATATTGACCTCTAAAAGCAGCCCATTTCCGAGGCTGAAACTTATCAAAAACCTCCTTAAGCTGTGCCTCGCTTATTTTAGAAGCTATTTCTAAAGCAGCTTCATCTTCGTCGATGTCCCATTCGCTGGAGAAACGGTTAAAGTAGGCAAGGTTTAGTTTCTTACCAATTTCAAATAACTTACCTATTGGAAAGGCACGTTTCAAAAGAAGTTTCCGTTCCACAACTTTATCTTCGGCTGTCACTTACATCCCTTCCAGTGTGGAATTAGCCCCTGCACATTTATAACCATATACTGCTTTTTAGGATCGTTTATGTTTCAAAAGAATTTTTAACTTTAGTTTCTAACATGCTAACTGAATGGTGGAAGTAAACATTGAAAGCTGATTTAGAAGCAAAGCAACTGGCGGAGGAGATTAAAGAGGTTGCATTAAAAGCTGGCGCCGACTTCGTGGGAATTGCTTCTGCAAACGCTATTGATGCCCTTCCAAGTATCTGGGTTGGCTGGACAATTCAAGAATACACTAAGAAAACCACAGATGTCATGTCTGACGCAAAGTCCATTGTTGTAATAGGCTATCATGTTTGGGATGACATGCTTGAAATAGCTATTCGCAAAGGCGAAAAATGGGTTTATCCTGGCTACTTTCCACTAAGAACTTTAAGGCTCAAGGTGATTCATCACTTGGAGAAGATGGGCTACAAGGCAGTTCCATTTCGCTCTGTCTCACACAAACGGTTAGCGCAGTTGGCTGGATTTGGAAACTTCGGCAAAAACGCCTTGATAATAAATCCCACTTTCGGTCCATGGATACGCCTAACTCTAGTTTTAACAAATGCGGAAATGACGCCAGACAAGCCTTTTAACCAAGACCTATGCGGCAATTGCGAAAACTGCATTAAAGCTTGCCCAGTAGGCGCCTTAACACCCTACAAGGTGGATGACACCAAATGTCTCGTCGGAGTTCACCTCATAGATAAGGAGATAACCAAGTACGCCAAGGAGCTAAAACTGTATGAACCATCTTTGACAAAAAACTCTCATCTGATGTGCACAGAATGCCAAAAAGCATGCAAATATGGAGAAGAAAAGCACTAGAGATAGGTTTTCAAGAGCGTTTCCTTTTCTTCGCGGCTTATCCAGCCTTCATTCTTGAGCTCTTCAATTCCCTTGGTTAATATTTCTTTGAAACTGGAGCTATGAACTACGTTGTTTGAGACCCCAAGTTCGTGAACGGCCTCTTCAAGGGTTTTGTCGTTTCTAATCTTCTCAAGCAAAACCTCTTTCAACATTTTTTCCAGCGCCGTTGACTTCGAATGCAAAAGCAGTTTTATGCGAGATTGCAGGCTGAATCGGTGAATGGCCTTTTGAAGCGTTTTCACGATTCCTTTGAAATCCATGGCTACCACAGGGGGAAAAAGGAGGTACCTGACCTTTTGTTTGGTTTCGTATCGAACCAGATAGAAAGGCAGGCAGAAGAGCGCTATTTTTTCAATTCTATGCGGAATTGTGGTTTCCTTAACCGTGGAGGCTTCCGATTTCTTCAGTTCGATAAGTCGCAAAATCTGCTCGATTATGATTGATACTTCTGTCCTCATTTCTTCAATCTGCCTTTGCCTAGATTCAACTTCCAGCTTTTGAGACGCTTCAAGGTCCAATATTTTTCTTCTCTCGTTTTCAATTAGAAGTTGATAGTCAGCTTCTACTTCCCGAACTTCGCGTTCGTTTTGTTTTTGGATCTGTTCAATC
>JAUWZP010000104.1 GCA_030615265.1 Candidatus Bathyarchaeota archaeon
GTGGAAGTGAGCTTTTGAAGCCTCTCCATATGAAATATTTGACAAAAGCGAAATAAACACTAAATCCCTATTCTTTTCTCCTTAAATTAATAATTTAAGCCCCACACAAACCCAAACCTCGCCGAATTCCTTATGTGAAGCTTAGGATCTCAGGGTATTGTTTTGCATACTCATCGCTTCCTATGACAATCTCAAGATCAGATTCGTTTCCTTGACAATTTACACCAAGGTGCTATGAGGTACGAAAGGAAAAAAACGTGGATATGAAAAACATTGTGTACTAAGAACAGATGTTAGCTTGTGAGCTTAATATCTATCTCTTCTGGGTGGTCTTCTTTTTGCATAGCATTCTTGGCAATATACTGGTCTACTTCCGTCTGGTTTGAAAGGGACTTGACATTTTTGTTTACATTCGGCACAGATTGCATCGTGCATTTCTCTTGGTCTTCCATAAGACATTCATGTTGCACCTCCTATTTACTAAAAGAACTAGTTTTCGCCCAAGATACTAATTCTGAGGGATGCTTACCATAGAGTTGCTTATAAACTTGTGTGCGCGCATTCTGAGCTTTGGGTTTTGGTTTGGTTAATAATTTAAGCCTCAAACCCAAACTAACGCATGCATGCATGCCAAACTAACGTGTTTTGAAGGGTGTTCTATATCCCTTCTCGACTAACCTTGCGTGAATCGCACTCTTCAACGCTCCTAACCCTTTTCCTGTCCGGGCGCTGACCGGGAAGACGTAATCCTCCACCACCAGAGGTTGTGCGTCGCTGATACGGTACTTGAACTCCTTGAGGTTGACTGCTATCTCATCCTCACCCGCCTTGTCGATCTTGTTGGCCGCCACTAAGGGGATCTCACCCAGGGTTTCCGCCAAGAACTGCACCATCTCCACATCCAGGGAGATCAGCCCCTTCTTCTCCAAGCGCCACGTCACCTCCAAGAAGGTGGATATGTCTAGAACATGGACGGCTATGGCTATGTTTTGAGCGTTAGACTCTAAGAAACGGATTATCCGATTCTTCCTCATATTCTCTAAGGGCTTAGAGACACCCATTATCCTGCCAAAGCCAGGCATGTCAACAAGAAATAAGCCTCCGCTCAGGGCATATTTGGAGATACGCCGCGTGGTTCCGGGATGCTTACCAGTGACCACGTCTAGACCCACAACTTCTCTGATGATGCTACTCTTTCCCGCATTTGGCCTACCTGTGAAAACCAGATACTCCTCATACATACCAAGAATAATATGAACTGAATCCTATTTGAAAGTAACCGTGTTTTATTTGTTAGCGCGCAATTTTTGATATTTCTGATGTAGGGTGGTTGATCTATGCCTTTATAAGTGCGGGAGCACTAAAAGGTGAAAAGTTTTCTATATCCTGTGGGCTTGGCCTATTGAATAATTGATTCTTTTCAAAATACATCAACAAAGTTGAATGCGCGCGCGTTGCGAGAACGAACTTAACCGTCGTAGAGTACACTATCCAAGATGTTTGAAGGGTTAAGTAAACCGTTCAAGGCACTCTCTCCGTTGTGCGCGGTTATTAATGTGTGTGACGCCGATGACGACTTGTTGATAGCGTGGACGTTGCCCGCTACCATAGTTGACTGCCTTCCTTGAACACTTCCACCTGCCTATTTTTTCACCATCAGCGATTATACGCCAAAAAGTCTTGGGGCTGTGCAAAAGTTTGATGCGTATTTGCTCCAGCTCTCTCCTGCTTAGAGAACCATTTTTTTCCAGAGCACCCGCTATAATCTTCATCGTCACGTTAATATTGGGCAGTTGGACACCACCTGAGTTGCCTTGTCTTCCATCTATCTTTACGTCTCCTCTGTCTTACCACTAGGCTTTACCCATTTTAATAGCTATATTGTCAAGAAATCCTTTTGTCAAACTATAAAAGCGCGAGTGGAGAAAGAAATCCTGTCAAATTGAAATGCGCGCAAACCTTTTTATGAGCTGGCGTGCTCCAAACTGCCGCAGAAGGTAACGTTAAGTTGAAAAAATACGAATGCACGCATGTTAGTAGTCATAAAAGGATTGCCGCAGCAATTCAGGACTACCTAAAGAAGGGTTGGCGTCTCCACACCTATCAATGCATGCAAGGTTATCATTACTTGCTGTTTGAAAGAGAAACCAGTTCCTAGCTTTCCCTTTTTTGTGCAACGTTAGATCTCTTCGATGCGAGCCCCCTATTTAAGATTCTCAATTAGTTTATTAAGAAGTTCCCAAGACGAAACAAAGAATTGAGGGAAAACAATAGGCTCGTGGGGTGGCATATCATGTCTGTCTGTGCGAGATGTAAAAAAGTGGTCGACAAAGTTTACAGATGTACGAACTGTGGCATCGACTTCTGCAAAGATTGTGGCGTGCCTAGGAACAGTCTCTGCACATTTTGCATGTCATATAAAGTAGAAGAAGAGACATGGGAGGAAGAAGAATGGTAGCACCCCGTTATATGAAAGCACTTAGCAAAAGAAAGGAGGTGTTTGAATGTCACAACTTGCCGGAACGCCTGTTTTGATCTTGAAAGAGGGATCCACCAGAGAGAGTGGAAGAGGGACCCAACACGCGCGGAAAAGGAATTTCACCTATTCTTTGTCTTTCCCCATCTGCGTCAATATTTCGTCAAACCTGCAACTGCCGCATAAACCATCTTGACCACTGATTCTCTTCTGACAGAGCAACTCACCTTCTCTACTCTTTAGCAACGCTTTCTAAAATTTCTATCGCGGGGGCATTAAAGTTTCAACGTATACGCATGTTGTTGAGTGAGAACCCAGATAGCGAATTCGCAATCACTTGAAATCTTAAAGATTAGATGTGCGCATGTATAGAGTGAACATGGTCTTTAGAGAGGTTAGACGTTCGTTGACAAGCGGCATCCCTTGTGTGAAACATAAATGTGTAAAGTGCTGCTTAGAAACGAGAATGCCTCTTTCCAATCTTGATTTAAAAAGGATTCTGAAGCTCAATTATAGACTTGAATGCTTTGCAGAAAAAACACAAGGAAGATGGCGTTTAAAGAATAACTCTGGAAGATGCGGTTTCCTCCTAGAGGAGGGTTGCGGAATATATTCTCATCGACCGGAGGGATGCCGACTATACCCGCTAGTTTACGATGAGACACTGAAAAAGGCGGTGATCGACCCCCTTTGCCCTTATGGTTACCTATTTAAGGTTAGACGGAATGAGGTCGAAAGATTGAAAACCCTCTTGGAAAAACTCACTTGGCTTACGACCCAAAAGCCTCAACACACGCGCAGATGGTGACTCGGAACATGTTTCAACAGTTGGGCAGCACCTACGCAGCGCGCAGCATAAAGCTTGAGAATATTGTCTCCATAATGTTGCTCCCACTGTTTGTCATATACACGGTGGCTCAATGATTTGACCCCATGCTCACATGAAGTATGTTCCACTTGTTAGGGCGACTTCGATGATCCTTAATTGTTTTCTTATCTTTTCAAGAAATTTCACAGGGCCTTAACCCATCTTCACATTCTGGCAGATCTATCCTGAGGCGTTTTTACTTTCTCGACTATTCTTTTGCCAGCTGCAACTTCATCAACAGAGTGGATGGTAGCTCCCAGTTCTCCTAGTTTCTTCTCGATGCTTTCGAAGTCTATGCTGCTTCCAGCAACGATAACCTTTGCGTTTTCAACTTGTTGGTCTATCTCATAAATGATTACGTTTACGCCTTCTACGCCTTTTAGGTGGCTGAGTGCTTCGGAGAGCTCTACCACGCTGGGATTGTGCGGCTTTAAGACGTCTAGGACAAGTCTTCTTATCATCTTAGAACGACTAAGTGCAGTTTCTAGTGCGCATATTTAGCAGTTTCTCTGAACTGTGACTACGATCACCGCGCACATTCATTTCACTTTAGAACAGAATGACGAATTAGCTTTATTGATCATTCAACGCCCAGAGCTTATAGCGGGAGTGGGTGAGTTATCTCATTTACAGCATTGGAATTCAACATGGTTGTTTGGAGAAGGGAAATGAAGTGAATGCCCTTTACTCCTATTTTTTTTATCTACGCACGTTGTTGTTTAAACATCCTCTCAGCTTCACGCTCACGTCATAGGCATCATTGAGAAACTGACTGTGTGAGCAATAGAGATTGGCAGATGGAACTACCTTAAAACGGCAGTCTTTGAAAGATTTTAGGCCTTATAGTTGAAATGATTTCTACGCAGATAGCGAGGGTGAACTTAATCATATTCAACTTCTCGCGCCAATCATCGACCGTTGATGGTTTAAAGATGTGATACATATAATTCTGAACAGAATCTTTTATCAGTTTCAAGGGATAATTGCTGTTACCCCTCAATTGATTGAAATCGAAATTTAGGTTAAGATTTATTGTTGCTTTGTCTTGTTTTTCAGGTATGATTCTTATATATTCTACGGTGTTTCTTGTGGTTTTCATGATGTAACTGGTAAGCGGTCTGTTTTTGTATCTTATAGTTAATTGGATTGTTTGTGGACCTAATATGGAAAGGAACCTCGTCATATCTATGACTTGATGCATTCTTATTTTCCTTGTGCGTTCTTCAACGCGGGGATCTGCCATTGATTCTATGAAGACCTTAAAATGAGTAGCCATATTTTTGGAAGATACTTGTTGAGTAAAACCTGCTTTAGCCAAGAATACCAACTGAACGATTC
>JAUWZP010000057.1 GCA_030615265.1 Candidatus Bathyarchaeota archaeon
TTTGACTCTTTACAGCAACCTTTGCAAGCCAATAAGTGTCAACCTTCTTTTTTGCTTCGATTAAGAGGTTTATGATGTCCTGTAAGTCGGTGTCTGCTACTGAAAACCTGACATTCGAAAGACCAGAATAAGCCTTCCGCCTAATAGCGATATGAACAGTGTCATAGTTAATGAGAGAAATCTCTAGTTGACCGTGAATCGAGTGGTCTTCACGGCCTATCAAACCGCTAGCCAACGAAATCTTCTTTGACTTTCCTATCAGACACGTTCCCTCACTGTATGTTTTCTTTAATTGGTAACACGCGAATCTCTTTCAAGCGTGCCAATGGATTGCGTATAGTGTTCGCTATTCAGTATATTAACTCGTGATATTTAATAAACATAGCTGCTTTCATGTCAAACAGATGTACAATAAGCGCATGCATGCATCAGATGTATTTACGCACAACAAGAATACGTGAAGACTTATTAACTTCCAAAATGTAAATTTATAGTGAATATTAATATATAATACATTTAAAAGAGTAAGTGACCGTGAGCGTGTGGACGCAGTGATATATTACAGTGAGTCTAAAAATAACAGAAACCTACTGGAGCCCGTGAAGTTAGGCAAAGGGATGGAGTTGAAATACATACCGTTTTCAGAACTTCTCATTCCATGGGGAGTGCGCATTGACTCTACCGTTACTCGCGGCAACAGACACTCAGGCGTTTTGGTTTCCGGAGCAAAAGCAAATAGCGATTTTAAAGCATTGAAAACCATGAAACGAAGCGATTTAGAACCCTTAAAACATTCAATAGCACAATTTGGCTTGTTGGAGCCCTTTGAAGTTGCAGAATTGCTCGAAGAGTTAGATTTCTTTTTCGGAAAAGGCAAATATTTAATCATCGACGGGCAACGAAGATATTTTGCAATAAGAGAACTGTTAAGGCTGCCTATGGAACACGAAGAAATCAGGCAAAAAGAGAGTTTACAAACACACTCGGGATATGACCAGATTGAAAAGGCAGAAATGCAAGCACAAGAACAGATTGAAAATTGGAGCGTTCGAGACTATGTATTGATTCCATGTTTGGTTTATTCATACCAGACATATCTGCAAATGATGAGACACAGCTTAGAAGGTAACAAATTCAGTGTGAAACCTTCAAGAGACTATCTTAAAATCGCTGAGAAAATGCAACAAACAGGAATCTCAGACTTAAATCCAGACGATCTAAGTAGGCTCTGGGAAATACGAAACATAATTAGAGAAGAAAAGCAAGCCATGCAAAAGACACTTCAAGAAATTAGAAATATGAAAAAAACTTGAAGCACCAAAACAGACACTTGTCATAGTAGAAGAAAAGTCAAGAAATCGCTGATGCATATGATCACAATGAAGTTTGGGCAAACACTCTATCTTGGATACTGAGCACCAATTCATAAAGCTTTTTTCTAAAAACAAGATGAAAGGAACTTTGGCTGGAATGAACATTGATTCTAGTATTTGAAGTAGCATTTGCGTCGATTGCCATCATCTTAAGTATCTTGAGCTTAAGGACTCTAAGAGCTATCAGACATCTTGGAGTGGGCAAATCATTCTGGATACCTATATTTGTGTCGAGTGTCTTCTTCTTTGTTGGATCTATTGTCACGGTTTTTCATGAAGTGAACTTTTTGCTGACGACTAGAACTGAAGAAGTAGTGCATGTCAGTCGGCTCCTTGCTCTCTCCATTTTGGTGTGCGGCATCTACAGCTATTCTAGGCGAGTCAAAGATAGTTTGACAAAAAGATTCTCCGTCTCAAAGGAAGCGGAGGTCCTCGAAAAAGAGGTCCCAATCGAAGAGGGCTTAGAAATAGAAGCTCCCATCCAAGAGAGTCCGAAAACAGAAACTACTCTAGAATGCAAGCATCAATTTGGGTATTTACGAACCCTTCCAAGACATGCCGCTATTCCAGATGAATGTTTGCCCTGTGACAAAATAATCAAATGCAAACATTCCGCAGTGAACACGATAGAAAATCAAGCCAGTGATTAATGTTCACTCATCACTCTCAAAAACAATGGGAATATGCAGCGAACGCGCATTTTTTTGCATGCATGCTGCTGGACGCAGAACCAATTTGTCAGTTCTTAGGCGTCTAGCATACATGCAATCAATATTTGCAATTCATAAAGTCTATAACAGTTCCCGTTTAGAGGCAAGAGCCAACGGAGATAGAATGAACATGCCAGTATATATGAGTCTCTTGAGAACAGATCCAAATAGAACAACGAAAGTGTTGACAAGCCTAAAGAAAATACCAAAGACATGGAAAACTAACACAAGAATCTACTATGTAGCGAACGTTTTTGGCGAATGGGACCAATGTGTCTGGTTTGAATCAGACAACCACGACCACGCCATGAATTTTGTTCAGAGCAAGATACAAACGATTCCAGGCGTAACTCGAACGTACACTCTGCCAACCACACCGATAAGAAAATACTTCAGACGCTGAAAAAGCAACTTCGCTTGAAAGGCAAATCAATCCTCCATTCCTTTTTTTTGCCAAAATCTCGAGTCAAATATGCGTGTAGATTACGCTGCCAGACGCAGAAACATGGTGTCACACAAAAATGTGTTGCGTCTACAAAATCAGTACACACAGTATTCAACATATTTCAGATCGCCCATTATTCCTGCACATGAAACTTTCTTTTTAGGAGTTGTTGCTCTTCCTTCTCTAATGTGGACGTATCATGTTTGAAGAAATGTTGCTCATCGTACTCGTTCTGGTAATCTTGATCGTCGTAATGTTTTCTGAGTTAGCCCGTTCTTTTCCCTCATAAAGATGACACCACACAAAAACACCTACTCTTTCCATCCTATTATGACGCAAATCAGTCCTACACTTACTATGATGATTACTGGTCCAGAGTTCTCAGCTAGCTGTCCTTGAACGGAAAGACTTAATGTCCAAAGTAGCCCGAGAATAGCTAAAAGAAGACCACCAACCAGAGATAAAATCCTGAGAAATTTGTTTTCCATAGCTTATTCCTTCCTGCATGCTTAGAGTAGTGCTTGCATGTTTATCCATATCTACTTTCAAGTTGCATTAATAATTTAAGGCACACACACAAAACTGGAAAAAGTTCAGCTTGAGAAGAAGTGGCTGAGAAGAATAGGTGAGTTCTGAAGTTCAGGAAAAATTTCTGAGAATTCTCTGAATTCTGCGTGTCAAGGAAAATAGGTGAAGCTCTGGAAATCAGCAGTGTTTACTTCATCTTGTTTGTGTTTAACTATA
The DNA here is from genome assembly GCA_030615265.1 of Candidatus Bathyarchaeota archaeon. GTDB lineage: Archaea > Thermoproteota > Bathyarchaeia > Bathyarchaeales > Bathyarchaeaceae. Next base: position 3,273 of record JAUWZP010000057.1, read on the forward strand.
TTCCCGTCAGGCTTTTCTTCTCGTCTTCTTTCTTCTTAGCCCACAAGATTGCTGTAGGAGACACTATCCATAGCCAAGCGTTGAAGGTACCCCATACTAGGTTCAAAGGAAATGACAACATTGTTAAACCTACTAGGACGACTATGAACCCAGCAAAGAGATTAGTCACTATAGCTGCTGTTTTCTTCACTTCCATTTTCCGTCTTCCCTTTTCTCAACAGAAAAGTGAGGATAATCCTTAATGGAGTTAATTCCGATCTTCTGAATATTCCTAAACTCTCACTATTAGAACTAGAAGAGAAAAGAGTAAAGTATCTACTGTTTGCTTCATCTTGCTTGATATTCATATCCAATGAAGAAAATGGGATTTTGTTGGTTACATCGGTAGTGCTATAACGGTCAATGACCTATCGGCAACGTTACCCGTGCCAATTCCACCCCGAACCAACCATTGAATCTTGACTGTATATATGCCTGCGCTGACGTCTGGCAGGTTCCATGTGAAGGAATGAGAGCCCACAGTTAATTGAGTTTCTTTTGTTAAGACTATTTCTACTGGATAAGGAATAGCCTCATCAGTAATAGCTCGCACCATGATAGAGTTTCCAAGTACCTGCACATAAGCGGTTGCGCTGAACATAATTATTATGTGACTCGTTCTCTCCAAAGTTATGCTCACCGACATGTCGGGCATGTCAACCCATGTTGTTGATGTTGTCGCTTCCTCATCTGGGTTATTAGTGTAGCTGAACGGAATTGCTCGGGATACGAGTTTGAGACTGGTAACTGCGCCATCAGCTATGTCTGGTGCAGTTAGGGTTCCATCCAGAATCTTAGCTGAAGTCACATTTCCATCAGCTAGCTTGGCAGTTATTATAGCACTGTCCGCTATGTTTTCCGTTTTGACACTAATCGGGAAAATGTTGGGTGAAACATAAACAACAGCCAAAGTGGTAACCAATGATAGAATCCAAGTTATTGCGATTATCGAAATCATTTTCTTTATTGGAATTGCTCCTTCTGACATCACATCACCTCCTTGTTTCAATGAAAGAGGCACTATCTTAATCACAAGTTACTTTAATAATTTAAGGAGAGAAGTTCTATGCTCTTGCTAACCTCTATTCTAAAACATGATTTCTGAGAAGTAACCTTTATTAGAACAGAGTTCGCCTCTGTGAAAGACATGTTGGAGAAAATCATACATAGCTTGAAACGGTATACGCAAGTTTTGTTTGAAGCAGTTAAAGAACTTGTAGATACGGATAGGCTGCTTCGTAAATGAGAAGGTAAGAGTATTTAGTGTTCTGCTTCATCTTGCTTAAAATTTGTGTTCAATAAAGCATGATATGAAATGTAGGTATATTTGGAATATTAATTTCTATTGCAGAATGTTTAGTTGTGAGCTTTGGGATACTCTGTGCTGTAGTTAGGTGGAATATAGATGAGCAGCTCCAAGGATGAGAAGGAAGAGAAACATGTGAAGCTTGAGGATGTTGCTGAAGAAACTGGAGAGCTTATTGGGAAGGGCATTAAGAAGACTTGGAGTGTTGTGAAGAGCTTTGGAAAGGGAGTAGTGGACACCGTTGAGAAGAAAGATGTTGCAAATCTAACTTGTCCACATTGTGGTGCTTCTGTTTCCAAGAGTTCCAAGTTCTGTGCCAAATGTGGAAAGAAACTTCCTTAGTTGAATCTACTGTTTGCTTCATCTTACTTGATATTCATGTTCAATGAAGACAATCATTGTGCTTCTAGAGTATTCTTTTTCATTTCTCCCACGTGTCTTATGTCCGTAAGGAACCATGATAGTGTTAATATCACTACTCCTGATAAAGCACATCCCAGAAAAAAATTGGCTGTTCCTGTAAATACCACTATTGTCCCTGAAAGAATCATGCCGAATGGAGTTGCAGCAGAAGACAATGCCATATCAACTGAATTTACTCTGCCTTGCATTTTCAAAGGCACACTAGTTTGAATTATTGTCATGTATAGAACATTGACCACTGGCATACAGAAAAGCATGATTAATCCAAATGTTGCCATAAACCAGAATAATCCAGTAGGAGTAAGAGCTACTAGAGCATACCCCAAGAAAAAGATATACATAGAAAGTACAATTACACGCATTTTCTTCTTGAACCCTTTGATCATTGACATGAATAATCCTCCAGCAATCATCCCTCCTTGTACAAACGCAATAACAAATGCCAGATCCGAGGCTTCTCCTAGATGATCAAACCTTACATAGTAAGGAAATAGAGTTGACAAAGGTGCGATCAAGAAATTCAACGCAGTTGACAGCATTATAAGAGGTAGAAAACCTCTTGCATTCTTTATAAAAGCTAAGCCTTCCCCAAATTCCTTTTTGAAAGAAGGTTTATCTTGACTTTTTTCTTGTTTCTTTCTCACAGAAGGTATTTTGATTATCAAGAGAGGTATCAATGCTACTATGAAAGTGGCAGCATCAATCCAAAGAATCTGACTGATTTTCCAGAATTCTAGTAAGAGAGCTGCAGTAACTGGTCCGACTAAATTTATGGCACCAGTAAAAAGGTAATTTAAGCCATTTACACGGCTTAGTTTGTTTTCTGGAACCATTGATGGAGTGATAGCCATTACTGTAGGGGTATGAAAGGCTTGGAAAACACCTTTCAGAGCAAGTAATGCAAAAACTTGCCAGATTGAGGTAATTCCTAACGAAAACATAAAGATGAGTACCACAGTAGCTAAGGCTTGCAGGAAATCTGCAATACCAATTAATGCTTTACGGCTCCATCGGTCCACAAGCACACCAGTAAAAGGACCTAGAATTACCATAGGAGCAAAAGCCAAAAGAGAGGCAATTGATAGGTACAAAGCACTTTCTGTTTCTAAGGTTATCCACCAAATAATTACAAATTGTGAAATAGATGATCCTAGTAATGAAACTAGTTGTCCTGACCAAAAGGTTAGATAGCTTCTAAATGTTGTTTGGTTAGCTTGTATTTCCATACGCCTTCCTCTGCTTTCCATCGCTTCAATCCGCAAGATTGAACACTTAACTTAAATATCCTGAAAAAGCGTGGTCATTTCGTTGGTCACTAGTTCGGAGTCTTAACCAATTCCTTTGTTTGATATACATGTTCTTCTGTAGACTATGACTGCTAGTAGTGTTGATTCTATTGAGAAGTTGTTTTTGTTAGTATGTTTGGTTCTTTCCATTCTTCCCTCAGGATACTATAGAGAAGCCTGTCTCTCCATTCACCTCTGATGAACAGAGATTTGCGAATCACTCCCTCTTTCTTGAAGCCTGCTTTTTCAAGAACCTTTTGAGAAGCTTCGTTCCTTACATCAGTGCGAGCTTGAATACGCACAGTATCTTTTGAAGGAAACAAGTAGTCAACCACAATCTTGACAGCTTCAGTGCAGTAGCCTTTCCTCCTCTCACTTGGAATTAGACCATAACCTATTTCCATATCCTTCAAGTGATGTATTGCACCAATCTTGCTTCCATCTTTTTTCTCCATAAAAAACCACTTTCCTTCAGCAGAAAGCTTATCATACCACTCCTCCAGCTCCATTTTGGAGGGCTGTATGAGAGGATTAAATACGCCAAAGATCTCAGGATCGTTTAACCATTCCGCAAGTAGTGGCAAGTCTTCTTTTTCTACAACTCTCAAATTCACATTCTTTCCTTCAAGCAATCTCTAACACCATCCAAAAGCTGTGTTGAAGGAGGTATAAAAGGGAAACTCACTTCTTGTAGTCACAATTTGATACTATGCGAAGTGTGAGTAGGTCTTTTGCTTCAGTTTTTATGACTTATGGAAGGTCTTTTGGAATCTATTATTTTCATTTCAAGTTGCATTAAAGACTTGGGAAGAGAAGTTCTGGGCACATGTATTGTCTACATGTGGATTCTGAGTTCATAAAATTGTTAAGCAGTATCCTCACAGAAAAGAGAAGCACGCAGAAGAAAGTAGGGTTGATGTTTTGCCTCAACGTACTAAATGTAAAAAGTGTGGCGAAATCCTCTATGAAGACATAGAATTAAAGCCACCACATGAAATTTTCAACCGTTTCAATGGCAGATGCCCAAAATGTGGTAGCAAACTTTCTTCTAGACCCATAAAAGTTGAAGTCCAAATGATAGAATGAATACGTGCTCTAGGCGGTTAAAAATAGACTTGGGAATTGTTGAGGTTCGCTGTCCCCGTTGTAATTCTTCATGTGCCTCTAGTGACAAGAAAAAACACGAGTATTCATGCAACCATTGTGGAACAACTTTCCGTTTTGCAGGTACCACTGCATGCATGCAAGAAGTTATCAAAAAGAAAGTTGGATACAAGAAAACGAAGAGGAAGCCAAAGGCAAAGACTGGACAATCATATAGGTGTTATCGTGTTTTAAACAGCCGAATTCCTTGGTGTGGGAAGTGGAAAGCTGATAAATCCTGCCTTGAGGCAAACATTGTAACTGGAGGGATCTGTTCAGACCTTTTGATAAATCGAAAATGGAAAATAAATCCTCTTTCTGGGAAGTGACCCTTAAGGAAGTAGGATGTTTGGTGTTTACTTCATCTTGCTTGATATTCTTGTTCTTCTGTAGACTTTGACTGCTGGTAGTGTTGCTATCATAAAACAGGAGAATGATTAGAGAGGGAAATGAAAGGCTGTGAGTTATATCAGGAACTTGCCATCTTTGTAGAATAGTTTACCGTCTGCGTAGATTTCTCCATCTTTCTTCATGTCTTTTAGAATGTCCCAGTGGATTGCTGATTTGTTTAAGCCTCCATGTTCTGGAAAGGAGGCTCCGAGGGCTATGTGGATTGTTCCCCCCATCTTTTCATCAAAAAGCATGCTCTTTGTGAATTTTGTTATGCCATAGTTTGTTCCAATGGTAGCTTCTCCAATACGGTCTGCTCCTTCAATTTTCAGAAGTTGCTTTAACAGTTTATCCCCTTTAGTTGCTGAGGCTTTCACAACTTTACCATGCTCAAATGTAAGTTTTATGTCTTCAACTTCTCTGCCAGAATAGATTCCTGGAAAGGTGAACCTTATTGTGCCGTTTGCTGAATTCTCGATGGGAGCTGTGCATATTTCGCCATCAGGCATGTTGAATTTCCCATCGCCGTTTTCCCATTTTCTACCTTTAACATTGAAAGTTAGGTCTGTGTCTTTGCCTTTTATGTGAATTTCATTTACTTGGTTTAGGAATTCGCAGATTTTCTCTTGCTGCTCATAGATTTTCTTCCATTCTGCAATTGGGTCTTTTTTGTCAACTAGACAGCTGCTGTAAACGAAGTCCTCGTATTCTGGTAGTGCCATTGAAGCTTCTTGTGCCTGAGCGTTTATGGGATATGGCAAAATTGTCCATTTGAGTTTTCCTTCAGCACTGCGTTTCATGAAGGTTTCCATGAACTCTTTTTTAGAAGCTCTGTTCATTTTTATTTTAGAAGGGTCTATGTTTGTCAATTTTCTGCTGTTTGGTTCACAGAATATGCTGATTGCCACATCTATGTTTTTGACTATGAACTTTTCGAATGGTGAAACATATGTTAGCTGGTGTTTTTTAGCGTATTTGAAAAAAGTATATTCTACATCGAGCTTCGGCAGAATTAGAGGGTATGCGTCACTTGACAGACATTCCTTATACAACTCGTTGATAAGGGGGAAAGCTAATTCACTTCCTTGTATAAGCACTTTTTCCTTGGGTTTCAAATCAACACAATAGTGGACGCTGAGTTTTGCAAGTTTTTCAATTCTTCGGTCAACCATTTAACTCACTACCTAAAAGCTGTATTGAAGGAAGTTTAAAAAGGAAACTCACTTCTTGTAGTCACAATTTGATACTATGCGAAGTGTGAGTAGGTCTTCTGCTTCAGTTTTATGACTTATGGGAGAAACTACTCCACTCTATGTGAGGGTCAGGAAGACAAGAATAATAAACTTGAAAGCTAACTTTTGCCTTATGAAAGATGATGATTCTGGAATTTTTGCAAAATACTATGATCAGATTTATTTGAACATGAAAGATTACCAAAAGGAAGCAACTATCATCAAGGACGTAATAAGACAGCTTGAGAAAAAAGAATCGAAAACTTTACTTGATGTTGGATGTGGAACTGGAGAACATCTAAAGCACTTATCTTCAGACTTTCAATGCACAGGGATGGACATAAACAGAAATATGATTAAAACTGCGAAAGATAAGGTTCCAAATGCCAAATTTAAAATTGGCAATATGATAGATTTCAGACTAAAAGAAAAGTTCGATGTAATCATCTCTTTATTCAGTTCTATTGGTTATGTTCAAAACTTCAAAAACTTAGTGAAAACGCTTGAAAACTTCCACAAACATCTAGATCACAAAGGGCTGGCGATGGTAGAGCCTTGGCTCTTTAAGAAAGACTTTAGGAAGGATTCTATCGGACTTACCACTTTCGAAGATGAAAGGCTGAAATTGGCTCGAATGGGAACAACCGAAATCGTAGGATCAAAATGGTTTATTTTTTTGCATTACTTAATTGGAGAGGGAGGGAAAATCGAATACGTTAGAGAGGTTCATAGAATGTTAGCTGTAGATAATCAAGATTATATTAAAGCATTCGAGTCAGCTGGATTTAGAGACACAAAGTTTTTGAGAGAAAATCTATGGGATGGTTGCAGAGGTTTATTTATTGCTGCAAAGTAAGATACATACATTTCATTTCAAGTTGCATTAATAATTTAAGGCACACACACAAAACCTGAATTTTTAGATTCTTCCTCATCCAAGAGAGGTTCTGATCAAATTAAGATATACTTCATCCTATGCATAGCCGAATGTTACAATACGTTTGGGTGTGACTTTTACTATCACACATTTTGCTGGATCAAGATGAGCATGTGCAAAACGCTCAACCTTTTCTCTTGGTTGTCCAGACGTTTCGTGCACAGAGACGGCTAGTTGGTGAACATTATCATAGCCCAGTTCTGCCTTTCCATAGATGAGAATGCCTCGAAATGGACGGCCAGTATCAATTAGCACAGTAACATCATGTTTGCGTTTGATGTTTCTTGTTTTTCGACTGGAGTCAGAAAAGACCATTACGATTTGACCATTTATGTATTTGTAATGGACAGGAACTGCATGTATCGTCCCGTCTTTGTTGTGACTGCAAATCCTTGCTATGTTGTTCTCTTTCAGTAGAGATTCAATTTCTTCACTGGTGAGGGGCGGGGCTTGATCAGTGTATGGCAATTTCTTCACCCATTTTTTTCCCTCAAACCTTGCTATTTGCAGGGTAAATGTATTTAACATTTGATGCCGTTCAGAAGTCCTCTCTGAACTCCAGAAATCAGAAATCTTCAGCCGACGTTTTTTTGGTATGGGTACTTAACAATCTAAGGAGAAAACTTTCAAGCCTGACTTTCCCTTTTTTTGCGCACGTATTTTCATATCGTCTCTTTCACAAAATATGCTCCTAGGATAATTAACAAAAGACTCCCTATTGTTCTAAAAACTCTCTCTAAGTCGAACCAAAAATCATGATAGTTTGCTTGGAGGATTAGACTGCCTAATCCATCAAAAAACAACATTATCCCTCCAATTATTAAGGCAATACCTATGTATTTTAGGTCTCTTTGTTTCATGGGACCACCCTTTTTCGTGTCCAAGTGAGATATCGTCCCTTCTGTATCCCTGCCAATAATATATCATGTCATTTCAAGTTACATTAATAATTTAAGCCCAAACCCAAAGCTCAGAATGCGCGCACACAAGTTTATAAGCAACTCTATGGTAAGCATTCCTCAGAATTAGTATCTTGGGCGAAAACTAGTTCTTTTAGTAAATAGGAGGTGCAACATGAATGTCTTATAGAGATCAAAGAGAAATGCACGATGCAGTCTGCGCCGAATGTGGACAAAAATGTCAAGTCCCTTTCAAACCAGACCAAAGCAGACCAGTGTATTGCCGAGAATGTTACGCAAAAAGAAGACCACCCAGAAGAGATAGATATTAGGCTCACAAGCTAACATCTGTTCTTAGTGCACAATCTTTTTCATATCCACATTTTTTTTCCTTTCGTACCTCATAGCACCTTGGTGTAAATTGTCAAGGAAACGAATCTGATCTTGAGATTGTCATAGGAAGCGATGAGTATGCAAAACAATACCTGAGATCCTAGGCTTCACATAAGGAATTCGGCGAGGTTTGGGTTTGTGTGGGGCTTAAATTATTAATTTAAGGAGAAAAGAATAGGGATTTAGTGTTTATTTCGCTTTTGTCAAATATTTCATATGGAGAGGCTTCAAAAGCTCACTTCCAC
>JAUWZP010000025.1 GCA_030615265.1 Candidatus Bathyarchaeota archaeon
TGTAAGGGGCGTTAAGTATGTACTATATGTTGTTGGGGTTTTTGCTGTGATTTCCCTTTTAGGCGTTGACTTAACCTCGCTGATTGTGGGGCTTGGCGCTTTCAGCATCGCTATTAGCTTTGCTACGAGCAATATAATTCAGAACTTTGTTTCCGGGATTTTGGTGCTGAGTGACAGGGCCTTCGTTAACGGAGATGAGATTATGATTCGGATTGGTGGGAAGGAGTATGAGGGCAGGGTTGTGAAGATCGGCATAAGGACGACGCTTATAGAAACTAAAGATGGCGACACGGTGATTGTTCCGAATTCTGTTTTTGTAAGCAATCCTGTTGTTCGAAAGAAGCAGGCATCTACTAAATCTTAGTATGCATCAACATTGGGGCAGGCAAAAACCTCATAGAAAACTTAGCTCTTGAATTTGCTGAATTCTTTCAGCTTAGGCACAAGGCCTACTGTTTGTTCTCCGAGGAGCTGGACTTTGTCGAAGGTTGCTTCTATGTTTTTGATATTGAAACGCTTAGCCATTCCATCTCTGCTAAAAATGGATTCCATGTATTCTTTCAGCTTTCCAGAAGCCCTTTGGGCATTGTAAAAGATCTCCACGGTTGAAACGGTCTCATGTTTAGATAACGTTGGAAAAACTTCTCTCATTTCCTTGTCCTTCCTGATTTCCTTGCGTACAACCTCTACATTGTAGATGGCTGAAGTTGGAATCTCAAACCATGAGCCTTCGATACCCACAAGACTTGGGATTCCCTTTTTTTGGAGAACCAAAGCTTCTAGTTCTTGAAATATTAGGAACATCAACCGTCTGTTAGTGAGGATAACGTTGGACACGAGGTAAGAGAATGGGAACCCTTTCCTTTCATGCCCCATAAATTTCTTGACTTTTGCTTCCCTTACAAAGATTGTAGGCACTATTATTCTGCCTTCAATCGCTAAGTGTTCATTGAGACCGAGCTCTTTAAATAAGCCAACAAGTCGGACCATAAACCTTCCGCTCACGTAGTCCTCATAGTAGATTGAAGTTAAGGTTTATGAAACCATAATGAAGATTGTCAATATGTTCAAACGGCAAAAAAGGTGGTCGTTCCTGTCACCACATGAAAACCTTTAGAAGATCTATTTTCAAATGGATGACCTCTGGTTAAATGAGAAGCTTTTTTGCAGGTAATGTTACACGTGAACGCTTGTCAAAATTATCAGAACTGATTCAGCATCTTCGTAAGCATTGAAAGCTACGTTAGTAGGAAAACCAAAAAACTGGGTTGTGTCAAGCCGTTGTAGTGGTTCTGGTGTTCTACTTTCGTTTCAAGGTGATTTCCATTGTTGAAATCATTCTTGTTCTGCTTTCGCCTTCTCTCGGTGGCATCTCTTCAGTTCCTATGGTGATCTTATGTACGCTCACGTCTTTCAGGAATCTGTTTCTAGCTATCTCAGCAGCGTCCACAGCCGTGTTTATTGCCTGTCCTCTTGCCTTCAAAGTAACTTCATTGGCGTTTGACCCAGTGAAGCTCGTTATGATTCCTAATACGTAGTTCATCGGAGGTTTTCTGCCAACGTATATTACGTTTGGTTCTCTAGGTGATTTGCTCATTTTCCACTCTATCCTTTGGATGTAGCAGTAAAATAAGTGAGCTTACACTTAAACATTGCTACCATCCATGATACACCGAATAGAAGAGCTTTTTCAACCTGTTGGCAGAAAGAAAAGAGCAAATTGAAGAAGAAAATAATGCCCAAATGGCGTCAAAGCCCTATCTATTAACAGTGGACGGGGCGGGATTTGAACCCGCGACCTCGGCGATGCCAACGCCGCGATCATTCCAAGCTGATCTACCCGCCCAACCCTCAAACCATGCGAGAAAACTTTTAAGCATTACGCAGTTTGACAAAGTTTAAATGGGAATCAACCGAGTTGTTCATAAAAATCTAACAGGTTGAATCTACTTGAAAGATGTGCTCTCTTCAGTTTTAGACAAAATTAGCGGCTTAAACGCATCTTATGCTGAGATTAGGACACAGGAAAACGGCAACACTTTCATAACCGTGAGAGATGGGCAAGTGGAAGCAGTTTCATTATCCACTGAGAAAGGAGCAGCCATACGGGTTCTTGCAAAGGGCGCCTGGGGATTTTCAACAACCAACTCCCTAGCACGAGGCGACCTCGAAAAAGCCGCCAAGTCTGCTTTGAAAATGGCGCAGGTAGCCGGCCAAAGCGTTCGTGAGCCAGTTAAACTAGCGCCTGTGAAGGCTGTGGAAGGCAAGGCTAGGGTCAAATTCAAAAAAGATCCTAGAAAGGTCGACATCTCCACGAAAATTGGAACTCTTTTGAATATAAATAGTTCTTGCTTCAATTTTGACAAGCGCATCAAAAGCGTAACTGTGAACTACGCTGATTTGGCGACTGAGCAAACTTTGGCCACAACTGATGGCACCTATATAGAGCAGCTGAAGATGTTTGTCTGGAACTATTGTTGGGTAACCGGCAAAAGCAAAAGCGTGATGGCAAGTGCAAGGGACGAAGTCGGCGCTCATGGATATGAACTCTACACCACGGAACCTACAGATAAGATTGCTGAAAGAGTAAGCCGAAAAGTTGTGCAACAACTAGAAGCGAAAACGGCTAAAGGCGGATCGTTTCCAGCCATCCTAGGTACGAACATAGTAGGGGTCTTTGCCCACGAAGCTCTCGGTCACATTTGCGAAGCTGATTTGACGCTTGCTGGAAGCGCTTTAATGGGCAAACTTGGACAAAAAATCGCAAGTGACAAAGTTACAATTTATGATTCAGCGCTCATACCTGAAGGATTTGGAGCCATAGAATACGACGATGAGGGAGTGCCTGGGCAAGAAACAGTTCTAATCAAGGATGGCACACTCGTAGGACTGATGCATAACCGTGAAACTGCAGCTAAAATGAATATGAAGCCGACTGGAAACGCTCGAGCTTGGGACTTCCGTTTTTCACCCATAATCAGAATGCGAAACACCTGCTTCGAAAAAGGCGACCAAAGCTTCAAAGAACTCATGGAAGACATGAAATTCGGCTACTATCTTGAAGCCTTTAGAGGCGGGCAAGCAAACTTAGACGGCACCTTTACAGTTGGGGTTCAGAGCGCCTTCGAAATTGTAAAAGGAGAACTTGGCAAACCCGTTCGAAACATCGGAATTTCCGGGAACACTCTTGAAACTTTAAGGCAGGTTGACGCCTGCGGAAAAGACTTCGACTTAGGGATGGGTCGTTGCGGAAAAGGGCAGGCTATGTTCATATCGGATGGTGGTCCACCCTTGCGAGTTAAGAGCATACTCATAGGAGGGGCTTGAATGAGCTACATGGAGCTTTGCGAAAAAGCCTTGGAATCAGCGGAAAAACTGGGCGCCAAAGAGATAGAAGCAGTAGTCGTTGTTCGACGCGCAATAGGTGTAGAAATCGAAAGGGCAGAAATCAAAACCTGCAATGACGTTATGGACGGCGGACTTGGAGTGCGAACAATAACCAACAAGAAAATTGGATTCGCCTTCACAAACATACTGAAGCAAAAAGAGGTAGAGAAAACCGCCAAGCGAGCAGTTAAAGCCAGCAAGGCAAGCCCAAAAGACAAAAACTGGAAACAGCTTCCAGAAAGACAAAAGTATCCAACCGTGAAAGGTCTTTACGACAAGAGGATAACAAAATTCAGTTCCGACGAAGCCGTCGTTTTATGCCAAAAAATGATAAGCACAGCACATGCCGTAGACAAAAGGGTTCTACCAGCCTTCGGAGGCGCCGAAGTCACAATCTTCGAAAGCATATGCCTCAACAACCATGGAGTAAAGGCAGAGGACAAAGGAACAAGCCTCGTCTGCGCACTCGGCACAATGGCACGCTCCAAAACCCAAGTGTCACCTATGTGCTTCGAGCTCAAAGCTTCACGAAGATATGAGCCAAACCCCGAATGGGTAGCCAAAGAAGCCGCAAGGTTTGCGGTAGACGCCATAAACGTTGGAAAAGCAGAAGCTGGAAAGTTTCCAATACTGCTTGACCCATTCGCCTTGCAGTCAATCTTAACCTACACGCTAGTTCAGTCGGTTAGAGGCGACAACGTTGCCCGAGGAAGAAGCGCCTTCAAAAACAAAATCGGCAAGAAAGTTGCTGGAGAAAACATCACCATATACGACAATGGAATACTGCCCGGAGGACTGCGGTCTGGAAGAATGGACATGGAAGGAGTGTCAAGGCAAAAAACGCCGATAATCGAAGAGGGGATTCTACGCGGCTTCCTCTATGATAATTACTGGGCTAAACTGGAAGGAAAAGAAAGCACTGGAAACGCTGGCAGAGGCGGAGGAGGCCTGAGTCTTCCATCGTATGGTACAATTCCAGCCATAAGCCCGACGAACATACAGTTCATAGCTGGCACGTTCACAGAAAAAGAATTGCTGGAAGAAGTGAAGAATGGATATTACGTGCGAAGCGTTCAAGGTGCCCATCAGTCTAATCCAGATACTGGAGAATTCTCTGTGGCATTGGCCCCAGCGTGGAGAATCCAGAAAGGCAAGATAACCCATGCGGTTAAGGGAGTAATGATTGCAGGAAACGCCTATGACATGCTGAAGAAAATCTCAGCCCTAGGCAAAGAAACCCGCCAAGTTGAAACCTTCATCGCACCTAAAGCGGTCATCAGCGAACTCAACGTCATCACAAAATAAGTTCACTAACATCCACCTTTTTCACAGAGCAACAGTAAACAGCAGAATACAAACTTAATAAGTAAAAAAATGCTTGTTAAAGTTTTGAACAGAGGGGCCGGTCGTCTAGCTTGGTAGGACATCTGCTTGACGTGCAGAAGGTCGCTGGTTCAAATCCGGCCCGGCCCACCAATATTCACAGTTGTTTGCTGCATTGACGTTTTGAAACCTGGTTATTAATTGTTTTAAGTGGTTTTCAAACGTTTTTGAAAGATTGAAGCCTAGTTCACGTGATTTTTCAACGATTTCTGCATCCAGATATAATACGACATTTCTTTTATGTGTCATTTTGCATTCGTATCCGTTTGCGTGTGGAGGGAGGGCAGGTTCTCTGTTATAAGTTTGATCCTGCAAACTCTACACACACGTGCTCAATGTTACTCTGATAGGTGATAGTTGTGACCAGTGATGATTGGTGTGTAGCAGTTTTCAAGTGCAAGTCAGACAAGGTTGAGAAACTCCTTATTGACTTCTACAGCATGCATAATATATCGTGATAAGTTGTAGATTATTCCTCGATCAAACAGAAAAATCAATACACGCGCAAAAGACAGAAAGACTATTTTTTCCCTTTATTATGCCTTTTAGGAAGTTCAAGGTTCTTCTTCTGTTTCTTCTTCATCTTCTTAGCCCTCTGCAATTGCCTGTGCTGTTCCCGACCTGCATTTTTCTCTTTCTTGCTTCTCCTAGTCATGTTTTGACCTCCTGGTTTACGGCATAACCCATGATACCTACTTAAAAATATTTTGCGCTCGCTTTCTGATTTCGTCTATCAAATTTCAAAGAACTTTCTAAATTCTAAACTAAAAGGGAATTCAATTTCTAAAATCTTCAGCTTCTGATAGAATTAGAAATTAGAAAACAGCATGCAACCTTTTGACATTTAAGTTATTCGACTTTGAGTGGGCACAAACTCAATGTGCGCACAAAAGTTGCAGTGTTCTTTGAAAAGAGTCTTGACTCGTGCTATGTTATGCGACCTTGAAGAACTTTGTTTTGGGTGCTCCGCAGATTGGGCATCTTTCTGGCGCTATTTCTTCAATTGTGTTTCCACAGACGCTGCACACATAATAATCGATCTTTGCCAATTCCTTGTTGGCTCTTAACGCTTCAGCTGCTCTGGAAAACAAACCAGCGTGTATCTGCTCAACCTTGTTTGCCACATCAAAGGTCCATGCCGCTTGCCTGTTTCCCTCTTCTTTAGCGATCTTCAAGTAACTAGGGTACATTTCCTTAAACTCGAAAGTCTCTCCAGAGACTGCAGCATCCAAGTTATTGGATGTTGATTTTATCTCTTCCATTATTCTGAGATGATTGAGAGCGTGCACTGTCTCAGCTTCTGCTGCTGCTCTGAAAAGTTTAGCAACTTGAGCTAAGCCTTCTTTCTCTGCCTTTTGAGCAAAAGCTAAATAGCGTCGATTTGCTTGCGACTCACCTGCAAAAGCATCCTTCAAGTTTGCAATCGTCTTAGCCATTTTCGTTTCACCATTAAGACCTCAATATGTAACTGTCCCGATATAAGTCTACATAAGAAGCGCTCTCTCTCTTCAACGAGCGCTATCGGTAGTTCGTCTCCACTATTCACAATACTAAGATTACATCCTATTCTGCTTACGCACCCGTTTCTGCTTGATCAATTTCTAAATATCTGAAAGATAACGGCTTGACCATCGTTGCCTTGAAGGAAACAAGGAAGCTTTCTATGCCTCTCATGTGGCTGGACCATTTGCCCCTAAATTCCGATACAAAGTTGTAGTAGTCAGTGAAATCTTTATGCAGTGAAATCATCATGCAATTTCTTCCGTCTAAACCATCGCCAGCAGCTCCAAGTATGATTCTAGGATTTTTCAATACCCATTTGTGGGCTTTTTCAGCAAGGTTTCTAAATGGCTCACCAGTCTTTTCGTCGTATCGGATGATGTTCATGAACGTGAAAGCCATGATTTCATATCCAAGCTTTGTGAAATCGGGTATGATTGTGTACTCCAGTATGTATCCTGTTCTCTCGAGTTTTCTCCTCATCCTTGTTACTGTCGGCTGAGACACCCCGAGAATCTTTGCCAAGTCTCTGTCGCTTCTCTTAGAATTCTTTAACAGTTCATGAAGAAGTTCTATCATTCTATCTTTTGACATAAATCGAATTATTGATTCATAATTGGTATAAAGTTTTCGGTAAATCTACTTTTGTGTGTTTTATTTATGCAAAATCTTTATTATACTGATTTCTGGAAGTTTCTTCCGTAATTGAGCGTGTATACGTGGAAAATGTAACCAAGCGTAGAGACAGACATGATATATTAGTTGAAATTCTGAAAACAGCGAAGGATGCTAAAATCAAGACGCATATCATGTACAAGGCAAAATTAAGCTATGACCAAATCAACAAGTACTTGGATTTGCTCGTTGAGAAAGGATTTTTGGAAAACATGACAGTCAAGCGAAAGAGACAATTCAGAACGATGTACAGAACAACCGAAAACGGAATTGAACTCTTACATCATATGGAGTCTGCAAACAAGCTCTTCGAATAGACGAAACATCAGCTAAGCACGAAAAGGGAGCAAAGAACAATGGAACAATCTCATCTTGCAATCTTCAAAGTTGATATAACCCAGATTGAAGGAGAAGGAAATTTTCCATGTCCAAAATGTGGAGTTACAATCTCGCCTGATGATGAAACTGAAACAGTTTTCAAAATCATTGATACCAAGGTCAAAAAACATAACTTGGAAGAACTAGTCATTCTATGCAACAAGTGTGAAAGCAGAATTCGACTTGTAGGATTTCTTCAATTTGAGAAAAAGCAAGAACAGCTTCTCTGAGTGCGACCACTTCATGCGCTAGTCAACCTCTCTAAAGCCTTATAGTTCCCTCCAGTCTCTCTATTAGTGGTAGATCGTTATTCAACACTGTTGCCAAATACACTGTTGGTTCTCAATGTTGTCGATTGGGTGCGCGCACTTACGCATACACGTTTAGGGTGATGTCAAATTCGTAGCTTCTTGGCTCGGCATCGTAGTCAAGCCTGATGTAGACTTCTGCTTTTGCCACTTCACCAGGTCCAATGTATCCTTTAGATTAGTGTTCGCCCATGAATGCGAAACCTGTAGCTCCGTCGGGAACATCTCCTTCGAAAGTAGCGTCCACCGTGATATCTCCATCTGATAGGTTTTTGATGTAAAAGTATACTCGAACGATATCTCCTCCTTTTGTAGTTGGAAAGTCAAATCTTACCAGTTCCACTGTACCTTCTTCGTTCTCATATAGCTCAATCTCATAGCTTGTTGCATTCAAATGACGCTCTATGGTTATTCCCGCTGGTCTTGTAACATAATAAACTATTGATGCTGCAGATACGGTCACTCCAATTGTGGCAAGAGCAATCACCAGGATTGTGGGCACAGTTTTTCCAAAAAGAATAACATGTTTTTTCATACTCTCTCCTCCACGCTAATTCACGCTTCTCCTCAATATATCTAGGTTGTATTCACGCTTATTAGTTTGGTTGAAGAGAGAGAAAAACTGCACAGGCGAATGTCGAGATAGCTAAGAGAATTTCTAATTTTCTAAATTCTAAACAAGATAAGAAATATAATTTCAAATTCTTTTCTTATTTAGAAATTAAAAATTGGAAAATTAAGTGGGCGGATGGCTGGCAGGTTCTCTGTTATAAGTCTGTTGATGCGTGCGCTACTATATCTCTATTGGCTCACCTTTAGGCTTCTGTTCTTTCTGTTTCTGAAGTGTAACCTCTAAGACGCCGTTCTTGTATGAAGACTTTGCTTCTTTCGGATTAACCTCAGCGGGTAGCTCAACTTCCTTGTAGTATTTTCGTTGAGGCGTATCCACAGAAATCGTTAGGCTTCTTTCTGTACCATGCAGTTTGATATCTTTCTTCTCTACCCCTGGTAGTTCCACTATGACTTTGACTTCGCCATTAATGGTCATTACATCAACCAAAGGTTCTCTCTTCTCTTTGATGTCTATGTGAGGTCTTCCCATTCGAGTTTCAGGCTTAACGTTGCCGAACTCTCTGACTTTTGGTCTTCCATCTGGACCTATCGTTACGCTGTATCCGTAGACGAATGGACCCCACTCACTCACCTTTGTCCCGTCTGGCAGGATTCGTTCTCGGACGAGTTCTCTGGGAGCTTTCTTAGAGAGTTCGGTAAATTCTCTTTTCATCATTTGTTCCATTTCTTTGAAGAAAACATCTATGTTCCCGAAGTTGCTGCTAAAGAAAGGACGTCTTTTTCTGAACCGCTTCGACCACCAATCTTCTTCTGACAGAGCTTGTCACCTCCTCTTTCCTATAATAATCATATCCAGTTTCTCTCAACGCTACTTGAATGGTCTCTTGGGCATTGGTCGGCGCTTTCTAGGGTTAAATGGTTCAAATGGGTTGAATGGATCGGGGGGCTCTAGAGGTTGAATTGATAAGTTTTCCCAAAATTCGTTAGATAGCATCATCTTTTATCTCCTACAAGTTTTCAATTTCCTCAAGAGTTTCCATCAGATGCCTCAAAGCGAGACTCATCATTATGAACCCTCTCTGCCCAACGTCTGAACAACGATATCTTCCCCTGGAGACCTTTTCCAAGAACCCGTCTTCTCTGAGTTTTCTGGCGTTTTCCCAAACGATTTTTGGATTTAATTCTAGGTCTCGCATGAAGTCTGCGAAGTTCATGGTGCCGTCTTCCTCCTCCATGAGCAGTTTCATCATCCCAAAGCGAGTCTTATGGGATAAGACATCAAAGATCTTCGAGAATCTTTGAAAATCTGCCTCGAAAGCTCTCAGTTCATTTTTCAACTGTTCTCTTGGCCAGTCTGTAGGAGAAAGCGGGATTTCAAACAAGACTTCTCCGTTTCGAACTAGTTGCAGTTTTAGAGTCATGGTTCTTGGCCTCTTATTACCCAAGAGTAATTACTGTTTGGTAATATATATACATTACTTTTTGGTAATAACCCTTTAGTTAAAGATAATAGGTTGATCTGTTCTAGGGACGTCAGGTGATTTGAATGGAGTGGCTTCTTCTAGCAGTTTTTTCAGCTTTTTTCGCGGCTCTCGTGTCGATTTTTGCGAAAATTGGATTACAGGGCGTTGATTCCACTGTTGCAACAGCGGCACGAGCGGTCGTCATGATGCTTTTCATAGTTGTCTTTGCTTTATCTACTGGAAAGGGACCTCAACTAACCCAGTTCACCAGCAAGGACATGGGATTCATAATTCTCTCTGGCGTCGCTGGAGCACTATCATGGCTGTTCTATTTCACCGCCCTAGAATTGGCTGACGCCTCAAAGGTGGCTCCAGTGGACAGAGCAAGCGTATTGTTTGTCATGGTTCTAGCAGCCCTTTTCCTCGGCGAAAAGATAACGCTGAAGACCGCAACAGCGGGAGTTCTTATCTTCATTGGTCTTATGTTGCTTGCTGTGAAGCTAGACTAGGTGTTTGCGGAAGGCGCGCAAATGTGAGGAAAGAGCCAAAAGTAGTGTCTCTAGAAAATCTATTTGCCTGCTCGTTCACCAACAATTTTTAAATGCGTAGTAGCCCTATTCTGTTTGTTTGAGATGTTGAATAGGGGGTGGAATGTTGCCTTACAAGGTTGTTATTAGATACATGACCCGAGAGGAAGCTGTTGAACAGTTTGACTTGCTGGATGAAGTGTTAGATTACCTGTCAACTCATATGGGACACGTTTTTGGAAGAAAAAACGTTATCGGAATTCTGATATTAAAAGAGGACTAAGTTAAAGGTGTAGGTGCCCCAGAAGTCTTATGGCCCTCCTAAACACAAACGTGTAGAACGATTCAAGGTTTTTCTAGCCTCGCCGTCTGTGGAAGAGGAGGCTCACAGAACCTTGAGCCACCTGCGCACCTGCGCACTAAATAAAAACTAAGGTGTTGACTCGGTTCTGGCTTAAGAGCTTCCTCCTCTCACAGACTTTGGAAGCCCTTACGTTGATTTCATGGTCGGAGCATCGCTTCAATCATTACCTTCGAAAATGCTGTTTAACCACTGCGACTCCGATCTTTCATATGGGAAATTAAGGTTCAACATTCATGGTTAATTCTAACCAAAACAGATAAAACAGAGCAGTCAGCAGTTTCTTTTTAAACGAGGCAGAGAACCTATGCCAACAGAAATCTTTGACACGGAAAAATTTATACAAATTTCAGAGCGCGCAGAATACTGCGCCCTAAAAAGATTGGAAAAAGTCGTCAAGCTTAAACTTCGAACATCAAAACAGCTCTATACTTTAAAAGTGGAACCATTCCAAGCGGAGGAAATCATTAAGAAGCTTGGATGTGAGATTCGCGAGATTTAGCGCCTAACAATTTTTGAATGGCAGTTTTCAGAGAGAATTGCGTTTTTTCTGTTGGTGCTCGCATTGTGGTTTCCCTAAATTGTAAACGTGTCCCCCGATCTTGGCGCTACTGCTTCAAATCCCATCTCCTTCTTTACCCACTTGGCGAATTTTTTGCAGTTACCTTCAGCGCCATGTACAACGTACACTTTGGGGCTTCCCTTTAAGCTCTTCACCGTTTCTTTAAGTTCATTGGCTCCAGAATGGGATGAGAAATCGAATTTTTCAACTCGGGCTTTTACCTTACGCATCTTTCCGTCAATAACGCATCGACCTTTCTCTAGCAGTTCTCGTCCGGGAGTTCCAGGAATCTGGTAGCTTACAAGAAATATGGCATTTCGACTCTTCGTGCCAATTTTTTGCACATAGAAAGCTGCAGGACCGCCTTTCAACATCCCAGCTGGAGATACTATAACACCTGGCTTCTTTGGTGCTCCTCTTCGGTCGCGCCGATCTTCCACCCAAATGGCAGAATGAACTGCATTCATGAATAGGCGGGGGTCTTGTAAAAAGGAAGTGTGGTTCATCATTATTCGATTGGTTTTCCGTGTCATTCCGTCGATGGTAACTGGATGATCGAAATGGTGAGCTGCAAGTATGCAGATAATTTCTTGGGAGCGTCCAACGCCGAAAGCTGGAACAAGAACTGTTCCGCCGTTTTCGACTACTTCTGTCACGTTTTCCACAAATTCTTTCTCTGAAGCCTTCCTATCTACATGTTCCTCATCTGCATATGTGCTTTCGATGATTAAAGCGTCAAGCTCGCCGTAGTCTTTGTCTGCACCATGAAGGAGACGGGTTTCAGTTAGATTGTAGTCGCTTGTGTAGAGCAGTCTCTTTCCTTCTGCCTCTACCAGAACTTGGGCGCTTCCGGGCAGGTGACCCGCATCTAAGAGTTGAATTTGAGCATCTCCAACAGCTCTCGGTTCTTTGTAGTCGAGGGACACACAACTACGCAGCATTGTTTGCAACTCGATGTATTCGAAAGGAAGGTAATAACCTGACAAGTGAATGAAGTCTGAGATCAAAACCTGCACCAAATCGAAAGAAAGCCTCGTCCCAAACACAGGTATTTTCTTGTGAAGATGAAAAACAGGAATAGCCCCCGAATGATCAAGATGGCAATGTGACATTGCAATGGCATCAACATCTTTTGGTTTAACATGCATGGGGAATCCAGGTGGGCGAGCAAGCATGACGCCGTAATCCAGTAAGATCTTGGCTTTTTCAGTCGTCACGTGCAAAGCTGATCTTCCAACTTCTCTTGTGCCGCCGAGAAACCGAACTTTCATAGGAATCGTGTTCATCCTCCATAAATAGCTGTAAACTTTCAGTTTTTCCCTCAATGATTAGACGATCAAACATTTAAATCATAGCGTCTGCCAAGATGGGCTTCACCTGACCTTTTTTGATAGCCTTCAAAATCTCATCAATATCTGGACCTGCCTCCACCTCGGTATATGCGGTCCACATATGCAACGGTGCATGTGCGTCGCTTCCAGAGACACCGGGTAGATTTCTAATCTTAGCTAGTTCTTGCGCCATCTTGTTCTCTCCGAGTGTTGCTGTAGGATTTATGACTTCTATTGCGTCTGCAGGTATCTTCTCTGCTAGGTCGCCTATCCCGTTTATGCGGTAAGGATGAGGAATAACGATGGCTCCGGCTCTTGCTTTGGCAAAGTCAACTACTTCCCAAACTGTAGAGGCGTAGGAGGGTTTTTCTTCAACACCTAGCATGATGAGGTCTCCATGGTGCGTTGATACTTCTATTCCCGGAATGATCGTGATGTCTTGATAGGAAGAGGCGAGTTTGCGTGCTTCCACGTAGCCTTGCAGAGTGTTGTGGTCGGTTATAGCTACTGCCTTAATGAAGGGGTGAGCATGAAGCTGCTCCACGACAAGTTTAGGGCTAATTGTGGAATCTCCGGAAAATCTCGTGTGTAAATGCGGGTCTAATCGTGTCTTCATTCTACTCAACAGCCTATTGCACAGCCTTCAAGATTTTGTTAAATGCATTCTTACTCCATGAGCGTCTGCTTTTAATCACTGTTAACGACAACTTTCTTTTCCTGCAAGCCTTCTTACATGCAGCTACTATCTTTCCTTTCCATACTTCTGATTTTTCCAGTAGAATAACTCTGTCGTAGTTTGTCTCCACTATGTAGTTCTCAACCTGCTCTGCAACGTAATCTATCGTTTCAACATCGAAGGGACTGGCACTTTCATATTGAGAAAGCGGATAAACCTCGTCGATTTCAGCTGGAACCACTCCAAACGGCGCAGCATAAGTGCAGATGTGGATTCTGCCGACTCTTTCGCTTACTCTGCCTTCAATTTCCTTCCAGAGTCTCCGTTGCTCCACTGACTTGTGAAACGGTTTAGTCGTGGTTTGAGGCAGCAAAAGCAAGGTCTTTGCCTCTTTTGGCGGCGAATAGCTTTCTAAAAGCCGTTTTCTATGGCGAACAATTTCGGGGCGAGTTAATCCAACTGAACTAAAAAAGAAGAGTCCGCTCCTCTTTGTTACTGGACTGCTTCTTTCAAGGTAGTCTTCGTATTTCTTTAGCCTTTTCAAAGCTTGAAGCAGAGAAGGATGTCCATGCGCCTTCATTTCTAGATATTCCCAAAGCCTCCCTTCAACGATAGCTTGCTTTACACGCCTTATCTCCGAAAAGCAAACATAGAGATTATGCTGAGCCAGCAGTTTCTGCCTTTCGTTTTTTGAAGTTTCCCTCAGATTTTCCGGGTCATTTCTCGTGCATATGGGGCAAGAGCACGGAAAATACGCGAGCCTGTTCAGCTTTACGGTTCCGTATTCCGTCATGTAACGGTCTTCTCGGGCGTAGATTGCGTATGCAGCCGAGTCGAACAGGTCACAGCCTAAAGCCACCGCTAGCGCAAACATGAGGGGATGTCCAGCTCCAAAAAGGTGAAGTGGACGGTCAAGGGGCAGATTCATTTTCGCCGTCAGAACCATGTTGACAAGTGTGTCGAAGAGATATTGCTCCATAACTGGCGTTGGACTTCCAAGAGCGTGAATCTCGAAGGGCAACTTGCCCATCTCCTTGGCTGATTTCGCCACAAGGTCAAGATGGTTTCCGCCTTGAACTGGTCCAACCCAGACGATGTCATCCCGAGTCTTTATCTTTGACAATTTCTTTGCTCTTTTCAAAGTTTCCTTGACAGTCTGTTGCGCATATTCTCTTGT
This sequence comes from Candidatus Bathyarchaeota archaeon, assembly GCA_030615265.1. Lineage (GTDB taxonomy): Archaea > Thermoproteota > Bathyarchaeia > Bathyarchaeales > Bathyarchaeaceae. The sequence goes on from JAUWZP010000025.1 coordinate 14,302, forward strand.
AACTTCCCAGCCAGTTGGCACATCTAGTATTGTGGCAATGTCTGTGTTAATCCCTTCCTGATAGCTCACGATTTCTTCAGGACTGACTTCCACATCTCCGTACACTAGAATCTGATAGGCTCCAGAGTCAGTCATTAAAACTCCGTCAAAATCTAGCAACTTGTGAATGCCCTTATGAACGGCTTTGTCTGCAAAATGTTTCCTTATGATATAAGCGTTGGTTATGAGCGCCTTGCAGTTGAAAAGTTCCTTAATTTTCTTGGGTGGAATCGGCTGGACCGCTGGGTTAATGACTGGCAATAACGCTGGCGTCTCGAATACTCCGCTTTTAGTTCTTATTCTGCCGATTCTGGCGAGAAGGTCCCTGTCTCTGATTTCGAACGACATAGAGCCATATCCATCATGACCTAATCCAAGGCCGCATTTATCTCTTTGATGACGCTTATAAGGACAATCATTCTCTATTATCCCAGCCTAGAGGAACCTCTATCATGACCTGCGCCGTCAGAATGTATGAAAAACCCGACTTAACTAACCCCGTGTTAATTGAAGGTCTCCCCGGCATCGGGTTCGTTGCCAACATCGCTGCGTTACACTTCATTCAAGAGTTAAAAACCAAGCTTTTCGCCGAAATCCGCTCTTCATCCTTCCAAGACTTCGCAATCACAAGCGAAGATGGCAAGGCTCGTTTTCCATTAAACGAACTCTACTATCATAAAGGACGGAATGAAGAACGCGACCTCATTATTCTTTACGGCAACACCCAAGCCTTAACCACAGTTGGGCAATATGAACTCTGCGGACGCGTATTAGACATTGCAGGCGAACTTGGATGCCGCTACATCATAACGTTGGGGGGTTTAAGGAAAGCAGAAAAGGTTGGCTCTCCCCCGAAGATTTATTGTGCAGCATCAGACCCAGAAGCCTTGAAAGAGGCATCGAATTTGGGTGCGGAAAAAATTGAAGGACAAATCTTTGGTATAGCTGGTCTTCTCGTTGGGTTAGGTAAACTCCGAGGCATGAGAGGTTACTGTCTCCTCGCTGAAACACCTGGCTATTACCCAGATGCCTCCGCCGCTCGAGAGGTTCTAAGGGCGATCAACAAAATGCTACGTTTAAACGTGGATCTAAACCGTTTAAGTCATGCTGTAGAGACTACACGCAAGATCCTTGAATCGTTTGGTCTCGCTTCTCAACCAAGAGAACCGAAAGAAAAAGAGGAGCAACGGTTTCGCTGGCACATCTAGCCTTTGGGTTCGCTGACAAACTGGTCATAGACTTTTTGAACTCTCTCCGCGGCTGGTCCTGTGCCTTCAACTATACCTTTTTCTGTAAGCTTAATCTTGTTCATAACCCAGATGAAGCCCTTATCCTCGTAAAGCTTAACCATTGTTGGAAAAACCTTTTGCAGCCGGTTAGATAGGGCTTTGAGGTCGAAGGGTTTTTCTATGGCTAGGATTTGAGCAACTACGCTGCCGTTTAAGACCACTCTGTGTATAACATGTCCCTTTTCATCTTTAGCGTCAGCCAAACAGAGACTTAACGTGTCTGGGTTTATGGCAACAAGGTTTCCAGTGTAGGATTTTCCATTCATTGTTTCAACCATGACCAGTCTATCGAGTAAAGTTCCGATTTCTCCGAAAAACTTTCTCTGAGCCACCGACAATCTTCTTTCACCTTCCCATTAACTAATCATCCTCTGCTAAAAGGGTTTTTCATTTCAACGCATTTAAGCCCAGCAGAAACACTTTTATTTTCGCCTTATCAATAAGCGCACATGGGACCACCAAGCTTTTTCAGAAGAAAGAAAGAAGCCGAGAAGAAAGAAGAGAAGACACCTAAATCCACTGAGAAGTCTTTGCTGGAAGAACTCTGCAGAGGCGACAATGAACTTCTCTCCTCATTAAGCCGCACGGTGCTTCTCGATCCTAGGAGGCTACAGAAAGAAGGAGTAGACTCTTACGTTGAAAAAGCTCAAGAATTCGAGGAGAAAAAAGATTTTCTAAGGGCACGAGTCAATTATCAAGCCGCTGGAGAAGTAGCTTTATATGAAGGAAAACTGGCGCAAGTCCAAAAGTTCTTCAAAAAATGTGCAGAGCTAGAGTCGAATCCCGAATACAGACAGGTCTTCGTGTATTACTCCAAAAAGGCAAATGCAGAAAAGGCTCTAAAAACTGCTCAAGAATATTATGCGCGAACATTAAAGCCTTGAGGAGAACAGAAGCTTAACCCCACATTAGTTTTAAAGCTGAAAGGCTTCCTATCTACTGCCAAGAGTCATGTGCAGTGGAGATGAATTAGATGATAGTGTCCTTGTTTGAAGACGAAACTTTCGAAAACTTTCTACCTCTTACATATGCGCAGCCCGTTTTCCAGCTTAAAAGCGGAATCTTCAGTTTTCTACAGCGCACTCGAAGGGTGTTTCAAGGTTATCCTCTGATTCTATTTACAAGAGACTATTTGGCGCCGACTCTTAAGCAGCAGGTGTCACACCCAATAAACAACCCAGACGCCATAGATGATGACCTCATTCTCGTGAACGGGACACTAGTAGTTGACGAGCAAACAAGACAGCTAATTCAAAAGAAGCTCGGCAAAGATGTTGTAATGACGCAAAACGGAAAAGTTGTTTTGGCTCATTTGAGCAGAAAGGTTGCTGAAAAACATGCTGAGACGCTTTGTAAACCTATCGCTCAACGTCAACTGAAGAAAATCGTTAAGAAATGTAAGATTTTGAAAGCACAAAACATGCCTTTAATGAAGTATCCTTGGGATTTAGTTAACAACTGTGCAGAATTGGTCAGAAAAGATTTCAAGCTGATACATGAGGAAAGCTCTGAGGGCACAATAGATAAGCAAGCCACCGTATATGGGGATGCTTCAAACCTGCATCTGGATAAAGAAGCCTCTATCGAAGCCTTTTCCGTCCTAGACGTTCGAAATGGACCAATTTACATCGGCAAAGAAACAATAGTGCATGCAGGATCCCGAATTACTGGGCCTGCCTACATTGGAGATAAAACAATTGTTGCGTCTGGACTTATACGGAAAGGCTGCCACATAGGAAACGTCTGCCGCGTTGGCGGAGAATTAGATGCAACCATTCTTCACGGCTACACAAACAAGTATCATACTGGCTACATCGGACACTCTTATGTCGGCGAGTGGGTAAACATGGGCGCTGCCACCACAAACTCGGATCTTAAAAGCACCTATGGAACAGTGAAAGCCACAGTTAAAGGAAAGGAAACAAATACCCGCCGCGTTAAAGTCGGGTGCTTCATAAGCGACCATGCCAAAACATCTATCGGAACACAAATCTACACAGGCAAAAAAGTAGGCGTTGCATCCCATGTTCATGGTTTCGTCACAGAAGATGTGCCTTCCTTCACTTTATGGGCGAAAAGCTTGGGGGCAGAGGCTGTAGAGCTTTACTTGAGGTCGGCTATTGAAACCCAGAAGCGAGTTTTCGCTAGGAGAGGCATCAAGCAAACTCGAGCGGATATTGAACTGTTGAAAAGAATCTTTAAGCTCACAGCTAAAGAGAGAAGAAAGGCAAGAGTTGTTAAACGCAAATTTGAGTTATAATTGTAAAGCTTGAGGGTGAAAAACATGTCGGAAATCTTGGATGACAAAGATGCCATTCTCGCTCTAGATAAGAGCGGTCTATTCAAAGATGAATTTGACTTCCCACAAAATTTGAGGAAAGCAGTGAAGAATGTTAAAGCGTTTACATTACCTGACAAGGTGAAAGTTGGACAACGCATACTACACTACAAAGATGTGGAAAACGTCGTTTTAGCTGGCATGGGCGGCTCTGCGATTGCAGGAGACATTCTAAAGGACTGGATTGGAAACGAAATCGCCGTTCCAATGGAGACTGTTCGAGGTTACCATCTTCCAGCATATTTAAACGAAAAGTCACTCGTGTTTTTCATAAGTTACTCGGGCAACACCGAAGAAACTTTGAGTTGCATGCTGGACGCGGCAAGAAAGGGCTGTCAAATTATATCGATATCGTCTAATGGAGCCTTGGGAAGAGCGACACAAGCTTTGGGATTGCCTCTGATTGAATTGCCGAAGATGGCGGCTGCCAGAGCTTCTTTGCCTTACTTGTTTGCTCCGTTGCCTTACCTGCTTGCTGAAGTAGGAATACTTTCAATGAGCAAAGTTGAGAGAGAGATGAATGATACTATTGAGGTTGTTGACAAAATGGCAAGGGAACTCGCCGTTGAAGTGCCTATCGAGCAAAATTTTGCCAAGAAGGTTGCGCTTGAAATCTTCGGGTTCACACCGATTGTTTACTGTTACAACCCATACAAGAGTGTGGGTCTCCGCTTTAAATGCCAAGTCAACGAAAACTGTAAGCTTCCGGCTAGATGCGACGTTTTCCCTGAGCTTAACCACAACGAGATTATGGGTTGGGAAGCACCAGAAAGTATTTTGAAACGTTATACTCTGGTTTTGCTGCGAGATTTAGAGGCAGAGCCCTTAGAGGTTAAAGCAAGAATCGACGCTTTAAAAGAGAAGTTTTTCTCAAAGAAAGCAAAGTCCGTGGTAGAGATCCATCCCCAAGGCAAAACGCCGCTGGGCAGAATGTTTTCTCTTATATTCATACTCGATGTGGTTAGCATGTATCTGGCTGTTCTTCACGGTCGCAACCCGGTGGCTTCTGAAACCTTTCAAATACTAAAATATGATGTTACGGAGCGCCTTGGAACTTTGAGAAAACTGGAGAAGCAAATATTAAAGCTGGCGTCAACTTAGCCTCTCGCTATTTCTTCAGATGGTTACAGTTGTCAAAATGTTTGGTGTTTAGTGCAGAACTCTGTTAGTTGAGGCAATGATGGATGCTCAGCTGTGGGGTTTGAGATATAGTAGGCTGCTACGGCGTTGGCTAACGTTAACCTGCAAGCGTCTGGAAGGCTTAAAGCATCACCAAAAATGTTGCCCGCGTTCCAAGCGTCTCCAGCACCAGTAGACCTTAAGACCTGAACCTTAAAGGCTGGAACTATAACCTCACTTTTCTTTGTAAATGAACCCGAGAATTCGGTTGTATGAAGATCTACCCGCGCTGAAAGGTGCCTAGCTAGAATTCTTGCACATTCTAAGGCCAGCTCGTTTGACTTCAATTTTTGGCGGAGAATGTCAATGTCTTCGCCAAGCTGGGATGCATACCCGAAGGCTTCGTTCTCGTTAACACTTAAGGCATCAACATGCTTTCCTAAGAGAACCCTAGTCATAAGGTTTGGAATGGCTTCCAAGTTAGGAGTCGGGTCTGCCGTGTCAAAGTAGGTTTTTCCTTTTCCCTCCTCTTTCACATAACGAAAAACTTTCTCAGCCAGCTCTGTTCCGAAGCGGCGGGTGCAAGCCCAATGGAAAACGCAAACGTAATCTGCCTGCTGTAATGCTTGGAAATCTTCTTTTGTTAGACTGTATAAGCCAAAATCTGGCAGAGAACCTAACGTGCTCATCATAACATTTACTCTCTCGCCTTCGTGAAGAAGTTCGAAAGCTGTTGTAAGCGCCATGTCGCCTTGAGTTTTCACGTGGGAAAGGTCCACACCTAAAGGTTCCAAGTAAAATTTCAGCAAGTGAAGTCCTAACTGGCTCGTAGTGATTATGGGGCTCACTTTGGCGCCAAGCTTGGCCAAAGCCGCTGCAGTGTTGGCTGCGTTTCCACCTCTCAACTCCATTTGCATGATTCCGTGGATGCTTCCTCCCTTGCGCTTTGCAACTGTAATCACAGCTTCAGTAAACTCTTTGACATTACCATCGTAGGTTATTAGGCGGTCTAGGAAGAAGTCGGGCATAACCACAACCTTGAGCTCCTTAGGCTTACGGTGCTTCAAACAGTTGATCAGGGCGGTCACAAATTGAGAAGGCAACTTTGCTCACCAAGTTAATAGACTACATGCAAAACTCTAAATCATACGCATATTTAGATTTTGTATGCTAGAAAGTGGCGTATTTAAATGTTCGATGCACAAAAGTTGAAAGAGATTAAAGAACGGAAAAAAGCATGGGAAAAGGTTTCGGAGAAGGCTCTTGCAAGGCTTCCAGAACGAAAGAAGCTTTTTGTCACGAGCTCAAACGTTCCAGTTGAAAGAGTTTATACTCCGCTTGATGTTCAAGACTTAGATTACATTCGAGACATGGGCTTTCCAGGTGAATATCCCTATACTCGCGGCGTTTATCCAACAATGTATCGTGGTCGCTTCTGGACTATGCGCCAATACGCAGGGTTTGGCACAGCTGAACAGACTAATCAGCGGTTCAAATACCTGCTCCAACAGGGTCAAACTGGGCTTAGTGTTGCCTTTGATTATCCTACGCAGGTAGGCTATGACTGCACGCATCCTATGGCAAGCGGTGAAGTTGGGAAGGCTGGTGTAAACATAAGCGTTTTGCGGGACATGGAAACTTTGTTCGACGGCATACCTTTAGACAAGGTTACAACTTCCATGACTATAAATGCTCCCGCCCAAATTCTGTTGGCAATGTACATCGTAGTGGCTGAAAATCAAGGCGTAGCTCAAGGTCAACTAGGCGGCACGATTCAAAACGACATACTGAAAGAGTACGTTGCTAGGGGAATGTACATATTTCCACCCCGAGCTTCTATGAGGTTGGTTACGGACATATTTGAATATTGCTACGAAAACATGCCTAAATGGAACACGATAAGCATAAGCGGCTACCACATACGAGAAGCTGGAGCCACTGCCACACAGGAAATCGCGTTCACCTTAGCCAACGGCATAGCCTACGTTCAAGCCGCCATAGAAAGAGGACTCAACCTCGACGAATTCGCTGGGCGACTATCCTTCTTCTTCGCCGCGCAAAGTAACTTTCTCGAAGAGATCGCCAAGTTCCGAGCTGCCCGCAGACTTTGGGCAAGAATCATGCGTGAACGGTTCAAAGCCAAAGATCCAGCTGTTTGGCGATTAAGATTTCACACGCAAACTTCCGGCGTTACTCTAACCGCTCAGCAACCCTACAACAACATTATACGAGTTACGCTTCAAGCCTTGGCTGCCGTGCTGGGCGGCACTCAATCTTTGCATACTAACTCTTTTGATGAAGCCTATGCGTTGCCCAGTGAGGAGGCGGTGAGTATAGCCTTGCGAACCCAACAGATCATTGCTTATGAAAGCGGAGTGGCGGACACAGTTGACCCGCTGGCAGGCTCCTATCATATCGAATATCTAACCAGCCAAATTGAAGAGGAAGCAACCCGTTACATCGAGAAGATCGACAGCCTAGGAGGCGCAACCGCAGCCGTCGAAAAAGGCTACATGCAGAGAGAGATCGTGGAAAGCGCCTACCGATACCAGAAAGAAGTGGAGAGCAAAGAAAAAGTTGTTGTTGGTATAAACAAGTTCACCATCGATAAAGAAGAGTCAATTACCATTTTGCGGGTTGACCCAGCCGTCGAAGAACGTCAAATTGAAAGACTGAACAAGATTAAAAGGGAAAGAAACAACCATGAAGTAAAGAACGCCTTAAATCGGCTGCATCACGCCGCTGAACACGACGAAAATCTTTTGCCAACTATTCTAGCCGCTGTGAAGAAGCAGGCTACACTTGGAGAAATCTGCGACATACTAAAAACCGTCTACGGAGAGTATAAGGCGCCAACCATATTCTAGTCGGAAACCCTGTTGGTGCTCTCACTTTATTCTCATAAGTTTCATTCTTCCATGAATTTATTATACAAAGCCTATCGCGCACATAAGTGGTCATTAATTCGTTTTTTGCTTGTTTCTGCTAACGGGGCATTTTTTGGGTTTTTCTGAGATTAACACCTAGGCATGCCATGGTGTTGTCCATGTCTGGCCAGCTATGTCTGATGGGCCGTTTTGGCAATGCCAGGCTGCATATGACCACGCAATTACACAGATGCACACCAAAAGAATGAACCAGCAACACTCAAACGGGCTTATTCACCCCATCTAATGTTTATTTCAACGATCCCTTGACACTCTCACTCTCTTAAGCCAAACTAAGTCCGAAAAACCCTTATTCAAGAAAAATAGGCTAGGAAAAAATTAATGACCATTTATGCGCGCATTTCAATTTGATAGGATTTCACCATTTTCCTTTCATAGAACAACCCTGTCAAAATAAACAGAAAAATACGGGTCTAAGTCCGTGTTCGCGCGTGGATTCCATGCATGCCCAAAATGGTCTTTCTCAGTTACAACAGATAGATCGGCTTATGGAGTTGGCGAAAATGTGGAGATTACAGTGTCTCTCAAGAACGTGGGCTTTATTCCACATTCCTTCAAGTCAAGAACCACAGGTCCAGTAGTGATAAGTGTTGAATATCAGCATTCTGAAGATCCAACAAGCAGAATTCAAGTTTGGTACAGCCCATTCCAAGAGAACATCACAGAGTTCTCAGTTGGACCGAACCTAAATCTTGAAAGACACTTCACTTGGAATCAAACTAAATCTGAGAACATCTGGTCGGGCGAAGAGATCGAACCCGGCACATATTGGGTTGTAGCATTTATACCTCCAGACTGGCACTGGCGTGTAGGCGCATTAGGCGTATACAGTCATTTCGAAGCTTGGACAAGAATAAACATAACATCCAGCTAGACACTGATAAGAACCAAGGCGCGCGCATTTGACAAAATTAAATTCAATCCGCGCGAGCTATTTGGTTGGTATGGTGAAGAAAACTACGCCTCCGAATTGGCTGATTCGCTTGCCTGCTGGCGTTTCCGCGTTGACTATTCTTGTCTTCACTTTTCTATTCTTTGAAATCTGCAATAACCTATGAATCC
>JAUWZP010000047.1 GCA_030615265.1 Candidatus Bathyarchaeota archaeon
TAACAGTGGAGTATAAAAGGGGACTGGAATGCCTAACGAGCTGAACATGGGGTGCACCATGCTTCCAGGAAACAGTGGAATGGGAACCGCCAGCGTAGCTAAGGTGAAGAAGATGAAGAACGCTACGAATATCGCTCCACCCCTCATTTTTACCTACCCCTAGCGTCTTTCAACTACATGCACTTCAATATGCTGATACATGTTAGACAAGGATCTGGAATTGGAGAGCCTTCGGGACGATTCTTGAGATATCCAAGGAAATGAGCACAGCCGACTGGCCTGTTCTTTTCAATGTGCTTTGAAGTGTCTCCTAGAGAATTGAGAGGAATCTTACTGAGATCTTTTTCTAAGTTGTGTGGAAGGTTTATACGCGAAAAACAGTGAGGGCAAGCATGATAGGTTTCAAGAGAATCCTCTGCTCGAACAGTTAACTCGATGGGTTCGCCGAAAATCTTGCCGCATTTAACATAGGGACAAACTGTGGCCTCCACCTGTGGCGAAACAGGATTTGACGTCCAATCCCAACGTTGGTCTTCTCTTGCTTTGATTAATGGTGAAAGGGTTAGTTTGCTCATCTGGATTCACCTGTTAACAATTAATATAGTAAATAGTGATATTTAATAAACGTTTTCGTATCATTGTTGTTCAAGTGTACAGTTTACGCGCTTGCTCGTTCACCTTGTTTTCAGGGTAATTAGGCCTTGTTTTTGGAGGTGTCGCAGTATTCTCAGTACGTGCTGCACATTTACTGGAGTGTATTCCGCTGAAACCGCGTTAATTATCTGCTGCAGGTTTTGTCTTCCAACCGAGAGGTTGAGGATTTCTGCTAGTTTTTGGTTGAACTGCTTGTCTCTTAGGCTTATGTTAGTGTACCATTCGAAATCTTTCTGGGACAGTGTTTTCCGGCTCAGGGTCTCACTGCTCAGAGTGCCTTTAAACGTGCGTTTCGGGATGATTTTGCTTGCCTGTTTCTCGGCTGGGGTTAAGCGGGGTCTCTGGGGAATCCTTATCCCCGCGGCTTTTTGCATGAGCACCAATGTTTCTTGAATCCGAGTTAGACCAAATTTTGCTTGAGCCGCTATGTCTTCTCTGAGTTGAACGATGAGATTATCTAATTCAGAGCTACCTGCAAGCTTCTTGGTTGACTTGACCGCTTGCATTTCACGCCATGCAATGTGTTCAAGTCTGTTTCTTTGTTGCCATGCTACTTTTGCCAAAGTCTGCGCTGGCTCTTTCGGTCCCACTCTGTGTTTTGCGTTGTTTTTTGCCTCAAGCAAGGTTTTGGTTGCTTCTCTTAGAGCTGTTTGCAGGCGTGTGATTCCGTTTGTGTATGTCTGCATTGCTATTGCATAGGCTTCTTCCTTGTCGGCGTTGGCAAGTATGAGGGCTGCAATAGTTGCTATCCAACCGATTCGTTTTAGTGTCTGGGCGCTGACTTTGTCGGGTGTGTCATGGCTTGTATGATAATAAAGGTCTGGCCATTGAAGCAGCATGACACATGGGACGCCTATTGTTGAGTCAACGAATTCGTGATGGTCACTTCCCCCTGTGTGTTCATTCACACAGTACCTGAAGGTTGTCGCACGCCCGAAGCTCGTTTGAGGGTCGAATTGTTCCGCGGCTTCTTCCATAAGACTGATAAAAAGGTCATTTAGGTAAGACGGCAAAGAACCAGGAGTTTTGTCCAGTGTCAGTGTTGACTTGCATAGTTCTTGGTCTTGGCCTACCATGTCGAGGTTGATTCCCGCAACTAGTCTTTTCTTAAAGTTCTCGTGTCTGTGCAGGTAGGCTACTGTTCCGTAGGTTTCTGGCACCCAGAAGAAGCGGATTGTTCTTTTTGGCTGTGGGATTTTGCCCTCTTGGATTAGCGTTTGTATGGTTCTTGCGATTTCTAGGAGGAGTCCGCTTCCGGAGGCGTTGTCGTTTGCGCTTGGTTTTGGGTGGCAGAGATGGGCTATTAGGAAGATTTCTTGGTTCGGTTTTGCTTTGCCTTTGATCGTAGCTGTTACGATGTCGAGTTGGCCCGGGAAGAGTTTAGCGTCTACTATTGCTTTCAATGTTACTTTTTTCTTTTGTTTAAGCCACGCGCGAAGTTGGTTGCCCTGACGTTTGGTAATGCAGAATCCGAAGGTTACTTTGTTTAGTTCCTGTTTTGTTGGCCATATCGCCTGATAAGCCGTGGCGTCTGGGAGGTCGATGCTTTCTCTGAAGTCTTTTATTTCATAGGTAAGCGTGTCGGTAATCACTCCTGCTGCGCCTCTTCTGTAGACAGCCTCTTCGTGGACAAGTTTGGCCTTTCCCGTTGCCAACATAAGTTTGCCTTTTACGTTTTTGCCTTTGTAGTCAGCTGGTCTAGTGCCTTCTCCGACATCTACGAGCGGGGCGGTTACGCCTTCCGTGGGCGTAGCCTTGCTGTGGGCATGAAGAGATGTGGGAGTGTCTCGATATCTTGCCAATATTCTCTGCTCAGGTTTGACAAGCCATAGTTCAGCGCTCTTTGCTTCCCAGCCTAATGGTGCGGTATACGTCCAATATTTTGTTTCACCGTCTGCCGGAAACTGCTCGATTCTGGCGTTTTTTATTCCGATTTTGATTAAGATGTCTCTAACATACTCGGCGGCTTCGTGGAACATGGTTGAAGCTTGGATTCGGTGATATTGGGCGATTTGCTGCACGTAGGATTTGGCGGTTTCACCAGACAATTCCTGTTTAACTATTTTCTTAATCTTAGGGTTTAACATGACAATTATTCACTTGAAACAGCTTGTTGACTGCAGAATTTGCAGGTGTTTGCACTTAAGAATTATGATGCCTATTAGAACGTCTAATCTATCTTAATGGGTAGACGATTTCGAACTTTCTTAGTGCCTAACTAGCAGATTGAGATTTTTCCTTGTGCTAAATCATTGCAGAACTTATCGATGTTTTCCAGTTCTGAGTTAACTACTTCTTCAATTTCCTTTTTGACGGTGTTAAAGGAGTTGTTTGACTTCATCACAACCTGTGCCGCCGCTATTGCCGGCTGGTCTATGGATTTACCTATTTGACTCAGCAGCCAAATGTAGACTTCTTCGATTTCCGGCACCTGCGTGTAGATGCGGTCGGCTATATGATGGGTTAGGCTGTTGTAGATTTTGCCGACGTGGCTCACAGGATTCTTTCCAGCCGCGGCTTCTGAGCATAAAGGTCGGTTTAACGATATGAGTCCATTAACTCGGTTGCCCCTTCCAACTTGGCCAGAGTCCCCGCTCTCGGCGCTTGTGCCCAGCACTGTTAAGTATACACCGTTTATTCCTCTTCCCTTCACATCTAACGTGTTTAATCGCACCTCGACGCTGTCAAAGTCCGCTTGCTCTTTCGCAAAACGGCTGATGTCCTCAAGAATCTCTGCTTTCTTTCGGAAATAATCGCTTTCGCTTTTCACGAACTTGTCAACAAAAGCCATCGAAATGGTTAAACGCAGATCATTGTTCTTGCGAAATCCCATCACTTTGACGTCTTCACCCGACTCGGGAAACCTCTTCTTGTACTCTGGAGCATTCACGTACTGCTCAGTGTTGAAAACGGTCTTCTCTGTTCTAGTCATGGGTGCATAGCCTACAGCAGCAGATGTGTCATTGGCGCCTAGAAAATTTCCTTCCTTTCGAGTAAAAATGTCCATGAGTTCAGGATGTCCCGGCTTCAACTCCACTTGAAATCTAACGTGCTTTTCAGGGTCTACTCGGAGCCTCGCTTTAAACCATTTTTTAGCCGTTTGGATGGCAATTTCCTTCACGGGAATTTTGATGCCATTGACTTCGAAGGTGGCTCTGTCGCCGATCACAAGAAGCATAGGTTTCTTAATGATGCCTCCGCCGAATCTGGTTTCGGCTTCTCCAGCTGCTAAGAGGGATTTGTCAACGTTATGGTGCATTATGGCTCCAATTCTCTTCAGATATTCTTGGCTAAGCTTAACGGAGATTCTATCCATGATGGCGTCACAGATGTAATCAGGGTGACCAAGTCCTTTTCTTTCCACAATTTCCAGTTTTTGCTGTTCAAGTGGAGTCTGCTTCAAACTGTCGACAAGTATGTTCCTCGCCATGAAGGGTTCACCTTGGCGAAGGGTAATAAAAGGCAACTAATATATATATTGTGATATTTATCAAGACATAAAAAATAACCAGTGGTTATAGAAGATGATGGTTACAGGCTTCACGGTCAAAAAGCTCCGAATAGAAGCTGAGCTCACCCAAAGGCAACTTGCAGAGCTAGCTGGTATTTCACAAGCACACATCGCCAAAATCGAAAAAGGAAAGGTAGACCCCCGACTTTCAACGATTAACAAAATTCTCCAAGTCCTAACTGAAGGACACGGCAAAAAATGCAAAGAGGTCATGACAAAAAATGTTATCTTTGCCAAACCAAAACAAACCATTCAGAAAGTAAGCGAACTCATGATAAAACACGCCATATCGCAGCTGCCCGTATTAGAACGCGGAAAGGTTGTAGGCACAATCACAGAAGAAGATATCGTTCGAAACTTGAGCTCAAACCTTGCTGAAGAAAAAGTTGAAACCATAATGCAGCCGCCTTTGCCAATAGTGCCAGAAGACACAAGCATAACCATGATCCGTCCACTGTTAGAGGATCATCCAGCTGTGCTTGTTACGCGCAGAGGAAACGTGGTCGGCATAATAGCACGATCCGACATACTCAAAGTTATTTCATAAAGTTTTATGGATGTTAAATAGTTTTTGCAAGCAAACATAGGATTCTTATATAGATTGGCAAAGCACGGGCAAGAGACGTATGATAAAAAGGTTTAGGAAAGTCGAAAAATTAATTATAACACTTCTATCCAATTTTTGAATGTGGTAGTTGTTCATGGTTTTTACTGGTGAGGATGCTGTAAAGTTGAGGGGAGTGGCTAAGCGTTACGCCGACATCGTAGCCGTGGATTACATCGACTTGGACGTTAAACGTGGTGAAATCTTCGGTCTCTTAGGTCCGAACGGTTCAGGTAAATCCACTGCCTTAAAGATTATTCTTGGACTGGTCAAGCCTGACTCCGGATCTGTGAGCGTTTTGGGCATAAAGGCCGAAGATGATCCTGTTGCAGTGAAAAGGCAGGTGGGGTATGTTCCCGAGTCCCCGCGTCTATACGAGTTTTTAACGGGATTAGAATACTTAGACTTCGTGGCTGACATTTACGGTTTAGACGCGTCAGAGAAGAAGGCCCGAATCGAAGAATACCTAGAGGCTATGGAATTAGAGGGCAGGGAAGGTGACATGATAAGCAGTTATTCTCAAGGAATGAAACAGAAAATCGTCCTCATCTCAGCTTTTTTGCACAAGCCAAAACTGCTACTCTTAGACGAACCCCTAAGTAGTCTAGACCCTAGGTCAGCCAGAATCATAAAGGACCTACTCCATGAACTAAAATCACAAGGAGTAACAACAATCATGTCAACCCACATTCTGGAGATCGCCCAAGCCATGTGCGACCGCATCGCCATCATGTACGAAGGAAGGTTATTGGCCCTAGGCAACATGAAGGAGTTGAGGCAGAAGGCTAGATTGCCCGGATCAGACTTGGAAGATATTTTCTTGAAACTTACGGGAACCGAAGATGTTAGAGAGGTTGTTGAGGCGCTTCTGAAATGAGCTGGAAGAACGTTCTTCGGTTGATAAGCGTTGACATAAAAGCGGGTAGACTGATTAGGGGTCAAAGGCTAAGAAGGTATCGAGAGCGAAGGGTTTTTCAGTATTTGTTGTATGGGGGAGCCTGCGTCCTAGGATTAGCAATAGGTATAGGTGCTGGGAGTTTCTACGCTGGGGTAGCTGACCCAGAACTGAAAACCTTGTTCTATCAAGGCGCCCGTTCCCTTTTCCTATCCCTCCCCACTCTGGTTCTCATTTACAGTCTGGTCTTCACCATGATGAGTCAAATTCAACGGATGGGAGTAAGGTCTTCTATTCAACTTCCCTACTGGCTACCCATCACTTGGGATGAACACACCCTTGCGTCCACGTTAGCTAACCTCATTGGTGTCCCCCTAGCTTCCTTCATTTTGTTCAGTTCAGCCATAGCCACGGTCGCAATTTATTTAGAGCAGGTGCCTCTCGCTGCCCTTACAATTTTTGCTTTGTTAGCCAGCGCCTTCCTAGCCAGCACGACCACGGAAATTTTCAGAATTCTGCAGGTGAGGCTCATCGGAGCCGTTTACGAGTCTACTGGCAAGGCAGCGGTTTGGGTGAGGTTCTTTGGCTCCATGCTCTTCTTGATAGGCTTCTATGTAGTTTGGTTTGCCTTTACTTCTGGCATAGGCTCTATTGCCCTCATCGAAGCTGTTGCTGGCGCCCAAGAGGCAGTTTGGTTCGTTCCTTACGTCTGGTTGGGAATGGTCTTGGCTGCTTTTATGAGTGGCCTACTCGCGCAAACTGTGATTTTTTCGCTAGCTTCCCTTCTGTTTATTCTAATCCTCTTCTACCTGGCTGTTAAGTTGAACGCCAGATTCGGGTTGTATGAGCCGCCAGCGATCACGGTCTCGCGGGGGGTTTACGCTCCAAAGGTTGGCTTTTTGGGAAAGCTTGGTTTTTCCTCCTTGGAGGCAGCTGTGATAAGGAAGGATTTTAAGGCCTTCACGAGACGTCGGGAACTCATGTACGTTTTCATAATGCCTCTAGCTGTTATACTTATGCCGTTGATGCAGTATTCAGGGATATTGGGTGGGCCTGTCACGCCAGAGCCTTCTCGGTTCCTTTTCGCTTTGATACTTCTTGCGCCTGCAGCTATAATGACTGTTATGTTGGGCCTCATGATAATCGGCGAGGAAGGCGGGTCTGTATGGCTTTTCTTTTCTTCACCCATCACTGCGCGCAGCCTAGTCAAGTGTAAGTACGCCTTTTTAATTATCTTTTCATTCATAGTAACGCTTGTGTGCAGTGTCATTGGAATTCTAGTCGCCCGTCCTTCATCAGACATTGCTATGGCATTGTTAATAGAATCCATCCTGCTAATCTTCGCTTTAGGCGCAGTTTCCCTCGGGGCAGGAATAAAAGGAGCCGACTTCACCGAAGTTCCAAGGCCTAGGATGTTTAGGCCGTTAACGGCTCTCGTCTACGGTCTCCTATGCCTTGTCCTAGCGTTGGCGATACTTTCTCCCCTCATTCCACATGCGATTGCAATGATGAATCTACCTGTGCTCATATCTCTACCAAAAATAGATCTCTACGTCGCAGTTTCCATAAGCGCAGTCATAGCCCTCGTCGTAACCTTCGTGTTCTATAAGATAGCCCTCAAAAACGCGGAAGAATTCTTGATAAAGGCTGAGATTTAGACACAGCAATTAAACAATCATGGTTCGTTAGCCTGTTCTTTTCGTAACATCTGACCTTACAAGTTTAAGAGCGGCTATTAGGATAGAGGCAATGGTGTAAACCGCTATGATGGCGGCTGCCAGTTGAATGTCCCCGCCCGGCACAGATACGAAGGGGCTCTCCGGTGCGGTTATGAGTTCCGAGGCTACAAAGCTTGGAAGGTTGGAGACGCTCCAGTTCGGAAGCCACTTACTAATTTCTAGGTAAAGTTGCTCTTGCGTCATGAGGTGCATCATAGAAAGAATACCGCCTATAAACAAGGAGGCCACAAATATGCCGATGACGGCCATTATGGAAAGAGTGGTTCTCCTAAAGACTTCACTGAACATAAAGGTCATGGAAAAGAAGAGCAAATTTGAGTAGAGAAGGACCAAGTAGATAACTGGGACAAACTGGATAGACTCCTGCGGGCCGAAGAGCCCGTAAGCCAAGGTGGTTCCAAGGATCGTGATTAGGACTATCACAAAACCCAGAAGCGATAAACCGCCCAAGAACTTTCCTGTCATATACTCCATCTTTGTAATGGGCTTCGATAACAGTATGTCAGCAGTTCCCCGCTCGTATTCTTCGGACATGGACCCACCAGCAATCACAATAGCTATAAGGGGGATGAACAGTCCCTGAAGACCCAACACGCCAACAAGCCACATGGAGGCCTTCATCTCTTCTAGGGGAGACCCAACAAACCCTGGAGGCGGGTTGGTGAAAAAGTAGCTAAACAATGCAAACAATCCGATTTGAAGTACTAAGGTCAAGATCACTAGAACGTAGAATTTCTTTTTTGCTAGAGCCCTCCTCCACTCGTAGGTTACCATGTTGGCAGACCTTTGAAGGAAACCCATGTTTATTGGTCTCCTTTTAGGGCGCGCAGGTAAGCGTCTTCCAGCGTAATCTTGTGAAGATTCAGGCTTAGGAGCACGCCTTTTCGCTTGAAGATTTCTGAGGAGATTTCGCCCCTTAGGTCCTTCTTCTCTTTCAGTTCTATTCTTAGTTTGTTTTCATCTACTTTCACGTCTTCCACGTAGTCGAGATTTTTTATGGCTGTGATCATTGTTTTTGTTACGGTTTTCAGTTCTGCTTCTATGACCCATTGTTTGGTGAAGGTTTCTAACACTTGCGTTATTAGGCCGTTAAAGACCATCTTGCCTTTGTTTATCATTCCTACGTGGGTGCAGATGCGTTGAACTTCGTCTAGAAGGTGTGAGGATATGAAAATGGTTTTGCCTTCTTTTGAAAGGCTTGTGAAGAGATTTCTGAAGTGGGCTGTGCCTTCCGGGTCCATACCTATGGTCGGTTCGTCCATAATGAGGACCAATGGATCGTTTATGAGGGCTAGGGCTAGCGAGAGTCTCTGAACCATCCCTTTGCTGTACTTTCCAATTTTCTTGTCTCCCCATTCCTTTAAGCCAACGAGATCAAGGAGTTGTTTAATCCTCGCCTTCCTAGCCTGCGCAGCCAACCCAAACATCTTCCCTATGAACTCCATCAACTGTTCTCCGCTGAAGAAGGTTTGTAGAGTCGGCAGTTCAGGGGCGTATCCTACACTTTTAAGAGCATGAACTGGGTTTTTAGCTGGGTTGACACCGTCTATTTGAACTTCACCTTGATCCGGTCTGAGCAAGCCTAGCATAGTCCTTATAGTTGTTGTTTTCCCTGCCCCGTTAGGTCCTAAATAGCCGTAGATCCATCCTTTTTCCACCGCGAAGGACACCGAGTCGAGAGCTTTGAAATCTCCATAGAATTTTGTGAGGTTTGAAACCGCTAAGACTGACTGGGGCGACATCGAATCACCATGCTTTCAGACAATATATTCGATGCCCTTAATATATCTGATAGATTCAATCCCCCCTAACTGTGGTTTCCGCCAAAATAGGTAAACATTTCTTATGGGAAAATCTTTACATCTCTCGCATCGGTTACACACACTGACATTTTTCACAAAACCACTTAACAGTTAGTGGTTTTAAACCATTCAGCCATCTTAGTAGTGAGGACTACCGATGAACTTTGAAGATTTCGGCAGAAAAGTTGGCAGGGCAATTTTAGAATTGAAGGAGACAAAAACCTCGTGAAATAATTTTGTTTACCACGACGACGCAGATAGGCTCTGTTCAAGCGCCGAAATGTCCTAGCAATTTAAACAAAAACATAAAAATTGGCGTATTTGTGTTAGCAAAATTGATATATATGTGTGTGTTTGATTCATTCATATGAAATACCATGCAAGAGTAGAAGTTAGCCTCAAACCTGGACACTCTGACCCAGAAGGCGAAACCACCATGAAAGCGTTGTCAGAGTTGAATTACCCAGTTAGCGCTGTCACCGTCAGCAAAGTCTACACTCTTCGCCTAGAGGCAAGCAGTCTAGAAAGTGCCAGACAAAAAGTGGACGAAATCTGCAAGCGATTGTTGGCTAATCCCGTCAAAGACAACTACAGGTTTGAGATTGAGGAAGCCAAATGAGCCTCTACGTTAAGAGAGATGTGCCCTTCGAACTCTACGAAACACGTTTAGCAAGCGCAAGCAACGAGAAGCTTCTGCAAGTCAGCAAAGAACTGGGACTCGGATTAAACCTAGAAGAGATGAAAGCCATTCAGAAGTATTTCTCTGTTAGGAAGAGAAACCCCACAGATGTTGAACTCCAAACCGTCGGGCAAACATGGTCAGAACATTGTTATCATAAAACCTTCAAAGGCGATGTTGTCACGGAAAAGGGCATAATCAAGAGTCTTTTCAAAACGTACATAGCCAAAGTGACCAAGGAGCTTAATCCAGACTGGTGCCTCTCGGTCTTTGAAGACAACGCTGGCATAATCGACTTTGACAAAGGCTTCGCGGTTGCCGCGAAAGTTGAAACTCACAATCATCCCTCGGCGATTGAACCCTTCGGAGGAGCAGCAACTGGCGTAGGAGGCGTCATAAGAGACATACTCGGAGTTTGGGCTGAACCAATAGCCTGCACGGATGTTTTGGGCTTCGGTCCATTAACCTATGAACACGATAAGCTTCCAGTCGGCGTGAAACATCCAAAATACATCTTCCGCGGAGTTGTCGCTGGAATAGGATGCTACGGAAACAATATGGGCATTCCAACGGTTAACGGAGCCATCTATTTCGACGAGAGCTATGTGGGCAACGTAGTCGTCTACTGTGGCTGCATAGGAATTCTTCCCAAAAACAAGTTTCTGAAAAACGCAAAACCAAGCGATATCATTCTCTTAGTTGGCGGAAAAACCGGTAGAGACGGCATACACGGCGTCACCTTCGCTTCAGCCGAGCTAACAGAGAAATCCGAGGAAATCTCGCGATCAGCAGTTCAAATTGCAAATCCAATAGAGGAAGAAAAGCTTAAGCGAGCCATAATCGAGGTGAGAGACCGAGGACTGGGATCGGCGATAACCGACCTTGGCGGAGGAGGCCTATCAAGCGCGGTCGGCGAAACCGCCAAGAGGTCGGGGTGTGGAGCCCATGTTGAGTTAGAGAAAGTTCCTTTGAAGCATCTCGGCATGGCTCCCTGGGAAATCTACGTTTCCGAATCACAAGAAAGAATGCTTCTCTTAGTTCCGGAGAAGAACCTTAGAGACGTTTTGGAAATATTTGCAAACGAGGATGTCGAGGCTACGCCAATTGGCAGGTTCACCAAAGACGAAATGCTTAAAATTAGCTATCATGGATACAAAGTTGTTGAAATCGAAATAGAGTTCTTGTTTAATCCGCCGAAAGCTCAGAGAACAGCCAAGTGGAAGCCGCCAAGTTATGAAGAGCCCAGTTTTCCCGAGCCAGAAGGGTTGACAAGAGATGTTCTTGAGGTTTTATCTTCGCCGAATGTTGCAAGTAAGGAGTCGGTGATACGAACTTATGACCATGAAGTGAAGGGAAACACCGCTTTAAAGCCCTTGCAAGGCAGATATGCTGGTCCAAGCGATGCTGCGGTCTTGAAGCCTCTAGCAGATTCGTGGAAAGGCTTAGTGATTTCCTGCGGCATGAATCCGAATTATGGAAGAATCGACCCCTACTGGATGGCTGCTTCCAGCATTGATGAAGCTGTCCGAAACAACACAGCGGTCGGCGGCAGAAGAATCGCGTTGCTTGACAACTTTACGTGGGGCAACCCTGAGAAACCCGATAGAATGAGCGCTTTAGTGAGAGCATGTCAAGCTTGCTACCAGTTTGCAAAAGGCTTGGAGACACCGTTTATCTCTGGCAAAGACAGCCTCTACAACGAGTCGCCCTTAGGCCCTGTTACTCCAACGCTTCTAATTACTGCGGTTGGAGTGATTCCAGATGTGAGAAAAACCGTTTCTATGGATGTTAAACAAGCAGGAAATCTCATTTACATTGTGGGTCAAACCTATCCAGAGCTGGGTGGCTCCGAATATTATAGGATGAAAGGTTTTCTGGGTAAAGCTGTGCCTAAGGTTAGAGTGTCTCAAGCAGGAATAACTATGAAGTCAATTGTAGAAGCCATTGACCTCGACATTGTTGAGGCTTGTCACGACCTATCCGATGGAGGCTT
The DNA here is from genome assembly GCA_030615265.1 of Candidatus Bathyarchaeota archaeon. Classification (GTDB taxonomy): domain Archaea; phylum Thermoproteota; class Bathyarchaeia; order Bathyarchaeales; family Bathyarchaeaceae. Next base: position 11,878 of record JAUWZP010000047.1, read on the forward strand.
GGCGGTTGCAATTTCAGAAATGGCTTTCACTGGCGACTATGGAATTGACCTATACCTGAAAAGTGTCCCTAGACTCAAAGGTATGCAAAGAAACGATTTCATCTTGTTTTCCGAATCTAACAGTCGATTCTTGGTTGAAGTTAAGGAAAAACGGCGAAGAGATTTTGAAGCTTCAATGGAACATGTTGCCTTTTCAGTTGTTGGTAGACTGAAGCGGGAAAAACGTCTTCTTGTACATGGAATAGATGACAAGACAATTGTGGATGTCAGCCTCGCAGAACTACGAAACGCTTGGAAAAACACTTTCGGAGGTTAACCAATGAAAAAAGAGGACATTAAAGTTTGCATAATGAGGGTTGGCGGCACCAACTGTGACGCTGAGACAAAAAGAGCATTTGAAGATTTAGGCGTCAAAGCCGAAGTTGTCCATCTAAACCAAATAATCAAAGGGAAGAATCTTCTCAACTATGACGCCCTCGTTTTTCCAGGCGGCTTCTCCTTTGGCGATTATGTGCGAGCAGGCGCCATATGGGCTAAAGGAATCGTAGCCAAGCTTGGACGAGACTTGAAGAAATTTGTTGAACAAGAGAAGCCTGTTCTTGGTATTTGTAATGGCTTTCAAGTTTTGGTTGAGGCTGGACTGCTGCCCGGACTTGATGGAACCAGTAAATATCCGCAGGCTGCCTTGGCGACGAACGAGCCGATTGGATACCGTTGCATATGGGTTCACCTTAAACTTGAAAACTCTGGCAGATGTATATTCACTCAAAAAATCCCAAAGGAAAAAGTGTTGAGGGTTCCAATCGCGCATGCTGAAGGCAGATTCATGTTTCTAAAAGAGAAAGAGAGCGAATATTTACAAAGGCTCTATGACAGTGACCAGCTCGTTTTCAGATACTGCAACGAAAAAGGCGAGTATGCAGATGGTAGGTATCCAGTGAACCCTAACGGAGCTTTCCACGACATCGCAGGCATATGCAGCCCAGATGGAAAGATATTTGGCTTAATGCCCCATCCAGAACGAGCCTATTATGGCTGGCAACTACACGACTGGACAAGGAGAACCCGCGTTCCAGAATATGGAGATGGAAGGCTAATCTTTGAGTCTATGACAGAATATTTAACGAAGAAATTTTAGCTTTCGCAACTCAGTCAGCCTTGGCAGCCCCGTTCTGGCACCAGTTTCTGTTATACAACGTGAAGCCACGGAGTTTCCAAGTTTTGCACATGTGTATAGGTCTTTGTCTCTGATTAAGCCGTATAGAAAGCCAGCGCAAAAGGCGTCACCAGCCCCTGTCGTGTCTACAACCTTTGTTCTGTAGGGTTCAACCATGTGGCTTTCTTTGCCGTCTGTGACGTAGCATCCTTTTTCGCCTAATTTCACTGCAACGATGCCAGCGCCTTTCTTAATCAGAATCTCTGAGCCTTCTCTCAATCCTTTTCCCGTGAGCATTCTAACCTCGTTTTCATTAGGAAAAACTACAAAGCTTCGTTCAACCAGAGTCTTTAACGTCGATAAGCCTTTTCTTGCGTAAATTTCGCCAGGGTCAAAGCTTACTTTGATTTTGGGCAACTCTCTAACCAGTCTATTCTGAGCTTTGAAAGGTTTCTCCCCAACAAAAGATGTTAAGTGCAGAAACTCGGCTTGACTTGCATATTCCAAGCTTATTTCTTCGAATTCCAGAATGTCGTTTACGCCAGGGTCTACATACAAGGATCTCTGACCTTTAACGTCTACATAGCCTGTGGCAACGCCGCTCCTTCCAGTTGACGTGATTATTATGCCGCCTGCATCAACTTTCTCTCTTTTAAAGTCTTTTAGAAGCAGCTTTCCTTCGTGATCACTGGCAACTTTTCCAATGTAGCCTGTTTTTAAGCCTAGTCGCGCTAAGCCTGCTACTGTGTTTGCAGCTGAGCCTCCCGGCGCTTCTTGAAAACCTAAAACGAAGCTTTCTTCGTCTTCTTTTGCGATTTTATTAACTTTGTAGAGTTTGTCTACGTTGAGGGCGCCGAAGCCTATGACGTCAAACTTCATTCTACTAACTCTCGCAAGTAAATTTTGTGCTTACCCAGTTTTCCCCCGTAGTTGCCAGCAGAGATTCTAAGGACTCCGTCCGAGTCTTTGACAGCGTAGATTGCAGCTTTCATCGCTTTTTTCACCGCTTCTAGAGACATGCCATTAATTACGATTTCTGGAATCGAGTTGACGCCCTCCGGGACTTTTGAATCGGGTATCTTGTTTTTCAGCGTTGGACAATAGAGATGATTTGTTGTTGGACCTATCTCAGGATAATGGGTTTCTGGCTTCGAGCCTGCTGAGCAAACGTCAAAGGGCGTAACCACTCCTTCAACACCATGTATGGCTTCGAGAGCTTTGTCTCCAGCCTCTAAAGCGGAATTTTCGTCTTTACAAAGGAGCCAAAGGTTGCCGCCCGAAACACCGATGCCATAGCCTAGGTAACGTTCAATTCTGAAGCCTGACATCATAAGTGGAATGTTAATAACGTGGCGCCCATGGTATTCTTCTTCCCATTCATAGCCGTCTCCACAATGCCCAATGCTGTCCATTACGTCGAATTTTTTGTCGGAATCTAGGGCGTTTAAAACGCTTGTGGTTGGCTCAACTAGTATCTCTTGACGGATTCGGTAAGAAACTTCTTTGATAAATTTTTTGAGGGAGACGTTGAATGGCTTTGATTCGTTAATTGCGCCCCAAAACTGCACAATAGAACCTAACCGTTTGTCAGGTGTCTCTGCTTTGCTCAACCACTTTTCAACTCCGCCTTCTGTTCTGCCAACAACAACCATGGGCAAGGCTGTACAGCCATAAGCAGCCCTCTTCAGTCGTTTTTCATCTTTGGCCGTAATTAGAATTCGACAAAACAAGCCGTCGAAGGCTTCCGCGTAGGTGTCTTCAATTTCAGCCATTACATCACCAAACTGCGGTATGGATGGGATTAGACTGAATTGGATTATATATTTGTTCTATCCCAGCTTTCCTACGGCTTCGCCTCGAACAGTCCTTCTAAAAGCGCTACTTTCTTTCATTAACCGCTTCTTGTTGTCTAGTGTTACTATCTCAACTTGTGGAAGCTTTTCGGGATACAACTCTAAAACGTGTTCTCGCAGAGAAAGGTCAACGCCATATCTTTTGAATGCTTGATGATTCCATTCCTTTACCAGTTTGAAAACTCTGTTCTTGCCGAACCTGTTAAACGTGTCAGCTAGAATAGCTGTTACAGCTGCGTTCTCTGAAAGTACGGCGATTTCTGCCTCTCTAACCGCGTATTCGTTGCCGTTGAAGGAAATAGTTAGCCCTTCTACTCTTCGCACAAGTTGAAAGGCTGAAACATCGGTTATGCTGTCGCCCACGTACATCACGTTAGAAAGCCGGTTCCCCCGCCTCGCAATAATGCTTCGAACCGCCTCAGCCTTCTCATATCCGCCTACCGGATTAACCTCACCGAAAATTTTGCCAATTTCCATCTCGCTGATTTCCTCCCAGAAAATTTCATCCAGCCTCTTTAGTGTTTCCTGATGTTCTGTTGGAAAATCACGAAGAGATTTGGCATTCTCAGGAATTTCAAGCATGGGCAAATCGGACAGTTCTTTCCTTAGCTGTTTCAGGCGTTTTCTTTCTTTCTCTTCAAGCTTGTAATTGTCTAAGTCCAGTTGGGTGCAGTACACGTTTTCATAGGGAAACTCGATGAGGCTGCATAAGGCGTGCATGTACTGTTCATAACTTGTGCTCACAATGAACGAGGGCATAACTGCTTTGACATATTGGAGCATGTGTTTAGCTCCGGGAACCAAAAGCACGTTTCGAGAAGAGTATTCCATTATGCCTTGATTAGTTGCGCCGTAAGCCTTCAAAAATGGCAGTATCAGCTTTAAGGTGTCTCCAGCCTTGTATCCAGGTTTCTTCACAATGTCCGCGAGGATGTCATCGTATCTGCTTACTAAAGCGAAGAAGCCGTCTCCTTGCGGAATAAAATGGATGGCAAGTTCGAACGCGTTGTCGTTTTTGGAGATTGGTCCTTCACAGTCGGAGATGAAAATTCTTTGTGAGGTTTTGGTCATCTTTTGGATAGCCTCAGCTTTTTCATGTGTTCTATGCTTTTTCTTATGTGCTCTCTAGATGCGATGTCGGTTCTGTTCCAGAGCGCTCCGCCGGTAATCGCCTTAATGCCTTCCAGTGAGATTTGCC
>JAUWZP010000012.1 GCA_030615265.1 Candidatus Bathyarchaeota archaeon
ATGCTTCTTCTTAGTGAATCTTTTAGCCAAATCGAATGCTGATGACATCTTTCTCTTCGCTGGGATTCAATCTTGAACCTCATGTAGCCTCAGAAGAGAGGAATTAGGCTTATTAATTTTTCACCGCGCCCTTTAGATAAACAATGCTTAAAGGCTTAGACCTCTCTCACATTTTTAGGGGGACAAAAGTGAAAGCAGAGTTAACGAGCTTCGACATTGCTGTCATCGTTTTCGAGCTTAACCAGAGGATAAAGAATGTGCATATAGGAAAAATCTACCAAATCAACCCTACTACGCTGCTTCTGAAGCTTCGCCGCCCCAATGAGCCTCCATTTCATTTGCTTATCGAATCTGGAAAACGCATACATCTAACTTCGTACGTTCTTCCAAAGCCCTTAAGACCACCAAACTTTTGCATGGCACTTCGCAAAAACCTTGGAAACGGCAAAATCACAGATATACAACAGCACGAATTCGAACGCACAATCACCATTAAGGTTCTTAAAAAGGAGGGAGAATTTCAACTTGTAATCGAGCTTTTCGGTGAAGGCAACATCATCCTTGTAAGTCCGGAAAACAAAATTCTTCATGCACTTGTCTACAAAAGAATGCGAGACCGCAACGTTTTACGAGGAGAGAACTTTCAGTATGCGCCTCCAAGGGGCAGAAACCCCTTAGAAGTAAGACGAGAAGAAATTAATGAAATCAAGAATTTCGGGCAACTAATGATCGTGAAGGGACTTACAAAATTTCTAAGCATCGGCGGACTATACGCAGAAGAAATCCTCCTAAGAGCCGAAATCGACAAGAACTCACCGTGCGAAGCTTTAGGAAAACAGGAGTTTGACAAGATTTTTACTCAACTACAGCTCGTTCTTTCTTCTTTAACAGCTGGAAACACTGAACCTTGCATTATAGTTGACGAAAATGGCAAGGGCGTTGACGTCACCCCAATTCGACTGAAAAAACACGAGCATCTGCAAGCGAAGGCTTTTGGAAAGTTCAACGAAGCTATAGATGAATTCTACATGGAAACAAAGCTGAAAACAGACACGACTCAAGCTGCACGAGTGTTCAAGCGTCAACTTGCGAAGCTTCAGCGAATCTTAGAAAAACAACAGAAAGCACTAGAAGACTCGAAGATGGAGATACCGCGAAACAAGAAGCTTGGAGAGTTAATTTATGCACATTTGGGTGAGCTTCAACTTCTCCGACAAAGAATCATGAAGGAAAAGGAAAATGGCAAGCCGTGGAAACGGATCATCTCAGACTTCCAAAGAGAAAAGAAAAACGGAATCATCTCAGCACGGTACTTCCAAGCCTTAGACTCGAAGCATCGCATTCTCACCGTTTCGATAGAAGACTCAACGCTTCAACTGGACCTAAACCGTTCAATTCAAGCCAACGCAGCTAAATTCTATGAGAAAGCGAAAAAGGCGCAAAGAAAACTGGAGGGCGCACAAAAGGCATTACAGGGAACTCGAACCAAAATTGAACAGTTGCACAAAAAGAAGCCGCAAATTGTGAAAGTGCAGAAGCCGCCGCCTGTTAGAAGAGAGAAGGCTTGGTACGAAAAATTCCGATGGTTCTACTCTTCAAGCAACCTGCTGGTGATTGGCGGAAGAGATGCTACGACCAACGAAGTTCTAATCAAGAAACATATGGAACCGCACGACGTCGTTTTTCACGCTGACATCATAGGTGCCCCATTCGTTTTGATTAAGACAGAGGGAAAAACACCCTCAGAGCAATCTTTGAAACAGGCTGCCCAGTTTGGGGCGTCTTACTCTCGAGCGTGGAAGGAGATGTTTGGCGCAATAGATGTCTATTGGTTTCATCCTGAACAGGTGAGTAAAAGCCCGCCGTCTGGACAACACTTGAAAAAAGGCTCCTTCATAATTCGTGGAGCCAAGAATTTCATTCGAAAAGTCCCGTTGGCAGTTGCCATTGGAGTTCAAATTGAAGACCCCGCCAGAATTATTGGTGGTCCGCCAGAAGCCATCAGCAAACATACGAAGGTTTATGTCATAATCGTTCCAGGCGAACATAAGAGCAGTCAGCTCGCAAAACAAGTACGCCGCGTATTAGCTGAAAAGGCTCCAAAGGACTGGCGGAAACAAATCCTTGAAACACCGTTAGAAGAGATACAAAGCTTCATACCTTCAGGCAAGGGCAACATTAAATCCGTCTGAAAGAGGGCACCAACTAGAAGCCTTCTTTGTTCTTCTCGTCAGAAAATTCAACAACAGTTTAATACACCCTTTTGATTTATCTTCGTGTGGAGGGAAAACCTGCAATGGCAGACATGGGCATCAGAGGAAAAATGGTTGTTAAAGACGTTATGTCAAGCCCCGTGGTTACTGTTAACGAAAAGGAAGTCGTCACTAAAGTGGCTCAACTTGTAAGCAAGCACGAGTTAGGCTGCATAATTGTAACAGGAAAAGACGGCAAGCCTTTAGGTATAATCACTGAAAGCGACCTTGTTGCAAGGGTTTTAGCTAAAAACAGACCACGCTATAAAATGGCTGCCAAAGACGTCATGACCGCCCCTCTCATCACAATTGACCCCGACGAAACTCTCAGTGAAGCCGCGCGGAGAATGAGCCAGCTAAATATTCGGAGATTTGGAGTCATGTACAAGGGGAAACTCGTCGGAATAATCTCCAGCAAAGACATTCTAGCAATTACACCAGAACTTATCGAAATCACGCAGGAGAAAGCCAAGATCGAAGGCAAAACTGTAGCTGAAGAGGAATATCCCCAGATGACAGGATACTGCGACCGCTGCAGGCAGTGGTCCGACGCACTTGAGGAAGTAGAGGGCTCTTTCATCTGCGAAAACTGCAAAAGCGAGATGAAGAATGAATACTGAGGCGACGGTTTGCGTGTTCAGGACATAGCAGACAGAAAATATCCCTTCATCTATGCAGATGAGCTTGCGACAAAGGCTCGAGCTGTTCTTCGCGAAAGAGGTTTACGTATCCTTCCAGTGATAGATGAAAACAAACGTTTACTGGGAGTAATCACCCGCAGCGACATGATGGCAATCACTTCGTCGGTTTCTCCAATTCGAGTCAAAGGAATCATGTCAACTCCACGATTAACTGCAACCCCTGACACGGATGCACGCTCCGTTGTGAAAAAGATGCTTCACCTAGACGAATGGTACGTTCCAGTTGTACAGTCTCCTCAAAACAAAACGTACATTGGAATGATTGGACTAGAAAACTTCATCGCCGCTTACTTAAAGAAAGAAACTTCCAAGCTTTCTATTCCGCTTGTTGAGGTTATGTCAACTGAACTTTTCGTTTGCTCAGTTAATGATGAAGTAGACAATGTTTGGCGTTCAATGCAGGAAAAGTCTTTCTCTGGATGCCCAGTTGTGGCAAAGGGAAAACTTGTCGGCGTGTTAACCCAAGCCAACCTCCTTGAGAGCAGCATGGCTTTCCCTGCTTTCGAATCGAAAAAGGGTCGATTCAAGGCTCCCACAAAAATCTCTTCCATAATGAAAGTGCCCGCCATCTCTTTAAAGCCCACAAACACTGTTAAGGACGCAGCTGAACTCATGCTTAAGAAGGGCATCGGACGAGTGCCAATTGCAGACCCGAAAGGGAAACTCATGGGCATCGTAGACCGCGAGGACATCGTTCAAGTACTAATCAGATAATGAGAGGATGTTTAAAAGTGACAGCAAGACGAGAAACTTTTCGTCGGCGTCTTCGGGAAAAAGGATCATTAGAATTACGGGGGCATCCTTCCAAAAAGCGAGAAGGGGAAATCATGACCATTGCGAAGAGCCCTGTGGTTACTATGGCACCCACAACTCCGATTTATGATGCGATCAAAATCATGGTTCAGAAGGGATTCCGCCGAATGCCAATTGCTGACCCTGGAACGCAAAGGCTACACGGCATAATAACAGCGACAGACCTCGTCAACTATTTTGGCGGAGGAGAAAAATATCAGCTGATCCAGCGCAAGTATTCAGGTAACTTCTATAAGGCAATCAACGAGCCAGTGCGGTCCATCATGACCACCGATGTGGTTTGGGTTTCCACCTCGGCTAAAATCAGCGATGCTTTGCGGATTATGAAGAAACATAACGTTGGAGGACTGCCAGTAGTGAACAAGGAGAAGTGTGTTCGGGCTATTATTACTGAACACGACATTATCTCATTGTTCTCTGGGAAAATCAGCGGAGTTAAGGTTTCAGATGTTATGACCCGAAAAGTTGTAACCGTTACTCCGCGAATTTCAATCTATGAAGCCGCAAGATCGATGGTCGAGCATGGATTTAGACGGTTACCCGTGATCTTAGACAGCAAATTTATCGGCATGGCTACGAATAGGACCCTTCTCCGCTTTTTCGGTTCAAGTCAAGTTTTCAAGCACTTACAGTCAAGAACAATGGCTCAGGTTTTGCAGACATCCGTGCTGGAGGCTACTCGAAAGAGTGTTACTACAGTTGAGCCAAACGCGGATGTCGGCGAAGCAGCAAGGCTCATGCAGAAGAAAAATGTGGGTTCATTACCGGTCGTACAGAACGAGAGGCTTGTCGGAATAATAACTGAACGAGACTTCTTCAAACTGATATAAATTCGAAAAGAACGAGAAGCCATATTCTTCGCTTTCCAATCATGAATTAAGAAACAGGCACGCACCAACCCAGCAATCCTTATAAGTATAAAACTAATTGAACTGAATAAATTGGGAGACGGAAAAGTTGGAAGAAAAAGAACAAATGGTGCTCAAAGCCATGGAAAAAGCTGGAAAACCAGTGAGACCAGGAGAGGTTGCGAAGATGGTCGGTCTAGCCAGCGACGAAGTGTCCAAGATCATAAAAAGCTTGAAAAAGAAGGGAAAGGTTACTTCTCCTAAAAGATGCTTTTACGCGCCAGCATGATAATAACTTAGCTCTACGCGGGGCATAGCCAGGAAGTTTTAATCATAGAGAAAATAAGGGAAGGGCGCGACTAAGTTTTTCAGAATTCTCAGAAATCATCTATCTGCCCTTCACCGCCTGAACAGCTTTCACGAATGTTAGTTTCGACTTATTTTTCAGCTTGAAAGTCTGCATCATCTTCTGCACAATCAATTTTTCTATTATTTTTGACCCTTCTTCTCCTAAGAGAAATGTTATTGTCTGCTTGAAAACTTCCGGGTGTTCAGGTATCTCCTCCTTTCTCAATTGAGCATTCTTCTCGATATAGTGATATATGACATGTTCAGCGCGTTTGCCTAACACCTGTAAGCTGTCGTCTATGCATTTAATGATCCTTTGATTTAGACTGATCGATGTTGACAGTACGCATCACCAAAACTTCACATCAATCATTTGCTTGGACTTTCCACAACCATTGTAGATTTTGACGCCGAAGTTTCCTCAGTTTCGAAGAGGGAATAGTTTATTTTGTACGAAATAAAGATAAGTTTTTCGCATGTTTTAAAAATGCAGGAGGTGAATCTTTGAAAAGAATAATCGTTCTCGCTCTTGTCCTCGTTGTCTTCATGTTTGCTACCACCATTGCAACGGCAACGATCAGCATGCCTGAAGTAAACATAGATCAGGCTTTAAGCACAGAAAAGAGTATCCTTTACGCCGACCCAATCGACGGAGGACCACCAGGAAGAATCACCGGAGTGAAAAAGTGAAGTCTTATAAGTCTTTAAGAACGCAAAATATGACGATTGGTGTTGCAGCCAAAACTTGACTCTCTAGACATGAAGATTATAGCAGCCCTGGTGGCTTGTGGTCCTAGAAACCTCGCTGAAGTTTCGAGAAGAACAGAAATATCTCCAACGACGATTCAGTACAGACTAAAAACCCTTTCTTCCCATTTTTCTTTAAGATTCTTCACCAACATTTACCATGTAAATTTGGGTCTCAAAAAAGCCATAGTCATGCTGGAGGCCGAACCTGGGCGAGAAGAATTACTGCTGGAATGTCTGAAAGTTAATGGTTTTTGGATTTATTTGGCTCCAATCTATGGTGCGACCCAAGGTTACATAGGGGTTTACACGATCCCATTAAATTACACTGCCGAATTTGAAAGATTTCTCGGTGAACTTAAGAAGTTAGGCGTAGCCCGAAGCGTCCAACACATATGGACCACATCGCTGCGAAGAGTCAACTTAATAGGAACATGGTTTGATTACGCGACTGAGAAATGGACATTTCAATGGGAGAATTGGGTTAATGAGATTCCAAGTCAACCAACTAAACTTCCATACACCTTGGAAGACCCTAAGCAATTTCCCATCTTGGCTGATGGGCGTGACATGTTCATTCTTAAAGAACTCGAGAAAAATGCAACGGTTTCCTTTAGTGGACTTGCAGAGAGGCTTGGAATCACGCCGCCCGCAGTGAGATACCGTTATCAGAAACTCATAAGACTTAATTTGATCGAAGGTTTCGAGATCCACTTATATCAGTTCCAGACGATGCCCTTTGAAGCCTTCTATTTTGTTTTCACTTTTGCGAACTATGAAAAATATGCTAGATTTGCCGCGTCGCTTCTCGATAAACCTGTCGTTGTTTCGTTAGGTAAGATTTTAGGTCAAAACTCGATGATTGCATTTCTGTATATCCCTATGCAAGAATTCAAGGGGTTTATGAAAGCCCTGTCCAGACTGAGAGCAATGGGATGGCTTCAGAACTACTTCTATGTTCATCTAGACCTCGACAAAGACTGGAGGCAAACCTTCTCGTATGAATACTTCAAACAAGGGTCATGGATTTACGATCACAAGGAGCACATTAGAACTCTGCGAGCACTCTCATCTAAGATGAGTTAACAGAATATCGAGATCAAATTCTCCTGAAAAAATTGGGCGTTAGCCAGTAGAGATCTTCACAATACTTTTCGTGTGGTCTTACTGAAACTTCTGAACCTATCGGAGCCTTAAGGAGCTGGCGACGTTATATCTTCGGAGCTTTTTTCTTTACCTATTTGAACCAATCGGAGAGTTTCATCTCTTTTTCCACTTCAAACTTTATGTTCATGGGCTCAAAAGTCTGGTTTAGAGCTGTTGTTAAGTTCCGTATGTAGTCTTCAATGTTTATCTCCGAAACACTGCGTGTATGCTCAACTGGTTTAACCGTGAACCTTCTTCCTTTAAAATCAAAAGGCTTAACCTTGATGAACGTAACAGTATCCCGTTTCTTAACCGCTTTTCCAGCCGCAATTAGCTGAGCAGCACACTGGTAGGGTTGAGGCAAAACTTTCGAGCGAAGTTTTACAACGGGATCATGATACAGCCTAACCGAGTAGACCATGTCTTTAAGATCAAAAATTCCATTCCTCAAATCTCTTATGGCCCTTTGAACAATCTTTATGATTCTCTCCTTTGACAACTCGTATTCCTGCGCGTTCTTTACATGACTTAGCTCTTTAACGCAGTTTTGGAACACGTTTTGAATAAAGTTAGGTGAGTTAGACTTTACCGCCGTGAGCCCCTTCAGGTCGGCTGAGCCGTCTTCAAAGATGCCGAAATACGCCTTTTTGGCTTTGGGCAAAACACAAACAGAGTAATGCTTTTCAACTGCAAGGTCTAGTTTAAGCTTCACTTTCACGGTGTTTATCAGCCACCTAACCTTCTCTGGAGACGCGTTTTCTAGGAATATCGAGTCGGTGTCTCCGTAGACTGGGTGTAACCCACTTTTTTCAGCTAGTTTCCATGTAGTTTTAAGCGCATAACGACCGTAGCCGGTGATGGATTCAGCCAAAGGTGGGCAGGCTAGTCCGTGGATTCGCACGGTAACGCCGTAGCTGGACACTGTTATGAGTTTCAGAAGTTTAGCTAATGCTTCTGCTTGTTGTTTTGCTTTCGCTGAGATGTTGCTGCTTTTTGAAAGAGGCTTGAACCAGTGTATCCGAAGGTCTTTGAGTGCACCGATTAGTAGGGAGAGAAAGCCGCGCCTTTTTGTGCAGATGTGATGCCCAACTTCGGAAACCCTGTTGCCCTTGCACGTTTCATGGTTGCAGTCAACGGTTTCATAAGACAGATTGTAGCTGTCGATACAACTCGGATACAAGCTTTCAAAGTCGGCTACAACCGTGTTAAAGTAAACTCCGCTTTTCGGCGCGACAGTTAAGGCGCCTGCAACAACATAGGGTTCATAGCCTTTCCTCAGCTCTTTCGAAGTTGGAATTAAAACACCGTTTTTTCTGAGATAAGTATACATCATTGACTTCAACCAGTCGCTTACCCTTCGGCTAGTGTAGGCTTCCTGAACTGGCAAGTTGACAAGCCTTGAAAGCATGAAAGCAAAGTAGTATCTTTCTTGGTCGACTTCATCACTGATGCCTAACAGTTCAGCTCTGATTTGCGGCACTGGCTGATGCAACAATGTAAACCAGCGTTCAAGTTGACTGTACTTAAGCATGTCAAAACTCTTCACCGCGCCAAAAGCGCTTTCAAACTTGTCTTGAAGGCTTTCAGGAAAACTCAGAACAGGCGTGAACCCATTGTCTTTCATGGCATGAAGGGCACCGAAGACTAGACCGTGGTCATAGGCATAACTACGAGCGAATTCTATTTCGTTTTCCCAGGATTTTTCGAATTTTTTTGCGGCTTTTCGCACGAGAATCGGGTTTAAAAATTTAACCTTAGCGAATTCTCTCTCTTCTTCGGTGAACAAGTCGCGTTTTCTGACAACTTCAATTTCTCCTTGAAAACTGCTCGCTGTATCTTCATCTTGTTTGCTGAGCGGGTAAGGAACTAAAAGGTAAGACTTGTAGGTGTTGTCTTGAAACTCCACTAGTTCGTTTTTTGATGAATCGTAAAATTTGAGTTTAACCTCGTTGCCTTCAGCTTTGGCATCGATAAGGTATAGGGTCTCCAACGGTTTTCCTTCTCAGTAAATTCTAACCGTGTTGCTCCTTTATTTCCCTTATCTCTTCTGGCAAAGGGTGCCTAGGATAGTTGTATAATGGCCCGCCTGGACGTTCATTGTAGTAGGGACGGTTGCAACCGGGACAACCCGAAGTCAAAAACGGACTGCCGCTTCCAACAACTTGTTGAAGCAGACTCTCTGGAACTCCATAGTCGATAAGCCGCTCATCGTCGTCGAATTTCATGTTTTCAAACCGCGTGTTTCCGTGAACAATAAGGTAGTGCGCCAACTGAACCCGCCTGTAAGTTGCGACGGAAGGTTGAGGCAAAGTTTCAAAAGTGGTTCCAGGAATAGGAGTGAAAGCGAAAAGGCTTGGATATACACCGAAATCGTTGCACCATTGAATTGTTTGAATGATTTCCTTTTCGGTTTCTCCGAGGCCCACGATAAGATGTGTGTAAACACGGTTTGCGCCGAAAACCTGCACAGCTTTCATTAATGTTTCTCTCTGCGCTTCCCACGTATATGGACTGCTAGCTAATGGTCCCTTGACCCTGTCAAACAACTCTTTGGTCGCAGCGTCCAATGCAATACTGATTCTATTAACTCCAGCCGTCTTCAACAGGTTCATTTGCTTCAAGTTGAAGGGTTGACAGGAAACCGAAAGAGGCACGTCAGCTCGCGACCGTATCTCTTTGGCAAGAGCCAACACATCGTTAAACACTCTGGGATAGTTTAACGCTTGAATGCAAACGCGCTTTACAGTGGATTTCTTGCTCTCGGTTTCAATTTTCGACATAACCTGCTCAGTTGGAAACGTTGGCCACGTTACGCGAGACAGCATGTCCGCTCGGCTCTTGCTCGTTTTGGCTTGGGGGCAGAAGCCACAATTGGCTAAGCATTTGCCATAGGAGTAGGTGAGTAAATATATCGTAGTTGGCTCAGCGTCTAACCTTCCATGCATCAATCCAAGCACAATGGCTGAGCCTACTGAAACTCTGATTTTTTCAGGCAATTGTGCAGTTGTCATTGTTCAGCCTCAGCTTGTTTGCATTATGGTTTCTTAAACGTATAAATAATTAAAATGGTGCAGTCTTAATACTTATCCGTTAGCTATGGTGTGCCACCTTGTCGAATTGGAAAGACAATTACGAACAACTGCTTTACGCGGATGAAACAGAACTTAAAGAAGCCTTAGCCGAGGCTCAGAGTTTAAGCTGGAAAAATTTTGGAAAAAGAATCAAATTTTACGCTCCAAGTTTCATGTATTACAAAACAGGATATTTTCACTCTTCACCGGCCGCTTTTCCGTCCATCTCTGTTACTGGTCGATTCTGCGCTTTGAAATGCAAACACTGCGGCGGAAAAGTCTTGAACACAATGCTGCCAGCGGTTACTCCAGAACAGCTAGTTAGCTTGTGCACGCAGTGGAAGCAGAAGGGTGCAGTAGGATGCTTAATAAGTGGTGGATGCCTCCCAGACGGGTCGGTTCCACTGGGCAGGTTCATAGACGCCATTGCCGAGGTGAAGCGAGACCTAGGTTTAACAGTAGTTGTGCACACCGGAGTTATCGAGTTATCTATGGCTAAGAGATTGAAAGACGCAGGAGTAGACGCTGCTCTCATCGACATTATCGGTTCGGATGAAACAATAAAGGAAATTTATCAGCTAAACGTGGAAGTTCAAGATTTCGACAGGTCCCTGAAAGCGCTACATGAGTCTGGAATCCCCTTTGTGCCCCACGTACTTGTGGGACTTCACTATGGCAAGCTTAAGGGCGAACTTAAGGCGTTGCACATGATTTCAAAATATGAGCCTTCCGCGGTTATCGTTATAGCCCTCATGCCTATACATGGAACCCCTATGGAAGATGTTCCCCCTACAACATCAACCGACATAGCCAAGGTGTTGACAATAGCGAGGCTAACGATGCCTGATACCCCTTTAGTTTTGGGATGCATGCGTCCAAAGGGCAGGGGCAAAGGGGAGATCGATGTCCTTGCTGTTGAGGCTGGTGTAAACGCTATCGCGTTTCCAGCGGAGGAAGCCATTAAGCAAGCGGAGTCTCTTGGTTTAGAAATTAGTTTTTCATCTTTGTGTTGTTCACAAATCTACGAGGATATTCGGCGTAACCTATGGTAAGTGTAGCCGCCTCAGAAGCCAATTACGAGCGATTCAGTGGATAAAACGCCTGAGGTAGCTCTTATTTTGTCGGTGATAATTCTTGCAAGCTCTTCTAAATCCGAGGCTTCAATCTGCACTATTAGGTCGAATCTGCCGAAGACGCCGTAGACTTTTGTTACGCCTTCTATTTTCATCATCTCCTCTTTCGCGGACTTTGCAAAGTTCAATTGTTCGCCTGTTCCGACCTTGATGAGAACAAAGGCTGTGATCATTTATGATTCCTCCTTTCCAGAAATAACGACATATGAAATTTAACGGTTACTGTTGTCTATTCCAGGTTTACGATCGGCTCCCAATCGCCAGAGCAGATAGTTAAAGCCAAAAAAACAGTGGTTTCATCCGGCAATATCAACTTTGGATCGCTGCGTACATTCAGGAACCTTTCTAATTTCGAATGAGCGGTTAAGGCTACATGGTTGTAAAACCTTTTCTCAAACGGATGATAAGTCAGGTGGAGCAGGCTTCTGCAACCAGCAATTGGAAATCTTCCCTTTTCCAGTATGATCTCGTCTACTTTTCTGATGACGTCAACGATATTGGCTGAAGGCTCCATTGATAATTCAAGCTCGTTGCCCACGATTTTGTTTAAATCCGGGTCTCTCAGGATCAACCTGACCCTTTTCACCGTGTGGTCCTCAGTTAAGAAGAGGATGTGCCAGGTTAAAAACCGTTTTGAACGTCTATCTCCAGCTTCTCGAGGATTGTTTGAACGTGTTTTCAACGTTATCTTTTAAAGCAGCAATTTGAGCGCTTATTCTCTTTGCGTCGTGCTTCGCCATTCCCTGTTTTACTAGCTCTTTTTCAAAGGCTCGCCGTATAGGCATACGCTTGCCCTTACTAGCCGTAGAGAGGTGGCCACCTCTGCGTAGTCAGGGTTCTCCAAGATGATAGCTTCTAAGGTGCCGCGTCTCCTCATAATTAGGTCCAGCTTCCTGCTCAACTCATCAAGAGCTTCAGTTTTCTTTTCTTCACTCATCAATTGCACACACTAAAGCCGTTGACAACAACTGTAATCCTTTAACTATTTTAAGCAACCGAATCGTTTTGCTCTTAGATTTCTTGAGCAGTAGATTAAGGATTTATATATCACATAGGGGAAACCATGAATGAACGAGGGAGCTTAGTGGTTTTTGAGCAGCCGTGGCTCGACGTGCTCATCGCTGGAGGCGCAATTGCAGTTGCCGTTATCGTGCTTTATGCCATGAGGAGCAGAAAAAAGCCTATTGAAAAAAGCTTGGAGAATCAGGTTGAGACAAGGAAGAGCTGGCTGCCATTTAAATCCCAAAGAACGGTGACCCGTGAAGAGGCGAAGAAATCCAAGGAAAGACTGAAAAGATTAGAGTTGGAAAGAGAAATTCTCAGTTACGCCATAAGACGCCTCTATGAGGCTCAAGCAGAGGGCAGAATATCAGAAGAGGAACGTGAAAGCTTAGCGCATAGATACAAAACCAGAATGATGAAGGTTCGAGACTCCATTTCAAACAGCGAATCCGTTGTGGCGCTGCAAGAACTCGAAACCATGCAACAAGACCTCATCAAACTTTTCAGCGAACGCTTCGATGAACTGGGCGATAAAGTTGAGGAATTAAGAACACGCCTTGAAGTGGAACCAGTAAAGGAAGTACCCATACCTGCCCCGACAACTAAAGAGATGGAATCGCCAATAAAAGAAAGAAGAAAAGGTCGAAAGCGACCAGCGGCTCCGCGTAAAACCGATGCTGAGAAAAGAATTGAAGAGATTAGGGCAGAAGTGGAGAAAGTTTTAGAACGGCTGGGACAAATTGAAGTTGAAAGCTAAAAGTTCAAGCTGGATAGAGAAAGCCAAAGAGAGAGCAGCCCTAGAAGCAGTAAAACATGTAAGAGACGACTACATTGTCGGACTTGGAAGCGGCAGCACCGCAGCGTACGCCATTAAAGAAATGGGAAAAGTAACCCGACAAAAAAATTGGCAAATTCTCGGCGTTCCAACATCATACCAAGCCATGCAGTTAGCTACGGAGTATGGCATTAAAACTACAACTCTCTCACAGCACCCGCAGCTTGACCTAACCATCGATGGCGCAGACCAAATTGACAAGGAGCTAAATTTGATTAAGGGAATGGGCGGCGCTCTCACAAGAGAAAAAATAGTGGCTTCGGCTTCCAAAAAAATCGTGATAGTAGCAGATGAAAGAAAACTGGTGGAGAAACTGGGCACGAATCATCCTGTGCCAATTGAAGTTTTGCCTTTTGCTGTTGCCATGGTTATGTTGAAAATTCGGAAGATGAAGGGAAAGCCGCGTCTGCGAGAAACCAGCGGAAAAGTCGGTCCGCTCGTTACCGATAACGGTAATTTCATTCTGGATGTGGATTTTGGAACGTTATACGCTCCGAGCAGGTTGGATTCTCAACTTCAATCTATCCCAGGCGTGGTTGAAACAGGCATATTCGCTGGCATGGCAGACATCGTTTATTTGGGCACGAAGAACACTGTTCGAAAATTAAAGAAAAGATGATTCAAGATCTTAAACAGTGTAGAAGCACATCGGATACAGCATAATATGCAAGAAGAAGAGAGATAATTGAAGCTAGGGTGACTTTTGGTTGCCAGTGATCGCTCAAGCTTTACTCTGTTGTTTTCTTAAGGCGTCAACGGTGGCTGCTCCTAGTGTCAAGGCAAATATCAAGGACCATATTGCGATGGTTCTGACAATGTCGTTTGGGATGGAGAGAAGGAAAGTAAATAGAATCCAGACACCTACCACCACCGTTGGCAGGCTCACAACAATCCAGAGTTCTTTCCACGTGTAGATGATGAGTAAATCCTTGAGCCATTCAAGCAACGCGTTCACTCGCCATGCCTTTAAAATAATTTACACTAAGATGCCTTTATCTTTTCTTATCATCTTCCTTTTGGGGGTAGCCACCTCTATTTAGAGACAGCTTTATCAAGTAACAAACATCAAATGATGACGTTCTTAAACAGCTGCATTAAAGGCGAAGAGCGAAGTACAAGTACGCAGCCTTTTCCAGTGGGATCTGGGAAACTTGGATATTCCCTAAACCATTCTTATGCCAGAATTTTCTGAAGCGAGGAAGCGATTCTGCGCGCTCAGCTATTAAATGCAAAATCAGCCATATTGTTGTTGTCGAAACAGCAGACCCAGAACGAGAAAACGCATAAACAACCACTGAAATATTATTTTTAGTTTTAAAACCGTTTTGCTAAAAATGTTTATACAAAGCCGTTGCTAATAGGATATGTACTAAACTGGTCTACTGCTGCAACTGCGACAAAATGACTTTGAGAAACGCTGTGTTTGAGGTCTGCTAGATGTGTGGAATATTCGGTTGTGTTCTAAAGAACGGTGACGCTGCACCCTTGATTCATGCAGCATTGAAAAGGCTAGAATACCGAGGCTATGACTCGGTAGGAGAAGCAATAATTCATGAAGGCAAGCTTTATGTGAAGAAAGACGCTGGCAAGATCGATGATGTCCATGCCTTGCTCAACCTTGACGACCTTCCAGGTAAAATAGGAATCGGGCACACACGATGGGCAACCCACGGAGCCCCATACAAAGTGAATGCTCACCCCCATACAGATTGCAAAGAAGAGCTAGCGGTTATTCATAATGGAATCATCGAAAATTTCGCGGAGCTTAGGAAAGAGCTGGAAGACCGTGGACACATTTTAAGGTCTAAGACAGACACCGAGGTAATTGCTCATCTTATCGAGGAAAAGCTGAAAGAAGGCTTAGGGCTAATAGATTCTGTTCGTAAAAGCATCACGCGGTTAGAAGGCTCCTATTCTATTGCAGTCATATCAGCAAAGGAGCCAGACAAAATAGTTTGCGCCCGAAACGAAAGCCCCCTCGTATTAGGCATCAGCGAAGACGCTGTTTTTTGTGCATCTGACATTCCAGCATTTCTACCGTTAGCAAACAAGGTGGTTATAGTTGAAAACGGTGAACTCGTTGTTCTCAATCATAAAGGATATGAAATTCGTAAACTTGCCGATTGGAGCCTTGTTTCGAGACAGCCAAAAATAATTGATTGGAATCCAGTAATGGCGGAGAAGCAAGGATATCCCCACTTTATGCTTAAAGAAATCTACGAGCAGCCTAAAACAATTAGAAACACATTGCGTCTGCAAGACCAGTATTTGGAGTTAATGACAGCCTTCTTAGACCGCGCAGGAGAAGTCTCCCTCGTGGCTTGCGGAACATCCTATCACGCTTGTCTAGCTGCGTCTTACATGTTCTCAAAACTAGCGTTTTTGGCGACTCACCCAATAATTGCATCTGAGTTTATTGAGCAACATGGAAGAGCAGTTAACATAGACAGCACCATACTTTTTGTAAGCCAGTCGGGCGAAACAACAGACACTCTTGCTGCTGTGGAACACGCACGTCTTCGAGCTGCAACTGTTTTAGGATTAACCAACGTTATTGGCTCCACCATAACCCGTGTAGCTCGCGTCTACACATGTCAACAATCGGGTCCAGAAATCGGCGTAGCTGCCACAAAAACCTTTACTTCACAACTTTCGGTGCTTGCTCAACTCGCCTTGCGACTTGCAAAGAAGAGGGGAAAAGTTTCTCACACGGAAATAGAGTTTCTTGAAGAGAAACTGGAGCAGATTCCTGATGTTGCTGAAGCCTTGCTGAAAACTCAAAGTGAGAAGATAAGACAGTTATCCAAGAAGTATCGCGACAAAGGATGCTTCTTCTTTCTGGGGCGGGGAATAAGCTATGCCACTGCTCTTGAAGGAAGACTTAAACTACTAGAGATTGCCTACATTCCTTCAATTGCCTATCCAGCTGGAGAAAGCAAGCATGGACCTATCAGCCTTATCGAGCCTGACTTCCCGGTAATTTTTGTTTGCCCGAAAGACGGCACCCACAGGACCATTTTGAGCAATATTATGGAGATGAAAGCCCGAGGCGCTTCCATCATAGCCATAATCGAAGAGGGAGATGAAGAGATCAAAAGGTTTGTCGACGACTACGTTGAGGTGCCGAAGGGCATGCCTGAAATTCTCTCGCCAATCGTATACGTCATTCCACTGCAGCTCTTCGCCTATTATATGGCTATTGAACGGGAACTCAACCCTGACATGCCCAGAAACCTAGCGAAGTCTGTAACAGTGAAATAACAATTTAAGACGAACTTTTCAACCAGTGTCTTTTGTGCTTTTGAAGAGCAAAGTCTTAAGCATCGGTTTCTCTTTGTTATTCTCTTGAGGAGGAAAAATGGAAAACAAGGCTTGGGAACAGCTTGTTCAAAGTTTGATTAGACAGCGCATTCTTAAGTCGCCTCACGTGATTCGTGCGTTACGCAAGGTTTCGAGGGAGCAGTTTCTGCCTGAACGAGTGAAATCCTACGCGAACGTGGATTCTCCGTTTCCAATAGGGTTTGGGCAGACGATTTCGGCGCCACACTGCTAGGCTTAGCTACGCCTAGCTGGGCGAAACATGGTTTCAATAATGAATGAAGCCCTAGAGTTGAAAGCAGGGCACAAAGTGTTGGAGATAGGTGCAGGTTCAGGCTGGCACGCTTCCACCATAGCAGAGACTGTAGCTCCATCGGACATGGCGAAAGAAAAGTGGGGACATGTGTACACTGTGGAAATCGTTAAAGGACTAGCTGAATTCGCTCGCAATAATGTGGAGCGTGCAGGCTACGGCAACCGTGTCACAATTGTTCATGGAGACGGCTCCCAAGGATATGCTGAAAAAGCTCCTTACGACCGTGTTTTGGTGACCGCCGCAGCGCCAGACATCCCCAAACCACTGATTGACCAGTTAAAAAACGGCGGAGTTCTTGTTATCCCCGTTGGAGGACTCTATCTTTATCAAACCTTGTTTCGAGTTCGCAAGGTTGATGACAAAATTACTGAGGAGAACTTGGGCGGCGTAGCCTTTGTTCCGTTAACAGGCAAGTATGGACATAGAATCTGACCTGCAAAGCGCCTCTTTTTTCCTGTTCAAAATGCGTGCATAAAGCCATAAATCTTATTAAAAATCTCATAGGTACCTACCGTCCATGTTGCTGGTAACTGTTGCCGCGGTTATTCTGCTTGTATTAGCAGTGGATAATGCCTACGAGTTTGCAAGTGTCTACAAGGCGCGGGCGCAGAAAGATAAAGCAGATATGGTGAAACCCCATTCAAGAATTGTGGAAACAGGCGAACTCTTTGGATTCATATTAGCTGGCATCCTACTGTATCTCTCAGCCTTAGACATAATTGCGGTAATCGTTCTCATCGTGGTAGGCCTCTACCATTTGGGCGGAGCGCTTTCGACCAAGCAAAATCTTTTAGAATTCTCTCAAGAAAAACTAAGGAGATTTCTTACGGTAATAATGATTGTTTGTTTCGCGGAGGTAGCTGTCGCGGGATCCATTGTTGTATGGATGGCAAGCAACGGCTGGATAAGCCTGTGAAGACGCACGGAAAAATCTGGAAGTTGAAATATTAGCTAGGAATTGCTTCCAAACCATGCTTCTAAAGTTGTTTTTCCCTTAGTTTTGCGCATACCCACGCTTATTTTTCCCAAGGCTTTGCGAACTCTATCTACGGAAAAGTCGCGTTCCCCACACATAAACTGGATTACGCCTTCTATGTCGGGTTCTTTCCAAGCAAGCCGGTAGTTATCAGTAACCTTTGGATGTAAGAAAATATCTCTTATTCGCTGGAGGTCAACCGGAAACTCTGCTTTTTTCAATGTTGGCAAAAGCTTTTCGAGGCTTCCATGCTGTTTGACCAGTTGAAGCGCTTTTTTGGGTCCGATTCCCTTCACGCCTTTGGGGTTAAAGTCTGTTCCAACCAGAATCCCAATGTCTATGAGCTGCTCATAGGTTATGCCTAACTCCCTCAAAACTTTGTCGAGAACCACAATCTCTGGCCTTACCTCTATGTACACGTTTTTTCTTGGCAGTTTCCTCCGCCCACTAAGAGTTACGTTTCGAACAAGCATGGATGCGCCGAACAACAGGCTGTCATAGTCTTGGCTGGCGCAGAAGTTAGAATCCCCCTTCTTAACAAGATACGCGGCTTGGGCTTCACCTTCAGAAGGCGCCTGAATCCATGGAATACCTAGCAGCGTTAGAAGGCGTTTTGAGTCGTCTGCCATGTAATCCTTAAGCCTTGACGTCATCTGCGCATACCTACGTGCCTCTTCAACTCTACCGTCCTGCAAGGCTCTCTCATACTTAACAATGGCTTCCTCCTTAACTCGTGCTCTACGCTTGATTTCAACCTCTTTGAGTGTCGGAGGCACCCCGTCAAAGACGTAGATAACCTTTATTTCCATATCCACGAGGTTTGAGGTTCGATAAAGCAAACCGCTCAGATGACTTGTAACTCGGCCCGTTCTGTCCTTAAGCGGAGTGCCATCTGGCTGGCGAATGATAGCCAAGAATTGATAGAGCGCGTTGTATGCGTCAATAGCTATGGACTTGCCTCTGAGGCTTGTGAGGTCTGTGGTAGTTTTTGGGATGAGGTCTCTAAGATTTACGCCCAAAGGCATGCACCATTACATAGAACAACGTTTCAATATTTAGGCTTAAACTATTTGAGAACATCATTCATTTCGAAGATAGGCAACATAGTAGCGTTTAGGGCAGTTACAGTGGCTACTTCTTCTTTATCAGCTCGACTCTTCTCTTGCCTCTTATTACGGATGAAACATGGATTTTGCCTTCAATTTCCATTCTCATCAGTGTCTGGTTAAGGATGCCGAATCCAATGTCTTCTTGGCTTTCTTTCAGAATGTTAAATAGCTCCATGTCTGTCATTGGTCCTTTGTTTTGTAACAGTTCGATTATTGTCATGTGAAGCGGATGGGGTTTCCATATCTTAATCGACATAGTGTTTTCCTCAATTACTATGAAATTGGAGTTGCAGGCTTCTTCACCCGTCTAATGGCTTTCATAAAACTCTTGTACCAAGTTTCCATGTCCGACGAGATGGTTGGCCCAATTTTCTCTAGAGCTTTATGGAAATCGTTGAGTGATATCTCTTTGGAGTTTATGTCTTGTCTCAAAGCATTCATGGCTGCCTCTCGGCAAACGGCGTCGATGTCTGCTCCAGAATAGCTTTTGGTGTTGCTGGCCAACTCTGCTTGGTCGATGTCCTTCGCTAAAGGCATGTCTTTGGTGTAGATTTTGAAAATCTCCAGCCTAGCTTTCTCGTTTGGTTCAGGCACGTAAATCAGACGGTCAAATCTTCCAGGTCGTAGAACAGCTGGGTCAACGATGTCAGGACGATTGGTGGCAGCGACGATCACAACATCTTCAAGGGTCATTATACCATCCATCTCAGTCAGCAATTGACTAATAACGCGTTCAGTCACGCCACTGTTTGAAAAGCCCATTCCGCGTCGAGGTACAAGCGAATCAAACTCATCAAAGAAAATCACGGCTGGTGAGGCCATCCGTGCCTTTCGGAAAACCTCGCGTATGGCTTTCTCTGACTCCCCAACCCATTTTGAAAAGATCTCTGGACCTTTAATGCTGACGAAGTTGGCTTCGCTTTCAGTGGCCACAGCTCTTGCAAGCAGGGTTTTGCCGCAGCCTGGTGGTCCATACAGCAAGATTCCTTTGGGTGGGCGGATGCCCATTCGCTCGAAGAGTTCTGGATTCTTAATGGGCCATTCAACGGCTTCTTTTAACTCTTCTTTAACTTCTTCCAAGCCTCCGATTTGGTCCCAGTGAACTGTGGGTATCTCGATGTAGACTTCTCTCATGGCGGTGGGGGTTATTTCTTTGTAGGCGTTCAGGAAGTCTTCCATGAGTATCTTCATTTTTTCTAAGACGCTTGGGGGAATTCTTTCTTCTTCTAGGTTGATTTCTGGTAGATACCGCCTTAACGCTTTCATTGCTGTTTCTCTTGCAAGTGCAGCGAGGTCTGCGCCTGTGTAGCCGTGGGTCATCTGTGACAGCTTTTTCAAGTCAACATCTTTAGCTAACGGCATTCCACGTGTGTGAATCTGCAGAACTTCGTATCGCCCCGGTTTGTCGGGGACGCCTATCTCAACCTCTCGGTCAAATCTTCCCGGCCTACGTAGAGCAGGGTCAAGTGCACCTGGTCTGTTGGTTGCACCTATAACGATAACATTTCCTCTTCCGCTTAGCCCGTCCATCAAAGCAAGAAGTTGGGCAACCACTCGTCTTTCAACTTCGCCTGTAACCTCTTCCCGTTTGGGGGCGATGGCGTCAAGTTCATCTATGAAGATTATACTAGGCGAATTTTGCTGAGCCTGCTGAAAGATCTCACGTAGTCGCGCCTCGGATTCGCCGTAAAACTTGCTCATGATTTCCGGCCCGTTTATAGACTGGAAATTGACTTCAGACTCGTTTGCCACGGCCCTTGCAAGCAGGGTTTTGCCGCAACCAGGTGGCCCGTGAAGCAAAACTCCTTTTGGAGGGTCGATTCCCAGTCTCTGAAAGATTTCTGGATGACGTAACGGAAGCTCAATCATCTCTCGGACGCGCTGAATCTCCTCCCGTAGTCCGCCTATGTCCTCATAGGTAGTGCGAGGCATACCTTTGGCTTCAGGGGCTGGTTCATTCAGAATCTGTAAGTTAGTATCGTACGTGATGCGAACAATGCCGTGGGGTCGGGTCTTGGTGACAATGAACGGTATGGCGTGGCCCAGCATCATTACCAGGGTTGTGTCGCCTTCAACAAAGGTGCGTTCCATGAGTCGGTTCTTGACAAAGTTTGTGAAGTCTTGATCCACGTTGAGCCGCATGTCAACTGGCGCCAAGACAACGCTTGCTGCATTCTTCACTTTGCCTGATTTTGCGACGACGTATTCGTTTATGGCTACTCCAGCGTTTTTGCGGGTGAACCCGTCGATTCTTATGATGCCGCGGTCTTGGTCTTCGGAGTAGGCTGGCCATGCAATGGCGGCGGTGGTTCTTTTTCCAACGATTTCAACGACGTCTCCAGCTGATATGCCAAGTTTCTGCATGGTTCGCTGGTCGATTCTGGCTATGCCTCTTCCTACGTCTCGTTGTCGGGCGTCTCCAACTCTAAGCTGCAATTCACTCATGGATTTTCACTTCTCATGTGGTTTTAAGCGCGACTTCTATGTTCTGAAAGCTTAATTTATTTTCTATTATAGACTGAAAGTAACTTATTTAACACCTAAGTTTTATTTATATCGGTTTTGCTTCGATGCGCGCGATATACCGACTTTCCAAATATGCACATAACACGTTAAGATCGATCGAAGTCCTAGATATTAACTATTATAGTTAAAGGGACGATAGCTGTTTGGTGGGTTGGTGTTTTGAGTGGTCTTCGTTTGTAGATGACCATAGCAACCGTGAGCAGAATAAATGTTCTATAGAGTGCCTTCTGAAGGAAGTGTAGGAGCAGTTGGTGTTGGTGGCTTTCTCTTCTTTAAGAAGTAGACTGCTCCAGCCAACGCTACGATTCCTACAATTACTATTATCCAGAACCACCACTGCATCCAGAAAGGAACTTGGACTACTGCGTAAACATAGTATTGTCCATTATTGTCATCAATTGCATAGTTTCCTGCATTATCGTATGCAATGATTCTGTACTGTACGTTGGTTCCGCCCGGTAATCCTGGGATTTCTCCTTCGTAGGTGTCTCCGGTCGCCTTGCTCATTGTGACGTTATTCCAAGTTTCACCGTCGTCCGTGCTGTAAGAAAGGATTACTCCATCAGGGCGGACTCCGGTGTACGCATCAGTCACGTTCACTGAAACTGTTACAGCTTCATCAATGTCAGAAATTTCTGGTGTGTGAATGGGAGTGCCAATTACAGGAGGGGTGTTGTCATGTTCAATTTGGAAAATTAGGTCCTTAAGGCTACTGATGGATTGGTTGTTCCAGATCATTCTATCTGGATCGCTGATGTCTGGTTCTGGTACGGTTCCAGGTCGAAAGATTGTCACTATATGGGTTGCGTTGCTGCCTCCTTCAACTGTTACTTTTAGTTTCTCTCTCTCTCTTGGTGGTTCGTCTTCGCTTGTGATGTTGAAGAATCTTTCAAGTTTGAAGCTTGTGGCATTTATCCAGTCTAACGGTGGCAGAACTGCAAATCCGCTTACATCGGCTTCCACCGAAGTCTCGGTTAGGTTGAGGCTCATTTTGAAATTGGTTAAGTCTAGTTGTGTCTCGTTGATGATTCGCAGCTGCGATGTTAACGGTTGCGGTACGTCGCCGTAGGTCAGAAACATGCTTTTTATGTAGTTGATTTCGGCGTTGAAATCATCTTGGATGGTAGCGGTTGCGGTGAGGGTTGCCTGCCCGTTCTCATAATCCAACGAAACCTCTGCTGAATCAACAGTGCAATACGTGGTATTTAGAATCGACTCTATGAATGATACCAGTTCAGGCGATATTTCAGGTATTTCCGGCAAGATCGGGACAATGCCGTTAATGAGTTTGGTTATGTTAACAGTGAACACAAGATTCATATCGGCTTCTTTAAGGGCATGTGCGTACGTTAACACGAAGGAACCGCTTTCAATCAAAGACCACGTCGCATTTAACACTTCAAACATAGAAGCTGGTTGCTCTGTCATATTGACAAACGTCTGAATGAGGTCTCCCTGGAACTCTGCCTCAAAATCAACCATAGCGCCGATGGTGTTGTACGGCGTGGTCGTAGTGTTTAACCTTGTGCATTTGAATAGCCCCTGTGTCATGTTGTATAGGGAATCAGGTCCCTGTCCTGGGATTGTGCTGTTGAACTGTTGAAGTAAATCGTCAAGAATCGTTGCGTTTATTTCCCCAAAATCAGGGTAATTACCGAAGATGACTGTTGAAGAGCCATTGAGGTATACGTAAGTATTGTTTCCTTCGAAGTCCATTTTTATGTCGTCTAGTGGAAAACCGGGCAGTATGTCAACTGTGACATTACCATCTACCATGTTGCCCGCGTATTCCCCCATCACCGTGAAGTCCGTAATGTTAAAAGGAAACTCAGAAGCTATACCAGGCGGAAAGATCGTTGAGCCGCTAATCGTAGTGGTGAGAAGACCATCAGAATATTCTGAGAGCAATTTGAAGGCTGACGAATTGAACGGGAACTGAGACGCTTCTTCCGGTGGAATGATTAATGTAAAGTTCGCTGATACCAGAGTCACGGTGTCGCTCTTTTTGATTTCAGCAACTACATACATTGGAGGCTCTGGGTAGGGCGGCTCCATATGAGTGTAATTCAGTGCGCCCTGCATGACTACTTGGCCGTCGGGGTATACGACAAAAATCGCTTCTATATCTGCAAAGGGTGAATCGAACTGCGTGTATAGGTACTCTGTTGATAGAGGAACATCATATACGGAGTCAAGCCAATGGTCTGTGTACTCAAAAGGAGGAACGTACTCTACAGAATAGAGATGTATTCCAGAAACGTTCACAGGGTTTAAACCTGAAACGTAGATTGTAGGGCCGTAAAGCGACACATTGACAACTCGTATACCAGCATCAAGGTGCTCAGATTTATGACCTGAGACACTGTAAGAAACAGAAGTGGAGTCTCGGAGTCCCGAAATTTCGACTTTATAATCCCCTGGATCAGTAACGTTAACCTCTACGCCCACCTCAAGGTAATCGAAGGCTCCATCACCATCAGTATCCACTCCTCTATCGTCTATACTGCCAGTAAGACTTGCCACCGGCTGCGCATGCGCACGCCAGAAAATCGATAAAGTTGAGAAGGTCAGAAGAGACATCAGCATGATTATTAAGATTCTTTTGCCAATCCTCATAATATTCACACCTATGACCACGCGTATTATTGATAGAATTATTTATGTTCTTCGCACAATAGTTATAGGATTAAAACCGATTCAGAGCTCAAAATCAAGTGAAAGGAAGGATTATGCTACGCGAATCACCATGATGTGTCTAAGAAACCTCCTCCGAAGACGTTTTAGAACTTCACTTTGCCTATTCGGTGTCTCCCTAGCCACTATCTTCATCGTAGCCATAGGCGCAACCACTACAAATTACACGGCGGTCATCAGAGAAATGAACATATTTTTCAGTGGAGATGTCGTTGTCGTAGCCGAAGGCGCCATGGTCATTCAAGCTTTTCCTGTTATGGGAGGAAACCTTCCAGTAAGTGTAGCTGAAAAAGTGCAGCAGGTGAATGGCGTTAAGACAGCAGTTCCTATGTTGGTTAGATTCGGTTATCAAGTTGAAGCCGTTATTCAACTTGCTCCAACAAACGTCAGCATCGGAATACCTCCTGGGAACTGGTCTGTTCTGGTGGGTCACACGCCCCTCAAGCCGGGTGGAAATTGGCCATCAGGGGATCCGGGTAAAAAAGAGGTTGTCGTCGGTCCATCTCTCGCCGGTCAATATGACCTTGCTGTAAGCTCAAAGGTAAAGGTGGAAAACACGAGTTTGACGGTGATAGGCATTCTTGACACACGATCTGCTCTTCTTTCTCGATCGATAATCCTACCACTCAAATTGGCCCAACGCCTATACTATGGACACACCATGTGGATTAACATGGTCGTCGCCAAGCCTGAAGAGTACGGGATACAGGAACAAGTGGCGAATAGAATTGAAGAAGGAATTGAGGGACTTGAGGCTTTAACGACTCATGAAAGACACGAAATTATTGAACCTCTTCTTCATGACGTAGAAACTTGGACTCTAGGACTAAATAGCGTGCTTTCCCTCCTAAGTATGATCCTCGTGACAACGGTTGCCATGATGAACGTATCTGAGAGGAGAAGGGACTTCGCTACCTTAGATGCAATTGGAGCTCCAAAGAGCGCAATCTTCCGCATGGTCATCACCGAAACCATGTTGATAGGGCTGCTTGGTGGGCTAGCCGGAATATTGTTAGGTTCAATAGCCGCGATACTGATAGCCAGCTTTTACACAAACATCCCGCTCTCAATGTTTTTCTTTGACCTTTTCAACATCGTTTCTCCACTTTTTATGATGAAAATTCTTGCATCCACAGCGGCTGTAAGCTGCGTTGCAGGAGTCATACCCGCCATAGCTGCCTCAAGAATGAACATCTCAGAGGTTTTGAGGTCGGAATATTGATAGTCGAGACCCAGGAATTGACACGAATGTACCGCCTTGGCGCGTCCGTCATCATGGCCGTGAACAAGGTGAGTCTGGAGATCAAGGAATCTACTTTCGTTTCGATCGCAGGGCCTTCCGGTTCTGGGAAAACTACGCTTCTACACTTGATAGGATTAAATGACCGTCCCACTTCAGGAAAAGTCTTTTTCAAGAACGAGGATACTTCACTTCTAAGCCACAGAGAGCGGAGGGAAATCAGGCTTCGGAACATCGGGTTTGTTTTTCAAACCTTTAACTTGCTGCCTACACTCACGGCTCTAGAGAATGTTGAACTGCCTATGGCACTAGCAAAGATTCCGCCAAAGCTGCAAAGGGAAAAAGCTATTCAACTTCTTGAAGCAGTTGGGCTTACTGGCAGGCTTCAACACAGATCCAAAGAGTTGAGCACTGGAGAGATGCAACGGGTGGCAATAGCTAGGGCCCTTGCAAACGACCCCCTTTTGATTCTTGCAGATGAACCTACAGGCGAACTTGACTCTGAAACCGGATATGAGATCATAAAGTTGCTTCTCCGCTTGTGCAGAACACACAAAACCACGGTAGTTGTGGCAACTCACGATGAAAGAGTTGCCAAAGCGTCTGACGTAAAGTACAGTATGCGGGACGGCTTGATCACGCGAGATGTTGGATTATGAGCTTTTCACACTAATATGTGTGTGCGCCTCAAGCTGAGGATGCGGAGTATTTTAGCCTGTTTGTTGGTTAGACCTTGAAGAAGAGGTGCTTTCCATCGCAACAGAAGTTAAGCTCTATGAGGGTTATTTTCACGCCATCATGGCCAGGTTCGATCAGTTAGAACATAAATTGGAGAGTCTCATCGAAAAGGTCATAGATGAGGTCAAGGATGGGAATGAGCCGAAAGACCTTCCGCTGAACGAGTTCTTCTCTACCTTCTGCGCGTTGAAGGCTTGGAATGAAAACCACCCAAGCGCCAAAGGGTACAAGTCAAGCTTAAACTGGTTCTTCAGGTTTCTAAGGAAAAGATATCCAGAGGTAAGGAGCTTGAGAGAATTAACGCCGATCATGATCTCGGAGTACATTAAGTACCACAAAGAAAGGCACATCTTCTCGAAGAGGCACAACCAGTGGGAGAAGCTAAGTGAGCGTACCATCAACGCGCACATCAAAAAGCTCCGCCACGCCTTAGAAACGGTTGACAGCCGAGGAACCCAAGAGCTTCGAGAACGCCTAATCACCATTAAGAGACCGAGGTTAAAGAAGAATCTATATATTCCAACAGATGAGGAGCTAACCAAGATCCCTGAACTACTTAAGAGGCTGAGGGAAAGCAGAAGGGAGGATTATAAGTACCTCGCTTTCCTAGCCGCAACTGTCTTGCAGTTCTGTGGAAGAACAAACGCCCTCTCGGAGCTTAGGTTTAACATGATCGAGGGGTTAGGGAATGGCGAGAAGCCAATAGTTTCATACATTGGCAAGCACGGAGTGGAGCAGGTGAAGGGCATAACCAATGAATGGTACAGGGATTTCCTATCGGAGTGGAAGGAGTACGTTCATCACAGATACGGAAACACGCAATACTTCTTCCCGAGGAAGTGGGACGGCGAAATAGGGCACATAGCCGATGATCAGTTCCGATTGAAGTTTAAAGAATTCATGAATATGTGCGGATTGTCTCAATTAACAGTTCACAGCGTCAGATACATCTACGCGACTAAGCTCTATCTGAAGGGCGTTCGGAAGGACGCCATCAAAGACATCCTCGGAGTGGATGAGAGAACACTAAAGTATTATATTAAAGCGATGCAGGAGCGAAAGAAAAAAGTCTTGTTCACCCACCTAGAAAAGGTAAGTGTACTGCCCAAAAAGAAGGGAAAAACAGGGCTACCCTAAACCATAGGGTTCAACTAAAAATCGAACTATTTCCCTTTTCGAGATTTCTCTCGCGTTGACCGATTGATAAATGGTTCACAGAATCCTAAAGTATATATCATACATATATTTGGAAAGTCGGTATATCGCGCGCGCAAGAAGATAGGTTATGCACATAATCATAGTTATATCACGAAAGTTTGTTGGGTCTATGTCTTCGGTTAGTGCTCCGTTACGTTCTGGACATTTAAGAGACATGTTTAGTCAACTTACGCCACGACCACGTTTTCGTGTTTAAAATCCATGTTTGCTGTGGGTCTAATTCCCAATGGCATTGCCGACATATCTTTTCAGGGTGAAATGGTGAACTGCGGAGATAATAGTCAGACTGTTTATGGCATCTCGGACACTTTCTAGTTTCAACTTCTTTCTTCTTGTGATACTCCATTTCACATTTTTCATTACAGTATTTTCTCTGTCCCCATCCATAAGTGGGGGGTAGTTCTGTCTGACAGTTTAAACATTTCATTAGTCATTCAACCTTCGATGTGCTTTATCCAAAACCTTATAGTTTATCAGAAACGTTCGTTCACGTTCCACTCTTAAAACGTGAATGTCGTCTTCACGGTAGTATTTGTCGTGCCACTTTTAAAACGTTCTAATTTATCTGAAGAAAAGAGCGCGCGCATTCACTTCCTTTGCAAATCTTCGATTGAAAGAGGGGGAAGGCTTTCCGCTGAACTGGGAATCGTCGCAAGCCTGTATTCCTTTGGCTTTGGAATGAGGTCTTCAATGTGTATGAGTTCTTTTTCCAACTGTCTTTTTGTTATTTCTTCAAAATCCTTTTGCA
Source organism: Candidatus Bathyarchaeota archaeon (assembly GCA_030615265.1). GTDB lineage: Archaea > Thermoproteota > Bathyarchaeia > Bathyarchaeales > Bathyarchaeaceae. The sequence continues at coordinate 27,780 of JAUWZP010000012.1, forward strand.
ATTCCTCAAGGCTTTGTGTTAAATCGGCAACCCAATGTTCGCCGTTTCTTGTTTCAGGTGGATTCTCCTTGATGGTTTCGTTTAGTTTGTTGATGAGCTTTCGGACATACTTGATTGAAGGCTCTAAACCGAGGAGTTGTTTAAGATACTCCGAGGGAGTTTTATACGGTTTTCCTTCTCTTTCTGCAATCCATCGGGCGAGAATTCGCTCAACTTTCTTGTTTCTTATACCGAATTTCCGGTATGCTCCAAGCGGAGTCAGCTCAGTTTCTGGCTGTTCAGAATTGTTCACCTTAAAGCCGAATGGATACTGCCGTTCGCATGTTGAGCATAGGATGCTGATTGTTGTTGTGAAGCCTCTCTGGCGGATTCTCGTCCAAGTTGTGTTGAACTCGCCTTTGAAAGCATAGAGTTTCTCAAAGTAATCTACAAAGGATTTTGCTTCTCGATGGATCTGATTCCACTTTTTGGTGAGTTCAGCAGCATCCTTTAATATCGGCCATAAATTTCGGTAGCTTTCGTTTCCACTGGTGCTTGCGATGTCTTCTTGCTCGATTTTTAGTTTTTCAAATCCACAGCTGCAATGCCACTCAATTAAAGCGCCTAATTTAGGTTTTCTCACATGAAGATTTTCAGGTACATCTATTTCAACAGTTAAACCTTCAACTCGAAATTTCATAAAACAACCCAGCCCTTAAGTTGCATCTTCTCGCGAAGAGTTCGAGGCTCACGTGAAACATGCCTCTTCTCCTCTGGCTCACCGACTGAAGAGACAGCAGGTTTTTCCTTTTTCAGAACAGAATCCATGAAAGCTTTGAATTGCTGCCCTGACATGCTATCCTTAAGCCTGTGGAATTCAGTATTATTCAATGCAATAACTTGCTGGAGCTTCTTTTCCCTTGGCTTATCGTGCTGGGGGATTATCTGTCTTTGCAGTTCTGGAAAGTTGGGAACCAGAGGAAAAAGAAGGCTTGGTGAGAAATAAGCGAATTCTCAAAATTCATGAAATGTTAATTCAAAAGCTCAGCAGCATTGGAACTGATTTTCTTGATTCAAAACTGAGGGCAGCATTGAGACTAAGGGTGCGAAATGATCTGGACATGGTTGTAATCGCAGCAGAATTCCTTAAATTGTCCAAACGAGGAACTTTCAGAAGAGGCTAAACTCGGCGAACCGCAATCATTTGGATTTGGCTGACGCCCTCAACTTTTTGAATATTATTTTCTATTTCGTCTAAGCCGCCAGATTTATCTTCTGGAAGCAGAATATGCGCAATTAACGCGATGAGTCCAAACGCCACGGGTTCCTCGGCGAACTTGTAAACCGAAGAGTCAGCGGGCATAGTCTTTTCTATCTTCTGTTTAAGCTGGTTCAGGTCTATATCAGTGCCTGTTGGGAATATCTTCATGGAAACCAAAACTTTTGCCATCTGCGTTTCTCCGTGTCTCTCATGGTCCTTGAAAGCCGCATTTCGGGCAGCGGTAAGGTCTTCCGAATTTTCGGCATCTACTGCATCGCCAGATTACGATCTCTCCACAGTTTGGGCAGGAAAACTTTGTGGGTTCCGTGCCTGGCACTATGATTCTGTGGCATGATGTGCAGATTGGGATGGCTACTGTTGTGCTGGTTTTTTCAGACATTTCGACCCCTTCAAAGCAGTTTCGTTATGGATATTCTGTCTTATATATACTATGTTGAATAGCTGCCTTAGTTTGCATAAGGATTACAGAGAAAAAGCTTATTGAGAAACGGAGTGTAAGATGCTTGGAAGACACAACTTTATCGTAGAGTTGGCATCCTTATGAAAGCAATTGAAGTCTTGTATGCCCGTGGACACGTAAATGTTCAGTTGACCCACAAAAGAACTTTCCAGATTACAAAAGAACTTTTCCTCTCCAAACGTGGCGACTGCGTCATTGCAGTTGGTGCAACCAAAGGAGCCACGGATTTGAGCCCCCAGTTTAGGGAAACAGCTCGGCATAAAAAGGCGCAAATAACAGTAATAATTGAGGTTGGCAACCTTGAGGAAGTTGTGAAAGCTCGAGGAAACGCTAGACTAATGTTCACTCACCCAAACGATTTGGTTGTGAGAAAAAGCAGGTATGTTTGCGGTCGAACCTTGGCTGTAAATGCTGATAAAGCAGCTTGCGACTTTTCAAGAAAACTTGCTGAGAGACTGCATAATCCCGAGCAGAGGGTTAAGGTCACGTTAATAGCTGAGACCGCTACCTGACGCGAGCGTCGACTACAACCTGCCAAGTGTAGGGTGCAGTTGCACGAACTGTTCTTGCCATCAAGATTTTCTCAAGGCTTCGACCGGTCTGCTTAATAGCTTCATCAAAACGGTTTTTTGCGGTTTCCAGCGGATTTGGAGCATTTGTGAATTCGTAGTAATGTATGATGCCGCCTTTCGTCTGTAAAGCTTCGCAAGCTACGTCTACATATTCTATGGCGTTTTCTGGCAAATTCATGATGATTCGATCTGCAACTCCACTTAGCTTTTCTTGGATTATTTGTCTTGCGTCGCCTAGAATTGGTGTGACTTTGGCTACAACATTGTTTGCTTTAACGTTTCTCTTTAAGTAGCGAATAGCGTCTGGATTTACGTCGATGGCGTAAATTTTCACGTTAGTGCATTTCTTTGCGATTAGAATGGAGAAAGGGCCAACCCCAGCGAACATGTCGATTACGGTCTCGCCTTGTTTAACTTGAGCTGTTATTCGGCTGTGCTCGTAGGATAGCCTAGGCGAGAAGTAAGCCTTAGCGAGGTCTACATGAAAAATACAGCCGTGCTCTTTATGAACAGTTTTGGTGTTGTCAACTCCAGCTATGACCTCAAACTTTCTAACACGATAAACGCCTCCCACAGCGCCCGACTTTGCCAGAACCGTGCTTACCCGCTTATTCGTGGCAAGCATTGCCTCTCCTATCATTCGCTTATAGTTTTCAAGCTCTGGCGGAATCTCAACGATAGCTACGTCTCCAACAAAATCAACAGCATGAGGAAGACTCACCAAAAGATGAGGAGCCAATTTTTCCTCCAACACATCAATTAGTCTTAGCGCATGCCTAGCACGTTCTGAAAATTCATGCGTAGAAACCTCATATTCCAAAAGGTTGTTTTTGAACTCTTTTAGATCTACACGAAACGGTTTCTGAGTTAAGGGTATGTACAAATGATCTTCCAAACGTTGAATTTTGAAGTCCCGATTGAGAAGGTTAAGTTTTCTGGCCAGAGCAATGGCCTTTTCACCCTGTGCCTTAGGAACTTTTAAGCATGGAGTTTCAGACAAACGGTGGACCCCGAAATATTCAATACATTCAAGCTTAGATGGTGCTTCACTCAAATATAGGATTGAAGCATCCTGAGGCATGGAGAGTATATTGTTGTACGTTTTTGACCCAAAATGATTCCAAAAACGGTTCCATTTCGCCTCTAATTCAACCAGCATTTCAAATCAAAATGGCGGGCCCGAGGGGAGTTGAACCCCTGACCATCGGATTAAGAGTTTCAGCCTTGGCTTAGTCAGAGTTAAGCCCAATCCGCCGCTCTACCTTGCTGAGCTACGGGCCCTTTTGCTTTAGTATTGCACATTCAAATGGTTCTAATAAGCTTGTCTTTTAAAGATTAGTTTTCAGGGAACTTGTCTTAGTCAATCCTTTGTCAGATAAACTGGATTTTGTTTTTGTTTGAAACTCGTGTCCGAGAGTTTTCGGCTTAACCTTTTATATTGTGGTTGCGCAAAAGCTATAGTTGGTTAGCGATGGATGAGCCTTACTTCCACACGGTTTTTCGTCCGAAGTTGGAGAACCCGGTGCTTGTTGAGGGGTTGCCGGGATTCGGCAATGTAGGTAAGATTGCTGCTCGTCTGCTTATCGAGTTTACCCACGCTAAAGTTTTTGCAGAGTTGTACTCGCCGACCTTTCCCGACTATGTTATTGTGAATAAAGATGGGATTTGCCGCGCGCCCCGTTACGAGTTTCACACGGCAACAATGGGAAACACAGATTTTGTCATCTTAACAGGAGACGCTCAACCTTCTCTTGAAGACCTCAAAGCTCATTACATGCTTTGCGATGAAATCTTAGACTTTGCGGAACAGCACGGCGCTAGATTCCTCGTAACCATGGGAGGAATGCCCACACCAAAGCCTGCAGAAGAGATCTACGTGGCATCCACCTCGCCTAAGCTTGCAGCCGAAACAGTTGAGAAAGGAGCAATTCTTTACGGACAAGGAAGAATCATGGGAGCCACAGGCTTGCTACTTGGGCTGGCAAAAAACAGAGGATGGAAAGGCATCTGCCTACTTGGCGCCACAACAGGCTTGAAAGCTGACCGAGGAGCAGCCTACTCGGTTTTCAAATTTCTAATGAAAACCTTGGGAACCAAAGTTCCTTCCAGCCATGGACGCGAAAAGGAAAAGGGTTAAGAGCTAAAAAGCAGTTTATTCTCGGTTTGGTTGATGTCTCATGACTAGCGCGCGCGCACGAAGCTTCAAGGTTCTGATTACGCTGGCTTCAGTTTTCCTCATGTTTGGAGGACCCACCTACCTCATTTATGTTCTCAACGCTATGGAAGTGCCGTATTCCTATGCGACGCTTACTGGGTTGGTTTCTTTTGTAGCGGGCATAATCATCTTCTTGCGTTTTGTTTCAAAGGAAACCTGAACGTAAGCCGGGGTTTTCAGTTTTTCAAACTTTCAACGTATAAGGTTTGGTTGCCTTAACAAAAGACATATAAAATATGCCATAAGAAATACTCTGTATGTGAAGAGGTGGCAGCAACGTACAAGGAAAAAGAAAAGGCGTCGGTGAAAAGGACCACGATTATCCTAGAGGAGGAAGAACGCAGATACATTGACTCTCTCATTAAAGAGGGGAAAGAACCAGGCATCAAGCCCTTAATATCTAAGATGCTTGACATCTACCGCAGCATGATGATCTACGATTGGAGATTCCCAGGCGAATATTACTGCGGAGTCAGCCGTGTGGCTTTCGTAAACGTCGAACTCATCAGCATATTGCTACAGCTCATTCCTGAACAGAAATGGCGAGAAACCGGCAAGAAACTCGGAGACGCAGCAAGGATTTCTATGGAGGCTACGTTAAATCTTGAAGCCTCAAACCGGGAAAAATGGCCAGATGTGCTGAAGCGACTGAGAGTGCAGGGCTTCGGCGACTTCTACATTCGAGATAAATACTTGGTAATTAAGGCGCCTTTTATTAACAATTACGAAGTGTTGCGCGGCTTCTTGGAAAACTTGCTCGGTATTAGTCTAGAGTCGAGAACGACCAATCCACCGTTTGTTTTCGAATTTGTCGAATAATCTCAGACAACGACGAGTCCACTTCGAACTTGCTTATTTTGAATGTATATTGTCATTTCATACGTGTTAAATATTATATACACTAAGAGGTTTTGTCACAAGGTGAAATGAATGTTCAAGATTGCACACTCGAAAAAGGGAATATCACCGATTCTCGCAACACTTCTGTTGATAGTCATAACAGTTGCAGCAGTTATCGTAACCTACGCCTGGGTCTTAACCTTCACTACAACGCAGACTCAACAGGCTGGAGTGTTATTGACAAAAGAAAACGTATCATGGGGACCTACAAACACCACAATTACTGTTGTAATTAGAAACACCGGAACAAGTAATGGAAAAATCACGGCGGTTTACATGGGCACTTCATTAACAAATCTCGCCAGCATAAATAGTAGTGATGTGTCTCCAACTCCTGGGAGCGCCTCAGCGACCGTCAATGCGGAGTCATCGACCACATTTACGATAACATATTCGACTCAATGGGCGTCAAATACAAGATACTACTTCAAGTTTGCCACAGATACTCCTGCCACACTAGAGTTCTCAGAGAAATCGCCTTAAAAGAGTGAAGTCTAAGGTAAACTACCATCGCCAACGGTTCAGAAACTTTCGTTCAATAACCCCCTTACTGTTTAAGTTATAAACTTCTTATTGCAAATATTTCCCCTTAGGAAGAATGGTGAGAGGATAATTGAATGAAACTCTAGACGTTGCCAGAGTTGCCCTTATTCTGTCCTTTCTGGTTTATGCTTCTTGGAGTGACTGGCAAAAGCGTGAAGTAAGCAATAAGGTATGAGCAGTCTTAGCGCCTTTAGCTTTTCTTTTAACTTCGGTTCAATATGTCTTGTTTGCTGGGGACTTGCTGATTTATGTCATATCATTCGCCGTGATGTCCGGCTTGGCAATTGTCCTTTTCTATGCTGGAGCTTTCGGCGGAGCAGACGCAAAGGCGCTT
>JAUWZP010000074.1 GCA_030615265.1 Candidatus Bathyarchaeota archaeon
TTACACTGTTTTTTGCAGCTACCACGTACATCATCTACGCAATGCTTGAAATCCCTATCTGGTTTGCACTGTTCGTAATGTCAATTGAAGCTATCTTTGTCATAGGAATCATTGGATACTCGGTCTCATTGACAAGGAAGAAATTCATAGAAGAGTTCAACATGTTTCTACAGTCCTTGGCTTCGAAGAGAGAGTGATGCATGCATGCGCACGCATTCTGACTTACACGAAACTGTTTATTTGCCCAAGTGCACCTCGCCTCTTTCTACCAGAAATTTAAAGTTCAAAACGACAGGGCAATAGAAATATGACGTTAGATGTATACGTAAATATGCTCTTCATGTTAATAACGTAATAATATGTTTTGAACAACCTCTTTTTGTGAGGATTCAAAGTTGTCTGAAAAGTTCGCAAAGAGATGGGAAAAAGAATCAGATGATACACCGTTCTCTACGAGGATTAAGGAAGCCGTTCACTCTCCAGTTCCATTGAAACCACGCATCGATCACGCCGTCAAGCGCATTAATATTCAAATTCAAAGACTTGACAAAGCAGTAGACCGCTTCACAGAACGAGACAAATCCATATTCAAGAGAATTGTTGACGCCTACTCAAAACATGACACCGCGCGAGCCAACGTTTTCGCCAACGAACTGGCTGAAATACGGAAAATGGGAAGAATGATAATACACGCCAGACTAGCACTAGACCAGATAGTTCTCAGGTTAAGCACGGTTTCAGAGCTCGGCGACATCGTTAGCACACTGGCTCCAGCAATCGGCGTGATGCGTAGCGTCAAAAACGGGATGGCGGCAGTCTTTCCAGAAGCCGAAAGGGAAATTGGAAGCATTGGAAACTTGCTCAACGGAATAATGATGGACGCTGGCCATAGCACTGGTTTGAACGTGGACTTCCAAGCAGCTAGCGAAGACGCTCAGAAAATCCTGAACGAAGCAGCCACTGTTGCCGAACAGAAAGTTAAACAGAAATTCCCCGAGTTACCTTCTGGCATGCCTACCCTCGGTGAGTCGGCTCGAACGAAACTTAGCTCCCCTAAAACATGACAAGCCTTCATGCATTCCCCACATTTTGGAGTTTCGGTTCTTCAGAGAAAGTCTCTATGATCTATACATAAGATGTGGGTTACTCCACTGTTCCACGAGCGCATTCTGTGTTGCTTATTAGTTGAGATGTCTCCCGAAAACCCTAATTTTTTTCGGGTATCTTTCATCTCCATCATCACAGAATATACTAGCTCAGTGCTAAATAAAGACCAATGGAATAATCTTCTAGCTATTCGATTACGATCTTACACTTGTGTCCATTCACCTCATTTCTAATTGAATTTGCGAATCAGGTGGAAACTTAAAGAAAATACAACCCCAATAGTTGTAGAAGATAGAGAAACCATTTTCTATTAAGTTGTTCAAATCTGAGAAAGGAGACTTGATGATGGTTAATGAAGGAAGAGGAAGATTGTTCAGAAGAAAAGATGGCAAGTACCTAATCTATGTTCCATTGAAATTAGCAGAAGACAGCATGTTTCCATTTAAAACCACGACCTCCATAAAGCTGAAGATATCCTTCAAAATTGGCGATAACAAAGTAATTGTTGAAAAGTGGAACGAAGCTTCTGAAGAATAACTTATTTAGAACTACTTTCTTTCTGAGAACAAGTATTGGTGTTATCTAAAGAAGATGTATGTAGAACTAGAACAGCCTAATTGTGATAAGTTTAAACATCCGATGAGAGGACCATTAGACAAATACATCTAATAGAGAATGCTTCAGAAAGTAGGAGGCAACTAAGAAGATTATCTTTTCTTTCTACGTCTTCTTCGAGTCTTTGTTGTCTTTGGTTTAGTTTTCTTTTTAGGAGTGGTTTTTTTAGTCTTAGTCTTCTCTCTACCAACCATATCAGTTTTTGTCATTTCGTGTAGTTCGTCTAAACGCCTTCCTAGAGAGTGAAGTATCTTGTTTCTGAGTTCTTCTCCAGAATTTGATTTCTTCATCCTTTTGAGCCTTCGAGCTAGTTGAGCATCTTGTAAACTTTCTCTAATCCATCTTCCATAGTCTCCACGTCTGAAGTGGAACGTCAGCGATGTCACGTCAATGGTTTTGATGATTTCACAAAAGTCATCCAGATTTGCCGCCATTCTTCCTGTGTATTTACCGATGTCCTCAAAGAAAAGGAATGATCGATCAGGAGGAACCGTTCTTAAAATCTCTGAAGCACCCACTCTGTCAGCATTTGCCTTCATTTCATTGCACCACATTGACTTAGACCCTGCAGTCAAGTAGAAAAGAATTATGAATTCAAAATGTAGATTTGAGTTAACACAAAATCATCCTCTATCCGCTTTTAACTTCAACTCTCATTTCCTTAAAGACCTGCAGTACGTTCATTACAGCGGTGTTACGTAGTTTCATGTGCTAATGATTTAGGAAAGACTTTTCCATCCGAAAGCTAGGGGAATGAACAACACTAATCCCGCTATAACACCTGCTATTACATGGAGTATCAGATGTTCCCCAACATACACATTGACTGCAAAGGCTATCACAAATGAAATAATGCCTAAATATCCGCCCAACCGCCTCAACTTCCATAACAAGCCTGTTGCTATTAAAGACAAAACGCCTACTATTAACGCAATGTGACCAAGTATTGGAAGTCTCTGTCCCCAGGGATATATAGGATTTATTAAGTCAACAACTCCCATTATTATCGCAAGAACACCAAAAATCGCAAAGAATATCGTGGCAATGATTATTGAAGTATTTCTCTTGATTACCTTGTTACTCATCGATCTTTCTCCCGAATTATTCTGGTTCACCCATCAACTTTAAGGTTTGTTATTTCCTCTTCCATAAGATTCCTTTACCTTTTTCATCGAGATACCTATCTCAGAACTTTTCTCCTTAAATTATTAATGCAACTTGAAACGAGATGTATTTTGGGTCAGTTGTCATGAATAGGACAATTGTTGCTGTAGGAATAGTTGTGTTTGCAATCAGCTCTTGCTTAGGTGCAACGGCTGGAATTATTCTTATCTTGCGGGGTATAGTTTCAAGGAAGGTTGCTAAATGAAAAAATCAAGCCTCAAAATAATAATGGTTTTTCTTGCAGTATTGACGGTTGTAGTTCCAATGGCTACAGTTGTTCTTTACAGTCAATGGTTGCTCACTACATACATCAGCACAGTTCTTGTCGCTACTGAACTGACAGAGAAACCCAACAAGTATTTCGTACTTATAAACCCAGATCCATATACACTAGAGGCTATCCAAAATCCAGGTATGCATATTAACGTCACTTTTGTGGAAGAGGACAAAGTAATCTTTTTGGATCAAGCAGTGGAACATGCATGCATGATAGGTTGTAGAAACATAAAAAAAGAGGTTTAGATTGGTAATACATGTCTTCCAATATTTTTAGTTGTAGGCATAACAATTCTGAGAATTACGGTTCCCGTGAATGATGTATCATCTTTAAACTTACCAGTTACAGTCAACGATACCGTTCCAAACTTGTTTATAGGCCCGGTGGTGCTCATAATTAGATCTATCACTGCCTCCCTGTCAAATTTAACTATCAAATAACGGGCTCCCCTCGCTCCATGTACAACTTCTCCTAAAACAGTACCATTCAACATCAATGTTGAAACGTCAACATCCTTCGCCCTAAAACCTCTTGGAAGCTCTACACGACGAATTACCCATTTACCTTTACTTCCTAGATTCAAAAGTTTTGGGTAAACATTAACGTTGACGCTTACGCCAGTCGGTCGAGTCCAAATATTAGTTTCTGTAATCACCATTCGAAGCAACATGTGAGTTCTGTAGCCTTCAGCAATTTCAATGTACCACATGTCCATACTCTGTTCGTCAAGTATTCCGCTTGCCCTGTCCCAACAAATCTTCATTTCTCCGACCATCCAGTAGCCACGAGGGCCACTGGTATTCACCATTTGCATGAGACAGTTTACTTCCCTCTCTAACTCTGCATAAACACCCATGAAAGTAGAGTTTATTGTTGGCGAATAGGGGTTTAAGTACACCTTGTCGCCCGCTGTAAGGTTCGCTGCAATAAGTGGACCCGTCGGCATCGTCATACCATAATAAGTCTGGCCGGAAGAAACATCCAGCCATGAAACGCTAGACACTTCTGTTCCATTCCTGAGGTGAATCGTAGTCTCAAAAGTAACATTCGTGCCTGTAACTGAAACAACGGTTAGCAGAAAATATTCAATGTCAACGACCTCGGTTGGAGGGGGCGATATAGGCGGGCTAGGGTCATTAGTTGAATAATTCAATGTTACATCGTACTTTGCCCAGTCTCCCACCTTAACGCCCACATTTCGCGCGGGCGCTACTGTGAACATAGCCATGTCCATACTGTTTGACACCACATCTAACGCCGTAATCGTGTAGTTTCCAAGCTCAACATCTGGAACGACGAAAGAAGACCCCCAAGCACCGTCCTTATATGCTGTTGTGTTTGCAACACTCAAATCGTCAAAGTAGATTCCGACCTCACCATCAACGGTGGCTCCATCACCGCTAACATAGACGAGAGTTCCTGGGAGCCCAGCACTGGGCGAAACATACCTTATCTTTATCTGAACTGGTAAGACATTAAATTTAATCACATCACTTGTCAAAGTGGCGTTATCGACAACGAACATATTGCATTCTCCCGGGGAGACTTCAGGAACAGCAAAGGGGATAAACCAGTAGCCACCAGCATCCGCAACCGTCCATCCAACAGTTTCATTCTCAACAACCACTAGAATGCTGATATTCACTATAGGTTCTTTCCTATACTCAAACAAAGCTACAACAGTTCCATTAGGAGTTGCTCCTCCACCGAAAACAACCACTTCTGTTCCAGGAACACCCTCGGGTGGACGAACACCATCTATGTAAATCTGTGAAGCAGTTTCCACTGTGACAAAGCTTGAGGCATACCCACCGATTCTGTCTTGATACCCATAGCTTGGTCCGACATCTGGTTTTTCTCCAACGAACCCGCTGATTTTTCCTTCCACCTCAATTGTAATGGTGTAATTTCCAGAACGCTCAGCTTCCACCATCCAAGATGCTTGGGCAGTGTCCCCCGCTTGGAGATTTCCAATGTTTTTCGTTACGTTTTCGCTATCAGCTAAAGTTAGACCTTCTGGCATAGTTATGGTTGCGTTGCATGAGGACGCTTGATAGCCATAAGAGGGAATGGGGGGCGGACAGACATATACTATGTTCGCTGTAACCGTGAAACGTTGACCAACGTAGACTACTTTTGGCATGTCAATTGTAATACTCCACGGAGAGACGAATAGACCCCAGTGACCCGAGTAATCCCACATCTCATTGAAGAATGTGTAGTTCATGGCGAGGTTTGGACCGCCGTAGTCTCCTCCCCACTCGATGTTATTCCAAGGATCGTGCAGAAAAACGTGAGTTTCGTTATAACCCACAGCAACCCTGTAATGGCCGTACGGCTCACTTGGAATCCACCTCATCAGTAAAATTATTGGGAAATCCTGTTTTATCAGAGACTTTAAATCATCCAATGTCATACCGCCCATTCCAAAGGCGGCATATCCAAGTTTCCGGGCTGTATATCCCGTTATGTTCTCAGGCATCTCGCCGCCCATTGAAGTGCTCATATTGCTGAAATGCGCGGCTCTTCGCATTTCATCAGTGTAAGTCACATATGGTACTGTTCGAGCAACATCAGCTATCTCAAACTGCGAAACGTTCCCTCCATAAAAATCAAAAACCATTTGAAGCGCAGCCGGACCACAATAATAGGTTTTCACCTGAAAATAAAACGGAACATCAATATAATGCTCCTCTGCAACTATAATGCCTTCGACCACGTCGAACCCATGCATGCGAATTTGCGAGATGCTCATTAAGCTCGGTGGAAACACCAGCAGCAAACAAACGGCAACTAAAGCAAACAGTTTGGAAACTTTAACTAAGAATTGTTCTTTTAACGACGTACTCCTTCCTCCAAGATATTTATTTTCAATACTGAATATAAACTTACGCTTTAGAACAGTTTATAATCAGAGCACAGTGAGGCTGAAGCCACACGCGTAGAAGCACATACACCATCTTGAAGCGAAAAATTTAAACGACAATTTAAACCTATCCCCGTGCACAAAATTTAGGCAAGTTTTGAGCAACTTGTAGGCGATATTTGAGTCGTATATAGGCGTTGCTAAATCGCAATTTGGTATTAGGTTATTCCGGTTAGATAGCGAAAGTAGGTGAGGTTCAGTTGAAAGAATGGATGTGCGTGCAAGTTGGTGACCACAAGAGGGTGGGTGAAACAATTGAGAAATTCCAAAGGAATGGTTGGCGTCTCCATACGTATATGTGTGCTGGAAACGCCAACATGGCAATGGGAACCGTTCACTATCTGCTGTTTGAAAAAGGTGAATGAAACAAAGCAAGCAGACTTTCATGCATGCACGACTGTGAGCATCACTTCAATCTTTAGGTGAAGTAATTTATGGCAATTAGAATGCGAGATTATCATTGGGCCAAAGACTTCGAGCATGTCCGAGGATTTCTTACCGATATATTCAACATAAGGAAAGCCTATACAAACTGGATACCATCAGAGTTGGAGAATCTCAAATTTGGTCCAGGGGAACACAATACCGAGACGAGGAGGACGAATATCTAAAGATCTGGGAGGCGTTCGATGAAGCTCAACAGAACGCGCTGAGGATTATAGCTGTAACTTACACGAAGCCCTCCGGACATTGTTGGCTCACTATTCACCCCAACTATACATCAGCTGCAAGAGAGATCGTGCTATGGATGCAGAATCGAGTGAAAGAGACGAAGGAGGACAAAGTCGAAGAAGTGAAGATGAAACTCGTTGTCGACGACGATGATGAGGAACTTATTCAATTATTATCAGATCTGGGATTTCAGAAAGGCGAGATTGAGGGGGATAAACAAATACGACCCATAGATTCGCCAGTTCCAACATATAATCTACCTGAGGGGTACACAATACGAAACGTGGTTATCGAGAAGGATTTCCTGAAGTATCGCGAGGTTCAGATGACTGTTTTCCCCCACATTGTAAGCATGTCTATGGAGCTGCTTCAACTATACAGTACTGCTTCTTTTTACCACGAAGATCTTGACATTGTTGCCGTGGATCCAGACGGCAGATTTGCAGCATTTTGCACGGCTAGAATTGATCCTCTGAGCAAGATTGCAGAACTTGAACCAGTTGGAACACATCCTGACCATAGAAAGCGGGGATTAGCAAGGGCCGTGATTTGTGAGAGCCTTAAGCGTCTAGAAAAGTATAAGCCATCTACAGTAGTTATCTTAGGGGCGGCTCCAACTGATGGGGCTAGACGATTATACGAGTCCGTGGGATTTGTGAACGAAGGAACGCGACATTACTGGTTTCAAACGGTTTGATGAGTCCAATCGGGTTGCTTTCATCATTAGAAATTGATATGCGTACACATGTATTCAAGAGTCTCTGGTTTTTCGTTTCTTTCTGTCGTAATATGCTTTTATCTTTTCTTCCTTGATTTTTTCCAGCATTTCCATCTTCATTTTCATTCTTCGTTGCTTTGCTATATTTTCGTTGTTTTCTTGCGAAGTCGGTGGCAAAGCAAGGTTTTCAGATGAGTCATTTGCTCGCTTCAGTTTGGCGAGGATTAATGCATAGCAGATTATTAATGTGATGACAATCGTTGTTGCCAATATAAAGTCTATCCAGAGGAACATCATCTTCACTTCACGAGTGGGCTATTTTCAGGGTTGACGTGGCAATTCCAGACACTGCACGACTGAGACACATGTTAGACATTCTTCTGGAATTGGAGAGCCTTCGGGACGATTCTTCAGATAACCAAGGAAATGAGCACATCCAACTGGCTTGATTTTTTCAATGTCCTTGATTTTCTCCTTTTGACCTTTCTTTGGAGCACTAGGAGGAGCTTCACTTGGGGTTTTCCTCAATTTATCCAAAATAGTTTCAATCTTCTCTGCTCTGCTGTTCTCTAGTTTCACCCGTGAAAAACAATGAGGACAAGCATCGTAGGTTTCAAGGGATCCATCTGTCTGAATAGTAGTTAACTCGATAGGTTGAGTGAAAGATCTGCCACATTTAGA
>JAUWZP010000069.1 GCA_030615265.1 Candidatus Bathyarchaeota archaeon
TGCTGGTTCGTCCTCATTCGCGCCTACAGGAAACTGCAGTTTCAGATGAGGTTATTCGGTCCATATTCGACGGCGAATTGAAAGACATGACAACGAAGGCTTTCGAATATTTCCTCCAAATCTTTACTGAACGTTACAGTCGCGAGGAAGCTGAAAAGATTTCAAGATTAGCGGTCAACATTCTCGAGCCATTAGTGAGAAAAGACGAAGACAAAGTCCGAGATAAATTGGAGGCGTTCATACATGCGAGTTAAAAGCGTAGAGTTGGAAAACATTCGTTCCCACGTTAAGTCAACGATTCAATTTGGCAGCGGCTTCAACTGCCTCGTCGGCGGCGTGGGATGCGGAAAATCCAGCGTGCTCTATGCTATCGACTTCGTACTTTTCGGCGATCCAATTGGCAGAAGCTTCGAGTATCTTCTCAGAGAAGGCGAAGACGCGTGCAAGGTGACTTTGCAGTTTGTGCATGCTGGCAAAACCTACGTGCTTACACGTGCTCTGAGAAGACGAGGCAAGAGCATAAGCCAAGATACGGAGCAACTCAAACTTTACGAAGACGACAAACTGATTGCCAGTCTCAAAAGCGGAGCAGTCAAGGAACAGCTGAAAGCCATCACAGGACTAGACAAAGATATCTTCAGAGAGATTGTTTGGGTCAAGCAGGAACAGTTGAAAGAATTATTGAACATGCAACCAAGACCACGCCAAACAAGGCTAGACGAGCTTTTTGGGCTCTCCGACTACGAGGTTGCACGAGTCAATATGCTTGGAGTTCAAAAAAAATACGAAGGCATAAAGGAAGGCTACGAGCAGGACCTTGACATACTTGGAATGGATAAACTTCAAGCCGAATACCACAAGTCGGTTGAAGAATTCTCACGGATCGAAGGCGAACTTGAAGACTTAAAGAAGAAACTTGCGGAAGCAGAGACCGACTTTGACAAAGCCACAGCCAAGCTTGAAAGCCTAGAAGAGTTGAAGAAACAAACCGAAGAACTGAAGAGGAAAGAAACCGAACTGCAAACTAATATCGCAAACATCATAGGTATATGCGGCAAACTCGCCAGCGAAACCCAACGAAAAAACACGTTTGTCAACAACATAACCGGACAACTCAAGACTGTAGAAACCCAAGAAAAGCATCATCGTGAAACCCTTCACAAACTGGAACTAAACCCTAAGCAGACAACTGACGAGCTGAGAAAGCACCTTTTGACCGTTGAAGAACAGATACGAAGCATCGGAGGCGAACAAGAAGCTGCTAAGAAAGAGATGTCCAACAATCAGCGAAGAATTTCCAGCCTCACAGCCGAAAGCAAATGCCCCTTATGTTTGCAGTCTCTCAATGAAGACTACAAAACAGGCTTAATGGAAAGGCTGACACAGGAAAACTCTGAACGAGAAAAACGAATAACTGAGCTGCAGACTAACCTAGACGAACTAGAAAATCTGAGCACCGTTGTCAGTCAAGTTGTTTCAAACTTACAGACTCTAACGCCAAGAATCAGTGACCTACGGAACAGAATCGCTGAAGAACAGCAGTCTTTAGACCAGCTTTCAGTGGAATTAGAAGGGAAACAGCAACAAGAGAGAGAGTTTCGAGGGCAACTTGACGTTGTACGAATGGAAATTGCCAAGTTTGACCTCACAAAACTGGAATTGGCACGAAAACTCCGAGATGAAGCCTTCAAGCAAGTTACAAAGTTAGAAAACGACTTGAAATCAAAGGAAACTCGAAAACAAGACGTTGCAACCAGAATTGAGGAGCTTAAACAACGCTTAGATGTTGCCCAACAGAAGATGGATCGCATGAAAAAGATTGGGGAACTGTTGGAAATTGTCAATGGAATTCGAGGCGCTTATCGAAGCATTCAGCCCCGACTGAGAACTGAGTTTGTCACCTATCTGCAAAGAATGGTTCAGCAAGTTCTAGACGACCTTATTGGACCCGCTGGACCCACACTTCTGGCTAAGATCGATGAAACCTATACGCCTATTGTTCAAAGCGAAGAAGGCTACGAACGAAGTACCAATCATCTTTCAGGCGGCGAACGAACCTTGCTAGCCTTCGCCTATCGTTTGGGATTGGGACAGCTTATCATGCAGGCGAGAACTGGGCATGGACTCTACATTCTGTTTTTGGACGAGCCCACCGAAAGCCTAGGCAGAGAAGACGGCTCCATAGACCGCTTAGCTGAATCCATATCCCGTCTTAAAGCAATTGAACAGATAATCGCGGTGACTCATAGTGAAGCCTTCGCGGAAAAGGCTGAACACGTCATACGCGTTGAAAAGGAAAACAATGTCAGCAGAGTTTCCGTTGAGGGATAACCCAAAGAATATATTTATTCTCGCATGTTAGTCCTCTTCAGCAGAATCATCACGTTCGGGTATAACGATGGATCGAGAAAAAATCCTCAGCGCCATCTCATCTGCAATTGGTTACTTGGGAAATTCATCGAAGCTATTTTCGAACAAAGAGGAGGGAGAAACCTATAATCTGGTTTGGCGAGCCTCATCTGACGTTGAATATTGTCTTTTCCTCTTTTCGCTTCTTCACCCTAACGAAGCCGAAAGCTTCTCTTTGAAACGCGAATCATCTTCCAAGCAGATGGAGATACAGCCAATTCTCACTTCCGCGCTGAACATGCTCGAGGAAGCTAAAAGTTGTATTGAAAACGACGATTTTGCCAAGGCGCATGAGAAAACATGGAAGGCAAGAGTCCACCTGTTTAAAGTGCAAAAGATTTTCGAAAAGCAACGGAAGATTGGGGCAGAACGGTCTTCTACTGCGAGCTCCTAGCTTCTCTTCGGGTCTTTATCGTTAACACGTTTTCTCCGCTGGAAATCACTCGGAAGTCTTCTTTTAACTCTGTTTGGTGCAGGAACTTGCGGAGAAGCACGCGTAAGTAGGCTTTTGGTGGAATAGCGTTTCCTTTATTTTCAGGCTTCACTGTGATCTCGTTACTGCCCACATTGATTTTGGCTTTAACTCTCTCCTCTAAGAATTCTGCAAGCTCTTTGATGCTTTCTTTTTCCACATCCCGTAGCTCGGATACGTTGATGATTATACTGGGTAAGACTCTCGCCTCCTTTAACAGTTAACTATCGACGAACTATAATTATTCTTACTTGGTCGCAGACGTTTTCACACCAGTCGGCAACTGTTTCGATGGCATCTAGGAGCTGATTTAACATAATTGCTGCTCCAACTTTCATCTTTGTCTCCTTTGCAAGTTGCTTTCTAGAGTTTTCATACAGAGCATCTACTTCCTCTTCCAGTCGCTCCACTTCATCTGCCGCCTTCAAGGCTTCATCTGGCTTCTCCGCCATGCGACTTACGCATTTTCTCAGTCCAATGGCGCATTCTTTTGTGCCTCTCATCATCTCAACCATCACCTTTTTCAGGTTGTTTGGTACGTCTCGGGTTGGAATCACGTTTAGTATGCGCGTTGATTCTCGGCTCCAGTCAGCTACCATGTCGATGCGTTTCATAAGGTGCATAAGGTCTTCTCTATCTACGGGGGGCAATTCCCCACGTGCAAGTTCAACCATTACGTCTCTTCTGAGCTTGTCGGCTTCCTTCTCCGCGCTCGTCACGCGGATAATGCTTTCATTCATCTTTTTTTCGTTGTTGTCGGCGGCTGCTTTCACGGCTCTTTCTAGGTCTTCCACGGCGCTTATGGTTGTGGCTAGGTGGCGCTGCATCATTGTTATGACTTTTGCTTCTCTTCTCTTTTCAAACCATTTTACTAGTTCACTCAAGGGCTAGTTCGCTCCTTAATCCTAAGCTTGGATAGGTGAACAGGTAACTTTTGTCCGTGGGGAAGCAGGCTGTGACTTTTTCACCTTCGTTGAACCATTCGCCCATTAAAGCTGGGCGCACAATCACAACAACATCTTCGTTTTTAAGTCTCACTTCATAGCGGACATCGGTGCCTTCAAATCTGAAACGTTCTATGTGACCCGTTATGCAGTTTAACCCTTTCTTGTGGCCCTTTTCTATGCTAAGCGTTTCCGGCCTAACCGCCAAAACAACGCGTTCTCCCTTATTTCTCGTTTGGTTCACAACATTGACAATTACCCCTCCCCGCAACTCTATGACACAACCCTTATCGTTGGTCTCCACAATGTAACCTTCAAGAAAGTTGGATTCACCGATGAAATTGGCAACGAAAACGTGTTGAGGCTTCATATACAACTCCTGAGGAGTGTCAACCTGTAAGATCCTCCCCTTCTTCATAACAGCAATTCTGTCAGAGATCGCCATTGCTTCGCCTTGATCATGCGTAACATGGACGGCAGTTAACCCCAAGTCTTTCACAAGTTTTCTAAGTTCATATCGTAAATCAAACCGAATCTTAGCGTCTAAGGCGCCTAAGGGTTCATCAAGCAACAGAAGTTTTGCGTCTGCAGCTAACGCTCTGGCTAAGGCAACTCTCTGCATCATGCCGCCGCTTAACTCTTTTGGGACCGCATCTGCACGTTCGTATAGTTTAACCATTTCAAGCATTTCTCGTCCGATTCTTTCACGTTTTTCTTCTTCCCATGCTTTCACTCGCGGTCCATAAGTTACGTTGTCCCAAGCGTTCATGTGAGGAAAAAGCGCGTAAGTTTGGAAAACAAATCCGATTCCTCTATCTTCTGGTGGAATGTGGGTGACAAGCTTATTTTCAATGAAGATTTTTCCCTCGTCGGGTTGAACTAGACCAGCAATTAATCTGAGCAGAGTAGTTTTGCCGCATCCACTCGGACCTATGAGAGAGAAATACTCCTTGTCGTGCACATGAAGGTTTACGTTTTTTACTGCAATAATTTTGCCGTATTTTTTTGTGACGTTCTCTAGGCGGACTTCAGGCATTCTAGTAGCCCCATAAGCTTAAGATGAGGTTACATTTCACTAATATATTTAACATGTTAATATCTTCCTCTAACCGTGCCTCTTGAAATTAATAAGATAACGAAGGATAGAATTATCAAAAAGCCGCATCCAAGACCAATTTCCATCGGACTGGCTGGCACGATTTGTTTGACCCATTCAACCAGTAAAACTGGGGCAGTTTTCAGTTCAGTTACCACCGCCAAAGTGGCACCGGTCTCACTAACGCTTCTTGTGAACATCATGATTGCACCCGCAAACAAAGAATATTTTGTTAAAGGCAGAATGATTGTTCTAAACACTGCAAATGGCTTGGCTCCAAGCGTCTTAGAGGCTTCTTCCAAATCCATGTCAACTCTTTCAATGGCAGCAGTCATCGACCTGACAAAGTAAGGATAGGTAATTGAGAGATGAGCGAAAAGCAACAATCCAATTTCAGGTATAAATGGGAAGTTATTCCAGAAAATGCTGAGAGAGACGCCCAGCGCAATGGACGGAACTATCATAGGAATATTCACTAGCACATCCAGAATAGTTGAAGGCAACACTCCAAGTCTCTTTCTGGCGATAAGAATTGCCATCGGCAAACCAGCTACAGTATTCAACAAAGTCGCGACGAATGCTACACCGTATGATAGGGAAAGGCTCTGCCAGTATCCTTGCCAAATACCCGTGCTACTCAGTGCTTCGTTGAGCGTACCGTTTAAAATGGCGTATATGGCTGGAAGAGCGACGAAAAGTGAGGGAATGAGAACTAGAACAAAAAACACCAAGAGAGTTGAAGTGTTTCTCAAGTTTGTGAGACCATGACTACTCAGTTTTCTTTCAGCGACCGGCCAAACTTTTCTTACTGGCATTTTTAGTTTTGGGCCAAGTATCATGATGGTTGCGAAGATCATGCAAGAAACCGCTATCAGAATGAAACTAACGAAAACCAAAGCACCTTCGTATCCAAGCTGTTGTGTAGTTTTAAGGTTATTAATTAAAACTGGTCCGTTCTCAAAGGTTCCTGCAACTATAACGGTTGCTCCCGTCTCAGAAATTGATCTTGCAAATGCCAATGTGAAAGCTGCAATAAAAGATGTTTTAAGTATCGGGAACGTTACGGTTCTGTCTGCAGTAACTGGCGCTGCCCCCAAAGTTCTGGATGCTTCCTCATACGTTCGTTTATAGTCGAAGAGGGCACCAACCATCACTCTAACCACGGCGGGATAGGAGAAAACGAAATGGACTAGAATAATTAAGAGCCAACCTGGTGACACTAAACTTGCTCCAAAGAGTGAAGAGATGCCTTGAGTTTCATTGCTCCAGAATAGCCATATTGAATAACCAAGAGCCACGGTGGGTACGATGAAAGGAATATCGGCAAGTGTGTCGAGAGCGTTTAGCCATTTAGATTTTCCTTTCCAAATGAACCAAGCCATCGGCAAACCAGCGATTACGTCTATGATTGAAACAAACAAAGCGATTGCAAACGACGCGTAGATGGCTGACATTGCTCTAGACATCAAGCTTGAGTTTTCAAAGATTTGGCCAATCAAATTCCATTTGAGGAGTATCCCGAGAATTGGTGGAAGCAAGATTAATGCAAAAAAGAAGATAACCGTACATGCATAAATCAAGCTTCGTATGCTTCGCTTAGAAGAAAGCACCTCAAGAAACCTTCCAAGATTCCGACCTTTCACGGTGATCAGTCCATCCATTCTCTTTCAAAGTATCTCACGTTTGAAACTTCTCCAGTTGCCTTCACAATGAGACGTTTTTGCACATGAATCTTCCATATCCCACCAGACAATTCGCTGACTACAGTACACCTATTGACGTTTAGTATTAATTGTCACTTTATAAGAGATTTTGGCATCCAAAATTATCTAAAGAATACGTGCGTAAGGAGCAGTCATAATTCGACACACTGATCCTAATGGAAATACTGGCTTTCTAAATTAACTTTTCCACTTGTCCCTTCTGTCAACAATCTCCAAGGCGCCAGGTCCAGTGCCAAACAGCGTTACAGGCACCCCAATTTCCTTTTCAACTCTTTCAGCAAACTTTTTGGCTCCTTGGGAAAGCTCGTCATAGGACTTAACGCCTTTACATTCCGGGAAAACCACGTCAATCTTGGTAATTGCAGCCTGAGTGGCCCCGTTCAACATTACAGCTCTCTTGGCCAGTTCATAACTAAATGGCGCTGCCCGCCTTTTCCTACCAGTCACCGTGCCAAATTCCAACCAACCACGTTTAACCGCTTCCTCTTCAGAAATCTCATTTGGCAACGGACCAGCCCCAACACGAGTGTTGTAAGCTTTAAGCACAAGTATAACATCGTTCACCTTTGTCGGTCCAACACCCACGTCTGAGCAAGCGGCGGAAGCTGTAACATCTTTTGATGTGCAGTAAGGGTAGGTTCCATGAAAAAGAGAAAGGTACGTTCCTTGTGTTCCCTCAATTAACACGTTTTTTCCCTCATCAATTGCCCTATTAACTTCAAGCGGAACATCCGTCAAAAACTTCTGTAGACTTGGGACTTCCTTCGCGATTTTGACAACGCGCAAGGCTCTCTCAGCATTGCATGGACCTGTTCCGGTGCCTGTTGTCCGTATCTTCTGGGCTAAATGTCCTCTCTTATCCGTTTGGATGTGCTTTGGTTCAATAATGGCACATTGAGGGTCAACACCAACTCTACCGTCCGAGTGGGTCACTTCTATCTCTCTAAGAAGAATATCAGGATTAACCAGAACACCCGGACCAATCAACAAACGACATTTATCATAGACGAAGGCACTTGGCAACATTCGTAGCCCATATTTTTTTCCCTCATATACTACTGTGTGCCCAGCGTTTGGCCCAACACCCGCTCGAGCTGTTACAGCTACTTTATCTTTCAACGCCAAGTACGAGATGACCTTCCCCTTCCCCGTGTCGCCGAAGAAGCCGCAAACAACCACTGTGCATGGCATAAACTTCTCCTCCACGATTCTTAACAAGTTCTTGTTTAATTTGATTTGGGTTATAAGGTTTTTTGCATAATTCTTGTCGATAGAAGGTTTTGTGTCAGATCGCCCGTCGAGAGGTCAAACACAGCGCTACGGCTCTGTTGACTCTCGTAGTCATCATCCACACTTACTGAAATGATTTCTCGCTTAAGACGTTTTTGCTGTAAGCTCTATACGTTCAGCACCTTCACCCTTCGACATTCACCTAAGAAAGGACGGCTCCATCACAACGATCAAACGGGAAGAGAACCCTATGCGAGACGACGGAACAACAGACGAAAATCCTTTTGAGAGTGTCCAGCTGATCCATAGCTCTGTCCGAAGAATTTTTCATCGGCATGAATAACCGCATGGGTCTCACCTCACTGCAAAGGTTCTAACTATTTCAAAAGCTACGGTACGCTTGGCTTTTTTTTGATGGGCAAATGTAATATTGCTATGCTTAACTAGTACGCCAAGTTTTAAATATGAGTTATCAGTTTATTTATTTCCCAAGGAGAGATCAAAACCTTGGTAAACAAGAAACATCTTGACGGGGTTTCTATTGGAGATCTTGTTGCTTGGGGCGACCCTGCCCTCAGCCGATGGCTCGACACCATAACCCGATCAGGAACAAGAAACAACTACCGCACAGCCTTCAGAGCCTACTCGCTCTTCACAGGCATGAAAGCTTCAGTCTTAGTCGACGAAGCCATGGAAGACTTGAAGCGGGACCCAAGGGAGAAGCGGGACATAGTTTTGAAACGGCTCATAGAGTTCTACAACTGGATGAAAACAGAGTATCCCCGGAAGAGCCGAGGTAAAGGCGAGCACAGGATAGTTGGCAAAGGCGTGAGCGACAAGGCAGCCCACATGTACGTTAATTCATTGCGCAGCTTCTACGCAACCTTCGGCG
>JAUWZP010000061.1 GCA_030615265.1 Candidatus Bathyarchaeota archaeon
GCTTCCGACAATGACGCCTTCACCGATAATTGTGTCTTTTATTAAGGTGGAATCTGAGATTATGGTTTGAGGAAATATCACTGAGTTTTCAATGTGGGTTTTTTTCCTTATGATAACGTGTTTGCCAATAGCCACGTGGGGACCTATCTTTGATTTCTTTCCAATAGTCACTTCTTCATCGATTATCGTGGGGTCTTTGATTTCTACTTCGCTTTCTATAAAGGAGTTTTTTCCTATCTGACTCTTTTTTATTTTGATGTCAAGTAGAAGCTGGTTTACTCTTAGATAATCTCTTGGCTCTCCAATATCGATCCACAGATCCTTGAAATGGTGGCCGTAAATTTTGCTCTCATCAGCTAGTTTAGGAAAAATTTCACGCTCGATTGAAACAGGTTGACCGCTTGGGATGTAATCAAATATTTCTGGATCAAGAATGTACATCCCCGCGTTTACAAGATTGCTAGGTGCTTCTCCACTGGTGGGCTTTTCTACAAATTGTGTAACACGGTTTTTTTCGGCTAGTTCTACGGTTCCATATCGACTAGGGTCTTCAACGCGGTAAAGTGCTATCGTCGCAATTGCGTCATTCTTTTTGTGTTTTTCCAAAAGTTTTGTATAATCGAAGTTGGTGAATATGTCTCCGTTTATGACGAGAAATGGTTTTTGATCGCCGATTAGTTTTTCTGCGTTTTTGATGGCTCCTCCTGTTCCTAACGGTCTTTCCTCTATGGAATACGAGAGTTTCATTTCATGTTTTGATTTTCCGTAGTGTTGAATGAGGGTGTCGGCCATGTAGTTTACAGCTAGTATGACTTTTTTGACATGGCTTTTCGCCAGTTTTTCCAGCGTCCAATCTAGTAGAGGCTTGTTTCCAATTGGAAATAGGAGCTTTGGTCTTGTGCAACTGAGTGGGCGTAATCTTGTTGCGAAGCCTCCTGCTAACACTACTGCTTTCAGTTTGGCTTCCTCCTTGCAAGTACTAGTATTCTTGTGTGCTTATGTAAGATTTTACTCAAACTCGGATTAGGTCGATTAATTAGGTTTGATTATTTGATATAGTAAGAAAGAGTAAAAAAGAAAATATTGTTTATTTGTATTTCATTTTGATAGTTGTTTTCTGGAAATATGCTGAAAATGCATGCGTGATTTTTGCGTGTCTAATTTTGAGTGCAACTCTTGTGATGATAAAGTGGTGTTGTGTTGTCACGTTGTTTGCGTATGTCTCTCTCTTTAGACCCCCCCTATAATTTTTTTAGTTTTTCACAGAGCTTGTTTTTGGTTGGTTTTTTGAAAGTAAGCTTGGAAAGGGTTTATCCCACGATAGGAATAGATGGGAAAAGATAGGAAAAGGTGGAAAAAGATGCAGAAAGATAGGGAAAGATGCGAAAAGATGGGGAAAGATAGCGGCTGTATTGTAGAACATGGGTTTTCATGTGATGCTGCAAACGCGCACATGTGCTCCTTAACCGCAGTTTCCTATACATACGGGGGTAGTCGGTCTTTAAGAGGCGTCTTTTCCCCCACACGTTTAGGTCGATTCTTACAGTGGCGGAATACCGTATTTTTTGTACGCATATACCCCGCGTTGGATGGTTATCTTTGCCGTTTTCTAACAATAATAAATGAAGATTTTGAAGTGGCTTAGCGGGCTTACAGATACAGATAAGATTTAATTGAAAGCGGGTGGGTAGATAATTTAGCTCAAGCGGGGGTTGCCAAGCCAGGTTAAAGGCGCAGCCCTGAGGCGGCTGTCCCGTAGGGGTTCGTGGGTTCGAATCCCACCCCCCGCACCTTTTAACAAACCCCATGCGCACGCATTGGTGCGTAAATATGCAAGATAAGCTTAAAAGCAGCTTGAGTTAAGAATGATGACCTATTTCCAAAGGGATGGAGTTGACTTGGCTGTTAATTTAGACGCACTTGCTGTAACCATTATTGTAAACACCATTATATTGTCGCCAGTTCTTTGGCTGTCGGGAAGAGCAATTGTTGGTAAAGACAAAGCAAAATTCACAGACGCCATATTTACAGTTATCATTGGAACCGTGGTTGGTGCACTCTTTGGAGCTTTCTTCGTAGGCTTCATCGCTTCCTTCATCCAACTGATACTTTGGCTCGTATTGGTGAAACACTTCTTTGACTGCGGATGGCTGAAAGCACTTGTCATCTCTATCTTAGCGATTATCATCTTTGCTGTGATTGCCATAATATTAGGACTGGTTGGATTTACACTAATCCAATTTATTTAGCGTGCGCGCATGAGAGGTAATTGACAAAGAAGGTAATTTATGAACAATGCGTAACGCTTACCGGGGAAAGCACAAGTTACGTCTGTAAGATCTTCAGCACTTGTTCATAATATCGAGGACAGTAGGTTAGAGTGATCTGATGAAACGTTCTCGTTGGAGTAATAACCTCTTCAAGGTTCCCTTCCACGTAAACCAGCTCATCCTTCTCTGCCTGCATCCTAAATTCTTCAACGTAGGAAAGAATTCGCTGAACGTTCTCAACTTTCGGTCCCTCCAGAATTTCGATGGGTTCAATCCTGTAAATTGACGGAATAAAGGGTGCATCCTGGTCGTCGGCTATGCGGGCAACGGCCTTAATCCAACCCTTCTTTATGACTTGGGTATTTGGATTATATTCGTTGCAGATTTCCTTCCAGTCTTTCACTGGCTCGAACTCTATCTTAATAATTCTCGCCCAATTCGCATCCTTGAACAAGGCGTAAATCGTCTTCCTTTGTTGATGCCAAAGATACTCTTTTGGGCTGTAGTTCACGAATTTCCAAAGTTTCCCTTCAACAGCCTTCTCGCTTTCAAACTCGTTTCGTAGAGGGCCTTTTTCCCGATAGAAGTCTTCTAGCGTTTCGCCGAGTCTCCTTAATTTTTCTCTGCTATACACGATGAGGTCTATGTCTGAAAATTTGGGGTGATAGAAGCCGTGAAGAAGCGAACCGAAAACCCCAAAATCTTTTTCTGACAGCCCTGACCTAGAAGCGACCAAGCTGTACACCTTGTGCAACGCCTTAAGAAGACCATCTCTAGGTTGCCTCTCAATCAACCGCCGAAATCCTTTGTCTGGTCCACGTGTTTCCGTGATGTACGCTCGCGGCACGCCTACGAGGCGCTTTTGCAGAGGTTCATAGAAAAGCGTGTAGCGCGGGTATTTTTCTCGAACGAACTGTAAGCCTTCGTCTGCGTAGAATTTGTAGTAACTGGGTTTTCTTTTCCCGCGAGGGGCCTTAGGATCCATGGACTTGTGAATTGTAGCTGATGCATATTCTGGGTCGCAAACGTATGCGTCATAGGGATGGAAATAGCCATAAACTCGGAAAATAATGTTGTCAGCAGTAATTATGGCGTCGCGGTCCCTAAGCTTTATAGTTGCCAAATGTATTCGTCCCCATGTGTTCCTGTACCTACCACAACTTGATAGGTAGTTTGATCTGTTTCGATATTTTCTACCTGTTCCAGCGTTCCCGAAACCTTGATCTTTTCTCCAAGTCTAGCCACGTTTCTGTAATAGCCTATCATAGATGCGACCTTTGTAGGGATTTCGTCTTCCCTGAGTTTTGAGGCCGAGTCAAGGGGTTGATAATTTCTGATTTGATAAATGGCTGGCCTGAACATGGCTTCGCTATCATCAACGACCTCGCAGCTGAAAGTAACGTTCCTCATTGCGACGTATTTGTGATTCCCATACTGAACATTTATTTCACCAATCTTTCGCACCGCGTTGTACATGAAAAGTTTGTTCTTGTACCGTCCTCGATACTTCCTCGCTGTGTCAAGCTTCTTGGTGAAAATGTATTTTAGCGTGCCTTCCTCGGCGAGTTTATCAATTGTGTTTTCGAGGCTCCTGAAGTTTTTTGACCCATAAACTACTAGGTCGACATCAGACTTTGTGGTGTGCATGTTCAATGCGATGGATCCGTGGATTCCAAAATCTTTCAGAGGTACTTTGGATTCTGTGGAGAGAAGGGTGATCAGCTCCAAGGCTAGTTTCTGTAGACGATCCTTCCTTTTCTTTTCAAGGAGCCTCTGCAGACATTCTTTTGGCACGTAAACCTTTTCCACGTGTTCCAATGGAACGCTTATAACTTCTTTTCCACGGTAGGGGCAGAAATAGGTGTATTGAGGAAATCTATTTCGAAAGGTTTCTAGGAGCTTTTGATAGTTTTGTGCGGTATAGAGTTTTTCTGGTCGAGCAAGCTCTACGTTCCCGAGTTTCCATGTTTGTCTGAGAAAGCGTATTGGGAAGTGGAGCTTCAGCTTGGATGGAATGTATTTTAGAAAGGAGAATAACAGATTTTTCGGGTGTTCATATCCAAACACGTAAAAGATGAAAAACTCTTTTGTGACAAAGATGTCGCCGTCCCTGGAAGCCCACGCTTTCATGGCGGAACCTTCTGTAGATTGGATAAATATACAATCAACCTTTCTTGATGAAAAAGGCCAACTACTTCATCTCCTTCAAGAAAATATCTCGAAGAATCTCTTTGTTTACGTGAAGTTTTTCTGAAAGTTCTTTCACCCATTTAACGTATGATCGAAATACGCTGCGGACTATCTCAGCCTTTTCATCTCGAGACAAAGCGTTCTCCTTGGCGAGGAGAAGGGCGAACCACTTTCCCAAGTCTGACAGAACATAATACTTCATCCACACAATGCGACTGTCGCTTTCAATCTTTTCCATGTTTTCCTTTAGAATTCCAAGATCAGTCATTGTTTTGAGGTGGCTTATCACAGTTTTGTTGGAATAACTAAGACTTTCAATTAGATTCTTTTGGTAGATTTTTTCAGAAATCCCTTGGTCAATAGAAAACTTTAGGATATCAATGGGGACTTTTGACCCGAAAATGGCCCGTAACACTTTCTGCTTTCTTTTCGCGGGCAAAAAGACGATATAAGGATAGAGCGTTTCACTCATAGATAACCCGGCATGCATCATATTTATGGTCTATAACCGCTTAAGATGCTGACGGCTAACACTGCTGTGACAATGTCTGCTGTCGTTCCTGGACTCAATTTGTGGGCTGGATCTCTAATCTCTTTGTCGAACCTTCTGAATTGACTCATACCTGCTGGAGTTGCTAAGCCACCCCTCTCCAGTACTAGTTTGGCTTGGTCCGAGACCTCCCTCGCTTTGGCTAAATCTACCTTTCTAGCGATAAAGGTGTCTGGAATCTGGGATAGAATCTTGAGGAATGTATGTACCGTCGCGGTGTTTATGTCATTTGTCTCTTTAAGCTGTCGGGAAAAATAGGGGTATCCTAAGTCGAAGGTGATTGAATAGTTGTTTACCCACTCAGAAGCAATCGAGTCATAACCAGAAGATATCTTGAATACGTCAAAGAGAGTTACCTTTTCGTATAGGATTTTCTGTTTTGAAGTTGGATCTGTTACGTCGAGTTTGGGTACGTTGCCTAGTCCCTCCGGTTTGGCAATAGATATCGCATCGTAAACAGCCGCTGCATCCCTAGGAGTGCTAGATTCAACGATCATTTTCATGTTTTTTCTGAGCTTAGTAACAGAAAACGACCCCTCAGCATACGTCATCCCAGCAGCAACTGAAATGGGAGAAAGTAACATTATCGCCCCTAAGAGAGTATTTCCGCCTTGCTGCCACTCATTCATACTTATAACAGCATTTTTAATCACTTTACCGACCCCCACCTTGTCAGGACCAATTTTCCCAGCAGAAACAAGAATCCCCTGCTTAGCCCCGTAACAAAAGTGAGGAGCTACAGCGACCGCAGAAGCAAAAAAATGTTCATATCGAGTTTCTTTGAAATCAGCCGTTCTATGAACGTTTCCAGGCTTCGGATAGGCGCTGACTTCAAGGAGGATAGCGAGTTGTAAGCATTGAGAAACATGTTCAGATATTTTGAGAGGTGAAGTTGAAGACATAGATAAGCCACAATCTATTCTGGAACAAAAAGTTTTATTAATGTTGTGTAAGAAACTACACACCATTGGAAAATTCTACATAGGAAGGATCAAATGGAGCTTGCTAAAGCTAAAGTAGCAATCGTTGGAAAAGGCACGTTGAATACTATTCACATTGCCCTAATTTCCGTTTGGACAGCGCTTATTTTGGCTTGTGCGCTTTTGATAATTTATCCGGTACCAGGGACAAATATATGGATCACTTTGGCTAGTCCTTTGTTCGCAGGTTTGACTGCTCCTTTACTGGGACCTTTAGGTGGAACAATTTCTGGTTTAATCTTTGGTTTGGCAGTTCCTTACGTCAATCCTGCAACAGGCGGGCTAGGCGCACTTACTTTTCTAGCCCCCACACTAGGAGCTCTAATCAGCGGCTTGGTTCTATTCAATCGTTGGAAAGAAGCCACTTTGATCTTCATTTGTGAAGTTGCCATATGGTTTGCTCATCCATTCGCTTGGTATCAATTTATGCCCATTGTTACTTGGGGATATTGGTTGTCGCTTATCTTCATAATTGTGCCTCCTATTAGGAGGTGGATTATCGTTTCCATAGTGTCTAGAGACGCGAGACGGTTGCCTGTGGCTCTTTGGTGCATTGCTTGGCTGTCCCGTGTGGGCGGTGACACAATAACGGGTAACAATATCGCGGTTTGGGTTTTAGGCTGGACTTATGATATGTATGCTTTCTGGGCGCCTATGACATTGTACTATGCAATAGCCGACTTCTTAACTTGTCTTGCAGCAGCAGTAATAGGCACTTCTATCCTTCTAGCGCTGAAGAGAAGCGGCATAAAAACAATTGCTATCGATATGTTTGAGCCCTTATGGAAGACAAAACGACCAAAATAACAATTTTATAGACACGATGTGGTTATCAACAATTCGAACAGACGGGAAGGATACCCTTTGAATGTTAAGGCGAGGGAAGGCGAACTGATAGAGAATTTGAGTGGATCAATTTTTGATGTGAAAGGTCTAATCCACCCTCCTAGAAGAATTGTAGCTTTCATTCGTTTCGTTCCCGACCCGAAGGGTGATCGTAAACGAGGCAAAATGAGGTATCGGAAGGTTTACGCTCTTTCCAGACGTTACGTCTTGCTCCAGAAGGCTTTCCCAACCTATCTGATGTACGATTCAGTTTTTGATGAACACCTTTGCGAAGTACCAGTTAAAGCGATTAAGCATCATTACAAGCCGGTTGATCGTTTGATTGAACTTCGGCACTGCAATGAACTAGACAAGGTTGAAAGTCAAACGTTTCAGTTTGCTGAGCTTCTGAAAGAATCAGCAAATATTGAATGGGACAAAATCGGCATTTCAGGCTCAGTTCTAGTTAAGCTTCACAAGCCTGACTCAGACATCGATCCTATCGTTTATGGATCAGAAAACTGTCGTAAAGTGTACTTGACTTTGAAAGGCTTGTTAGAAGACGAGAAAAGTGCCGTTGACCCCTATAACTTGGAGGAATTGAGGAAATTATTCGATTTCCGTTCGAGGGACACCGCCATGTTGTTCGAAGATTTTGTTCGAACAGAGTCTAGGAAGGTTATGCAGGGCAAGTTTCTGCAACGTGACTATTCCATGCGCTTTGTGAAGGACTGGAATGAGATTGAGGAGCAGTATGGCACAACTCGTTATGTTAATGAAGGTTATGCCAGAGTCAAGGCTAGCGTGATAGACGATTCTGAATCGATCTTCACTCCATGCCATTACAAGATCAGCCATGTAGAGCTTCTTGAGGGAATCCATCTTGAGCCAATTAAGGAAATTGTGTCCTTCCGAGCAAGATTTTGTGAACAAGCCAGAAACGGTGAAACTGTGATTGCGCAGGGCAAGGTTGAGCGAGTGCAAAAGGGGGGAACCGAGGAATACTACAGATTACTTATCGGAGGTAACGTTTCAGACTATGTGATCTTAGTCTAGTCGCCCAACGTTTAGATGCTGAAGAGATGAATTTTCGTAAGTAAAGGCCAACATATGATTCTTATATACAAAACTCGACATAGACAATCAACATGAAATTAACGCAGGTTCCGCAAGGAACGATCATAGAAATCCGAGTGAAGCCCAAGTCAAGGCAGTTTAGGATGAAGCTAAACGATGAACTTGTGATATTTTGTCGGGAGACTCCGGTCAAGGGAAGAGTGAACAAGGAGCTGGTGAAACAGCTTTCAAGGCTGTTCAAGAAAAAAGTCGAAATCATTTCTGGCTTTACTTCGAAGCAAAAGAGAGTTCTAGTCAGGGATACTGAAGTGAAAGAAGTTGAGAAATTACTAAAACGTGGAGCATAATGCTATTCTTGTGAGGAAAACAGCATTTTTTGTTTTTTAGCATGACGCGACGGAGAAAACTTAAAACGACAGAACGAATTATTGCATGATGCTCCGGAATGCGGCTCCGGTAGAAGAAAGGAAAATCTTCCTCTTCTGCCAAATATAGTCAGGTTAAACATGCATATGCATGGACTAAGTATTCCGGCCTTTCGAGCCGGAGACCCGGGTTCGAATCCCGGCCGGAGCACCATCCAACCCACACATACAATAATTCGTTGCATGCACATGCGCACAAAGGAAACACCGATATGTTTTTGAAAGTGTTCGCGCCTTTTCATCGTTGGGAAAGGAGAATCCGAATGAACCCACCATCTCTTGGGATCTGGTTTCTATTGTTGCTTTCACTAAATGTTTTCGACATATTTACGACTGTGCCAGCTTATGAAGTCAATCCTATAACGTTGCACGCTTGGGAGCGGCTAGGCTTCTTCCTGGCGGCTTGGTTCAAGATCGGGCTGGTTTTGTTTTTTGGGCTACTATGTGTAGTCGCTCGGAAGGTGGCTAACCCGAATGACTGGAAATTCGCCAAGAAACTCTTTCTGGGACTTCTGAAAGTTCTTGTAGCTTTTTACGTTTTTGTAGTTCTAATTAACCTGGTTGTTTCCACGATTTAAGCGCAGGCATGCATGCATTGCACGCAAAAAGTGTGTGTGAGAGCACCATCCAACCACTCGTTGGGTGGGCAGATTTGGAAGTTGTCTTGTCCGCAGTCATCTAAAGGCTCAGCACACATTTTTTAAGTCTAATCTTTTATACAATATTTGATTTCCTCTTTCGAAAGGTGCATACAATGAGTAAGAGAAAGAAGCTTGAAGCGAAAATTCTCTCGTTGTTTAGTCAAGTTGATAAGCCTTTAACTTTAGCTGAAACTTCGCAACGTCTCGGAGAGTCTCAAAAAGATGTTTACAAAGCTTTACGACATTTGTTCGAAAAAGGAAAAACTTACACCGTAGAAGGTAGGCGATATAAACTTTCCAGCTCGAATTCTGGTGGTACGTAAGCCAAGGCGTAGAGAGTTTGAAGGAGTAAGTGTGAATGTCCATTCGAAAGAGAACAGTTCATTTTATGATCATTACCGAGCAGGGAGCCTTTCTGCAAACCCCATGACTTACGCTGCCTAGCAGTAGTTCTTTTATTCTACTCACTCCTCTCGCGCCCATAACAATCAAATCAATCTTCTCCTCCTTCGCGGTGCGAACTATCTCATGAACCGCGTCTCCCTCTTTCAGGACGGCTTTTACGGGAATTTTCTGTTTCTCGACTGTGTGTTTAGCCTCAGCTAAGATTTTGTTACCTATTCTCTTTGCAGCTTCGATGACTTCAGCTGTAATTTCCGCTGATGCTACGGTTGGGGTGGGTAGTGCACCTGTTTCTGGTGTAACAAATGGTACAGCCCTAGAATATACGTGAAGCAATATAATTTCTGAACCAAAATTCTTGGCTATATTAATGCCATATTCTAACACCTTTGATGAGGGTTCCGAACCATCCAGAGGAACTAAAATCTTCTGGAACATTCGTTAGTTCACCAATAGTAGTAAAGACGAATTGTACTTAATTAGTTTGAGCTGGTGTTTCACGGTTTTAGATGCCGTTGTGCTTAAGTATTTGAGTTTAAAACAGCATTATAAGATGTGGAGTAAAGCTTGGAGGTGCACTGAGCTCGCTAAGGTTTCGGTTAACTACTTGCTTCACATAGGCAACATTATAAGCTTAATTCTCTCTTGCCAACGTTGTCATTTAACGCTGTTGATTAGGAGGCGTTTAGATTCGGAAAAATCGTTATAACGGCTGGTCTGCCCTACGCAAATGGCGAAATCCATTTGGGAGGGATCACGTCAACCTATCTGCCTGCGGATATACTTACAAGGTTTTTTAAGCTGAGAGGAAATGATGTGGCTTTTGTCTGCGCCACCGATGACTTCGGCACTCCTATATTAATTGAAGCTGAAAAAGAAGGAAAAAGCCCAGAAGAATTCGTGGCCTACTGGTACAAAGCGGACAGAAAAGATTTCGAGGATTTAGGGATTTCATTCGACATTTTCCATCAAACCAGCTCCAAAGAAAACATACAATTTACACAATATTTCTTCAAGAAACTGTATGAAAAAGGGTTCATTTTCAAACGGCTTATCTCGCAGCCATACTGTGAAAAGTGTAAAAAAGTG
>JAUWZP010000039.1 GCA_030615265.1 Candidatus Bathyarchaeota archaeon
GTTCTGAACTGGAACTTTGCGCTTGCCAAGGAAGTTTTAGAGCGAAGCAGAGAGGCTCAGCGTCATTACCGCATGACGATTCGACAAGTAGCGCTTTGCAGCATGAGCAGAGTTATAGCGGAAAAAGTTGGAGTGAAAAACTGCCGCGAGTGCATAACCTTCGCTTTGATTGCCCGAGACCTCAGCAGACTGGTTTATCATTCCTCTTCCATTGCAAGGCATATTCTGTCTCTTGAGGGAAAAAAGAAGGTTAATCCAGAAATTTTGAAGGCAATAGCAGAGATGTCTAAGATCGCATACGAGATGCAGAGAGAGGCTGTTCAAGCCTTTCTACAAATGGATGTCCAGCTTGCAATCGTTGTGTTTGGGAAAATGAAGTTTATGAGAGAGAAAGAGGAGGCTTTGCTGAAGAAGATTCTGGAGAAGACAAAGGATGTAGACAAGGCGGTTGCGTTGAGTATGATAGCCCGTGACTTGCGTAGAATCGCTGGATATGCTGTGGCTGTCGCCGACGATGCCATGAACCGCGTATTGACCCCTGCATAGTTCTTGAAAGCAGTTTTGTGTGAAACCTATTTTTAGAAGTCGGGAGTCAGAACGACTCTCTTCATTAGTTTTCCGGCACGGGCTCCCTCGAAGGCCTCTTTGATTCTGCTCATCGGACGAGTTTCGACGAAGGGCTTAATCTTGATAGCTCCATTTAGGACCCACTCCAACACCTTAGGATAGTGCTTTGGGGGGCATCCCCATGTGCCTATGATCTCGGCGTCTAAAGCCATAAGCCGCGAGATCATGTATTGGTTCATTGTTGCGCCGTAACCAACTACGATCAACTTGCCAACGAAAGACAAGAGGGAAAGAGCTATCTCCTGTCCCGGTTTGGACCCGGTGACCTCGAAAATCTTCCAAAGATAGTTGTAGGGCAGTCCATTGTTTTTACATAGCGCTTTAAACTCGTTTCGAACAGTTCTTGCGTCCTTCCCAGCAGAGTTTATGGTGAAGTCAGCACCGTATTTAAGAGATCTTTCCAGTTTCTCTGGGTTGCGACCAATACCAATGACAGTTTTGGCGCCAAAAGCCTTCACCAGTTGAGCAACGTAGCTGCCTAGTCCACCGGTTACGCCGACGACGACTACGTTATCTCCCTCCTTAAGCTCAGCTCTCAAGCATGCCTGATAAGGAGATGAAATGGCGTCAGCTACTACGGCTAACTCAGCTAGCTCAAAATCTCCACGGTCTTCCACAATACAGAGGTCTCTGGAAGGTACGGGTATGTGACTTGAGAACCCTCCATAGATTCCAAGGCTGTTTCCAGGCATCTTCTGGGCTAGACACCGATTTTCCCTTCCAGCATTGCAGATGGGGCAGTTGTGGCACGGCATGACCGCTGGCACGATGACTTCCTTGCCTATCCATTGTTCGTCACCAGCCACCACCACGCCGCTTATCTCATGTCCCAAAGTGAGAGGAGGCTTACTTACTGTAGGAACACCGAGATAGAAGTAACTGATGTCGGTGTGACAAACGCCACAGCCAGCTATCTCCACAAGGACTTCTCCAGACTGAAGCTCCGGGACTGGAATCTCGGTCTGCGCGAGCTTGCCTTCAACAACTGTTCCTGTTTCTTTGTCTTTGCTCCAAGGCTGAGTCATCTGCCAAGTCAGTATCTTATCAGGTACTTTCAAAATTTTGTCACCTTGCGTACGCATCTATGAAGCGTGCATATATATCTTCCCAGCCTACGTTACTCACGAATCGCTCTCATCGCCACTTGCGCGGATTGTTTTCACATTTTCCAATGAAACGTGCGTATCTGAATATTGCTTCTCTCTGCACATAGGATTCCACTCCGATGCCTCGTTTTTCTTTAACTTCTTCCAAGGCTTTTTCAGGCGAATAACACTGGCTAACCAGATAGGCAGCCAGCATTGTTCCGGTTCTTCCGATACCAGCGCCACAACAGACAACCACATGATTGCCTTTTTCAAGCATTCTATCGACGAAATTCACGAACGTGGATATCTGTTCAATTGTTGGTGCGGAAAAATCTCTAACCGGCATAAAGACATACCCAAATCCAAGATTCTTCACCTGCTCATCGTTTAGAGGACGCTCCATGTTGAGACAGACAATTGCTCGCAAGCCCTTATTCCACAGCCACCTAAGCTGCGTTTCATTTTCCGGTCTTGCACAGCCTGCTACTTTGCTCTTGATTAGCCAAGAGAACCTAGCTGGCTTAAAAGAGAAACGACGAGAAACCGACAAGCAACCACACCATTTTTCTTTACTTTATTAGTTGCTTGCTAAAAAAGCTCTTGTTCACCTATCAAACTTACTGGCAAAATCCAAGGCTTTCCTCAACAATAATAGTTTTATATGCTGCTTTGGGTAGCATATACAAAAGGCGAAAATCAATGGGCAAACGAATCCGTGTCCAGCGACGTGGCAGAGGGGCATCCACGTTCAGGGCTTCCACCCACAAGAGAATAGCTCCAGTGCAATATCCGCCGCTTTCAAAAAAGGAACTTGAAACAGTCTTTAATGGTCAAATCCAGAATCTCTTCCACGAGCCAGGAAGAGGCGCTCCCCTAGCTTTGGTTAAACTTGAAACAGGCGAATCCTACTACACGGTAGCCCCAGAAGGAGCCCATGTAGGCCAGCAAATCCAGATGGGAGGCAAGGCGCCAATCGACATCTGCAATGTACTGCCTCTCGGCAATATTCCAGACGGCACAATGGTCTGCAGCATTGAGCGTACACCTGGCGACGGCGGCAAAATGTCGCGTTCTTCAGGCGCCTACGCACTCGTTGCAGGACATACTCCCCAAGGAGTGATGATTAAGCTTCCTTCTCGCAGAACTCGATACCTTAACCCTCTCTGCCGAGCTACGATTGGAGTGATTTCAGGCGCTGGCCGCGTGGATAAACCGTTTCTGAAGGCAGGAGCCAAATTCCACCTAATGAAGGCTAAAGGACACACTTACCCGCGCACAAGAGGAGTTGCCATGATAGCGGCTGCTCATCCTTATGGAAGCAGCAAGAGAGGCGCCCGTAAAGTTACGACGGTTTCACGCGGTGCCCCGCCAGGCAGAAAGGTGGGTTTGATAGCTGCAAGACAGACTGGGCGCAAACGAAGAAGGAGAACATAAACCGGAAAGCATTCAATTTTATATCCTAAATTTTAGCCTCGTGCTTGCTTAGCACCTCATCTGATCTTCAACCTCGGCACATTTATATGCACAAAAAGCAAACAAGACTAACTCTACACGCAAGAGAAGAATAACCAGTTATTAAAACTCCAAAAGTAAATGTGAGGAATGTTAAATGAGCAAAAAATTGACCGTGGAAGAACTTTTAGCCAAGGCGAAAAAACCAGCTAAAATTGCCGCGGCTTACCACCCTTTCTACGAAGGAAAAATGCAAGTTATGCCCAAATGCGCCATCCGAAGCTCAGCTGACTTCGCCATATGGTACACGCCCGGCGTAGCTCAGCCCTGCAGAGAGATAAAGGAAAACCCAGAACTGGTTTTCAAACTCACCAACAAATGGAACTACGTAGCCGTGGTCAGCGACGGCACAAGAGTACTCGGACTAGGCAATATAGGACCCGAAGCAGGCTTACCGGTTATGGAGGGCAAAGCATTATTGTTCAAGTACCTCGGTGGCGTCGACGCGTTCCCACTGTGCCTGGCAACTAAGAGTGCAGATGACATCATAACCGCGTGCAAATGGATTGAGCCAACATTTGGAGGAATCAACCTTGAAGACATCCAAAAGCCGAAATGTTTCCACGTGTTGGACAAAGCAAGAGAACAGCTTAACATTCCAGTTTGGCACGACGACCAACAGGGCACAGCCACCGTAATCTTAGCGGGATTAATGAACGCATTAAAAGTTGTAGGCAAAAAAATGGGTGAAGCATTAATCTCCATCGTAGGCGTGGGCTCAGCAAACACGCGGACAGCCATAGTTCTCATGAGAGCAGGCGTCAAACCAGGCAACCTCATCATGGTAGACAGCAAGGGAATTCTCCACCCAAACAGGAAAGACATAGAAGCAGAAAAAGGAGAAAACCCGTGGAAATGGGACTTCTGCTTGAAAACAAACGGTGAAGGCAGAACAGGAGGCGCACCTGAAGCATTTAAAGGAGCAGATGTCTGCATCGCCGCGTCTAAGCCTGGCCCAGGCACAATAAAGAAAGAATGGATATCCGCTATGGCAACAAACTCCGTAGTGTTTGCATGCGCAAACCCCGTCCCTGAAATATGGCCTTGGGAAGCAAAGGAAGCAGGAGCCAAAGTTATGGCAACGGGCAGATCTGACTTTGAAAATCAAATAAACAACTCTCTAGGCTTTCCAGCTATCTTCAGAGGAGTCTTAGACGTGAGAGCCACGGCAATCACCGACGACATGTGCATCGCAGCTGCAAAAGAACTAGCCAAGTTTGCAGAGGAAAGAGGAATTCACGAAGGCGACATAGTCCCCAGAATGGATGAATGGGAGGTTTTCCCACGTGAAGCAGTTGCATGTGCGTTAGAGTCAATTAAAGAGGGTGTTGCCAGAGTGAAACCGAGTAGACAGGAACTCTGGGACAGAGCGGTAGCCATCATCAAAAACGCCAGGGAGTCCACTGCGCTATTAATGAAACACGGGCTTATCCCGTCTCCGCCATCTGAAGAAGAAGTCCTGGGCAGATCTTAGCTTTTTGCCTTCCACCTTTCATGAAGACATGTCATTGGGCTTGCGAAGGTTGTTACTTAAGGCAAATCATGCCTTTTCAGAGGAGTTCCATAAGTATTGGAAGTAGTCTCTGGCGAATTTGACTAATCCTAAATGGTTTGCCCATATAACAAGGGTTGGCTTCTCCTCGCCCAGAAAAAGCATGGCTTCTTTGCTGTCAACTATAACCCCGCCGCCGAACATCTGGTCCCTAACCCTGACCTCAGCAACATTTGCAAGCTTCTTTAGGCTCCAATCTTTTGTATCTCTTGAAACCATAAAGAGCACATCTACGTCAGCATTCTGCAAGCGGGTTAACAGGGAAATAACAGTGCTTTCCAGAGTTTTTGGCAATGAAGGCGCTGCTATCATCACTTCCTTCTTGGCTTTTTCCAATGTTTCTTTAAGTTTAGCCAGAATGCCAAATTCTCCTCTCAGAATCCATATGTCTGGTTTCTCGCGTATTCCACGCTTCTCGTAAAGGGGCTGCAACTCACTTAGCATGGTTTGTTCCCAAGATCTCATTGTCTCTTCAAGCCGCAGCTTAGCTGCTTCAAGGGCTTCCGATGGCGATTTAGGATAATATTTGCTGGGTCTTCCACGTTCAGCTTTAGTCCAACCCTTCTTTCCTAGAGAAGCGAGAACCTCATAGACCTTGGAGTAGGGAACCTCCGCATACTCGCTTATTTGACTGGCAGTTATGGCTCCTTTGTCGAGTAGAGCCAAATAAGCGCGGGTTTCATATTGGGTGAGCCCAAGTTCCCGCAGAACCTTCTTTGCTTCGCCGCTTAAAGACAGAGACCCTGAAGAGGTTACCAACCCTTTTCACCTTTGGAAAGGTTTGGAAATCTTCTTATATATTTATAGCATAAACCCCTCTTATTCGTTTACAACCAGCAGTGGTGTCAAGTTGCAAACGTATAAGCGAAAGGAAAAAGCGCAGGTTAAAGACGCTGAATCTGGCTTCATTAAGCGTACACGCAGTTTGTGCCCCGAATGCCTTGAAAAACTGGATGCAGTTCTGAAAGAAAAAGACGGTAAAGTGATAATTGAAAAAGACTGCCCAAAGCATGGGCATTTCGAAGACGTTTACTGGTCCGACTATGAAATGTTCAAAAGATTTGAAAAGTATGGGCAGATTGGCAAAGGCATATTGAACCCGAGAACCAAAACAGTGAAGAGCTGCCCCTACGATTGCGGTCTTTGTCCAAATCATAAGTCGCACACGGTTCTCGCCATACTCGATGTCACAAACGCCTGCAATCTCCAATGTTCCATATGTTTCGCTTATGCAGGGAAAATAGGCTACCTATACCAGCCTGACTTGGAAACAATTGAAGGCATAATAGACAATTTAAGAAGCAATTTACCTGTTTCTCCTCCAGCCTTACAGTTGTCTGGTGGAGAGCCAACCATACGGCCAGACCTGATTGAAATTGTTAAGATTGCAAAAAAGAAGGGGTTCAGACATGTGGAAATCAATACTAACGGTGTGCGGTTAGCCGACGAAAAAGAAGGCGTAGATTACATTCGGGAACTTCAAAAGGCTGGTGTGTCCACTTATTATCTTTCTTTTGACGGAGTCACTCCAGAGGCTTACGTTGGAAGAGCGCCGAGCCATCTGGACGCGGAAGGAAAAATGAAGTATGCAAGGTGGCTTTTTCAAGTAAAACTCAAATTTATTGAAAACTGTCGAGAGGCAGGACATAAAAGCGTTGTTTTGGTTCCAGTCATAGTTAGAGGAATGAACGACCATCAACTGGGCGACATCATCGATTTTGCAGTTAAGAACATCGACGTTGTACGTTGTGTAAACTTCCAGCCAGTTTCCTTTGCGGGACGAACAGAAGAATGGGAAGTGAAGCAGGGTAGAATCACTATTCCAGAGGCGCTTCACAACATTGAAGAACAAACAGGTGGAATAGTAAAAACGAGCGATTTCTATCCTATCCCATGTACGTATCCGATTTCAGACTTTCTAAACGCCTACAAATCGAAGCATCATGTAGAGTTCACTTGCCATCCGCACTGTGGAGCCGCAACCTATCTTTACGTGGAAAACGGAGGCATAATCCCAATAACGAAACTTGGCGACATTGAAGAGTTCTTTAACGATTTAAGTTTAGCCGCAGAGGATCTGAGGAGAGGTCAACACTTAAAGGCGAGGCTAAGAGTCGGAGCATCAGCTTTGCGTAACATTAAGCCGAAGATTCTGAGGGAAATTCTGCCCGCTGTTATGAGCGGAAACTACAAGTCGCTGAGACCCTTCCACTACAAGACTCTAATGATTGGCCTAATGCATTTCATGGATGCTTACAACTTTGACCTAGAACGAATAGAAAGATGCACAATACATTACGGATTTCCAGGCGGCAAAATCGTGCCCTTCTGCACCATGAACACTCTTCACCGTCAATCGTTAGAGAAAAAGTATGCCGTTCCTCTCCCAAAACAGAAGAGGAGAAAACCAAAGGCATAACTGCTGCTCATGCCAAGGAAAACCTTTAAGCATCAAGATTGGTTTTAATCTGAACAGTCGGTGAAATCACGATGGGTAGCAAAAAGAAGAAGTCGGCTAAGAAAACTCAGAGAACGCGGTCTAAGAAAGGTGAACAAAAAGAACCAAAGTCAAGCGCACCTCCACCAAAACGCGAAAAGAAAACCGCTGGAATTTTTCCGCCTAATCCCAGAAGCGAGAAAGTCATTAACGAAGTAAAAAAGATGAAGACTCTCACTCAGTTTGCCGTTGCTTCTCGTTTTAACATACGGTTAAGCGTGGCAAAAGACCTCCTTGAGCAATTGGAGCAGAAAGGCGTCATCCAGTTTGTTTCTAGAAGCAGAAACCTTAAGATATACACGCCTGTCGACTGAAAACTTTGCTCTTGAGGCTAGAACTGTGGAGTTTCCAGAACGAGTTTACACGGAGGAGGATGTGCGGAAAGCCAGAGAGGCCATAGAGAAAGGCTACAAGCATCAACTCATTTTAAGAGGAGACCCAGCTTTCAAGAAGAAGTTGAACGAAGCTCTGCGTCTAATTAAGTTAGTTGGCTACTACGATTTTCTCAGAACCTACATAAGGCAGATAGAAGAGATCAACGGGTTCAGCCAACTCCACGAAGCAGATGCGGCTATATGGGCGACTATGCCTATGCTTGAAGACATAGTTGACGCTGCAAGCTATATTGTGCAGAAGGCTCAGCAGATGAAAGATTTTATTGACGGCAAACTCTACTATGGAGTAGGTGAGATGGCTTCAATAGAAAAACGCATAGAATTCCTTGAAAAACTCAAGAAACAGAGCAAGAACACCGAAATAAGGGAAAAATGCGAAGAGCTACTTAAAAGATGGGCAGACAGCACATTCATGTTTCCTTAAATCTTTTCCACTTTAATTTTGGTTCCGCTTTTAACCTGCTCAAACAGTTCTAAGTTCTTGGTTATTTGACCCACAATGCTAACTGGACTGTAAGGTTGTGATTCGCCGTAAAAAATGCAGAGGGCGCTACTCATAGGCCAAAAGGCTATCTGACCCTTCTCAACCGTAGGTTTGGCTTTCTCCTTTCCCATTTTGACTGGAATTTCAAAATAGACCTCTTCTTTCCACAGTGCCGACCTTCCTTCCAAAGGAAGTTTCCTCAGTATGGCTTCAACGGTTCTTGGAGCCAAGTGTCGAATGAGTTGCCCTTCAACCTCTCCGACACCATCGATAGTAAACTTTATGGGAAATCGAGAAACGGTTCCTTCAGACATTTCGAGTTTCACCAAGCCTTAATAGAGGTGTTTTAAACTTCATGTTTTGGCTCAGCTTAAATAAGAATACCTAGGAGCGCATATAATAACTGTGGTTAAAATCATAAGACAATGCTGGTTTCCGTTGTCCGCGTAACCTGTGGGGTATGCGACACCCAGCTAGTATAGTCTCAGTTCATCGGAATCTGAACACTCAAGTTTCATAACATTTTTAAGCATTCTAACTCGATATTGTTGCTGGAACCACAAAAATGGTGTAAAAAGTGACCGAAAAGGTTACAGAAAAATTCCTTCCATTCTCCGTTCCATCTGAAAATCGTAAGGAACTTTTCACAAAGGGAATGGAAAGGGCAGCAGTTTTCTGTTTGGCTGAGATGGAAAGACGAAAAGGCAGCGGATTCGTTTTGAAACGGGCTCCAAGAGAGTTCATGTTTATTGTGGAGGTTTGTTACCCTTTGTGGATTGTCCCGTGGGGTAAGATAAGTCTTGTTTTTGATGGGCTGAACGTTGCTTCTTACACTTTGGTTTATGATACCGTTCCAAACATAGAAGCATTTCTCAATGGTGTTAACAGAAGCTCTGCTACACGGGAGGCCTACGCAGCGTTTCTCTTGGATAACCTCAACTATTTTCAAGCATCTGAAAAGCAGGAAGAAAAGCTAATAAAAGGTCTCTTCACAGACTCAAACTTTCTCGAAGACTTCAACTTGTACCTCTCCGAAGCTAGGCAAGTTAAGCCCTCTCTCTCCGAAATCGTATTGCTAGCACCCACGCTTGATGAGACTGCAGTTTTCTCTCTTAAGCGGGAACTTGAAACTCTAAAGGCCAAGTTTACGAAAGACGCCAACAGCCTTTACAAAGGTATGAAACTCCTAAACGCGGCCACCAAGAAATACATCAAAGCAATTCATAGCGAAATGAGAGAAGTTGAAGATGAGATTAGTGAGAAACTTGAAAAACGGAAACCCGCTGTCACTGAGAAGGTTGAAAAGATTCGCAGACAATACGATGGTCAAG
This sequence comes from Candidatus Bathyarchaeota archaeon, assembly GCA_030615265.1. Classification (GTDB taxonomy): domain Archaea; phylum Thermoproteota; class Bathyarchaeia; order Bathyarchaeales; family Bathyarchaeaceae. Next base: position 9,487 of record JAUWZP010000039.1, read on the forward strand.
TAACGAGGGTTTCGAAAAAATTTGAAAAAGAGCTTTACCGCTTACAGCAAGAGAGGGTAAAACTCGAAAAGATCAAGGCATTGCTGAACGGCAAAATTGAACGCTGCGAAGCCGACATAGAAACTTGTGTAATTAATAAGGACAGCGCTGGAGAACGAAGATGGAAAGGGAAACTCGATCAACATAGGAAAGAGCTTTCAAGAATTGAAGCGGAAATCAAGGAAGCGGATGAAAGAATAAAGGTGCCTGAAAATGTGAAGAAACAAGAAATTTCAAGGCTTAAGACAGAATGCGAAAGCCGAGTTGACGAAGCCATGTGGGAGCTTAGGGAAATCGAAGCTTCGCGAGATGCTAAAATCCAAATTTACGAGCAAGAGACGAAAAAGCTTGAAGCACAAACTGCAACCATAATTGGTCAAATGGACAAGCTGGCGAAACTTAGAGATGCAACATTAGACCAGCTCAGCGAGCTGGGCATGAAACAGAAGCGCAATAAATACACGCTGATTCACATGCCATTTCATGTGGTCTGCTATCGCGTGAATTCAAAGAAGCAGTATGAGGTGTTTCCACCCTCTGTGGCAAACAGCATGAGCTTCTCGTTGAAGCTTAAAACTTTGGGTCGAGCCAAAATTAAGCAACTGCTTGTTCAACGCTCTAAAGCGATAACCTCTCTCATCAACAAGTTTCTAGCTATAATGGAACAGAACGCTGTTTTTGAAAGAGAAATAAACGAGGCTGGAGAGAAGGCAAACATACTGCAAATTGAAAATCTCCGCGAATCTGTAAGAAACGGACTTGAAAAGCTCAAAGAAGAAGGCTGGCTCTCAGAAGAGGACCATAAGACATTCAGCCAAATACTAGCTCAATAGCGTGAAGCCAACGAAATATTTAACCTTACTTAAAAGACTCGCCGTGAGAAAAGCATGCGTGAAAACATAGTAAGACTTGCCGTGGCCTTAGGTGGTTTCCTAATATTTGCAGGAATCATAATGGTAGGCGTATTTGCCTTGGTCTTTCTTGACGTTGTAGATGTCATTGCACTTGAAAACCAGGAATACCCCATATCGCCCCTATGGATTTTGGTGGTGGTTGGAGTATTTGACTTGGCGGCGGGAATCATACTTAGGCGTAAGTGACTCAAATGAAAGTTAAAAGAATAATCACTGTAATTGTTGGCTTGACACAGGGTGCAATTGGCATCTTAGCGCTTTTTCTCGTAGGTTTGCTCTATTTGAACTTTCTTGACTTTCAAACTATGCTGAATGTTTCCATAGAACTTCTTCCTCTGTCTCTGTTGATTCTCAGCGTTTTTGGTCTCTTCTCGGTTATAAGCGGATTCTTTCTCCTCCATGAACATTAACACGTTAATTGGGGCTGATGTCTGGTTGAAAAAAGCAGAGAAACACGGACTTTTCGGTGCAATAATGATTGGGTTAGGAAGCGCCATCGGATTTGAAATTTTTGGGCAGCTAGGTCACGCGTATTCTTTGGCTCATGGCGGCATGGTCTTTGCACTTCTTCTCGGTGGGCTAATATGTTTATTGACCATGTTCAGCTACAGCGAACTTTGCGCGGCCTTCCCAGTGAAAGGCGGCGAGTATTCATATGCTAAAGCCGCGTTCGGAGGTTTCACTGCGTTCATGGCTGGTTGTCTAAGGTGGCTCAGCAGCGTATTCGGAGCAGCTTTTGCAGCTATAGTTTTCGCTGAACAACTAGTGTACTTTTTATCGATTCTTCTTCCTCTGGATCAAAATAATATGTTGGCTTTTACAAATCTAATCGCTGCTATCTTAGTGTTCATCATTGGTGCGTTAACCATTCGAGGAGTGAAAAAGGTCACAACGCTTTTAGTGATTGCTTTCTTAGCCATATTCGCTCTTTTTCTGATAAGCGGGTTTTGGCAGAGCCCGGCTGTCCCGGAAATCTTGCCAAGATTTGAAGGTTTATCTGGGGTCTTTGCAGCTACCGCGTATACGTTTATCATGTTTGTTGGCATAAGGGCCATTGTGACTGGAGCCCCGGATATAAAAGATCCCGGGAAGAACATTCCCAGGGCTATATTTCTGTCGATTGTTTTGTTGATAGCCGTTTACTGTAGCGTTGCCTACGTAACCGTTAGTGTTGTTGGAGACGAGCCCTTCGAAGAGCCCACTTTGCTTAACTTTGCAGCCACCCAAACTATGGGTCTACTGGGAGGTGCCTTAGTCGCGGTTGGCGGCATGGTTGCGAGCATCTCTTCGTTAAGCACGTCTATAACGGTTCAGTCATCTATTGTTCAGGGGATGAGTAGAGACGGTTACTTTCCCAAAGTTCTGCTGAAGGCCCATAGACGTTATGGAACTCCTCATGTGGCGGCTACAGTGAACTCGCTTTTCATTCTGCTGTTCATTGTCTTTGGAGCTGGAGCTGTGGGGTTGGGCTACGCAGCGAGTTTTGCATCCATCTTGGTGTTTGCTTTGGTCAACCTTGCGGTTCTTAAGCTTAGGCAGAAGAGACCGCGTTTGGAGAGACCCTTTAAGGCTCCCTTTTATCCCATTACTCCAATAATTGGAATCGCCATTTCTCTTATGCTTTTGATAGCGCCAGTGTTCCTAAATCGAGATGCTAGCGCCGAAAGTGGAATTGTATGGAGTCTAGGCTTAATGGGTTTGGTGTTGACAACTTATCATCTCAGAATGATCGGCGTTCATCGGCTGCACGTTGCTTTAGGTGGAATAAACCTAGGCATGGGTTTCTTCGCGGCGATACTTGCCTATCTCATCGAAAAGGATTTCAACCCGCTTATACTGCCCCTTGTTCCTCCCTACGTCTTGGTTATAGTCAGCCTAGTTTCGATTCTTGCGGGCATTTTAAACATTTTCGTCGGCATGCGCAAGCTATTTTAACCGTTCCATTTCAACTTGTAATTGTGAGATGAATGCCAAAGCGGAAAAAAAAGAAAATTGTGGTTGACACTCCCGCATTTGGAAACCGAGAGTCGAAGCTTCTTAAAGATACAACGGGTGTCGAGACGCTGGATGTTTTCAAGGCATCAAAGAAGATAGGCAGAGCTTTATCCTTCTTAATGATCCCTTCGGGTGCCTTGCTTTCAATCATGTCTTTGTATGGAATTTTAACCTCAGCGGAGTTTTCTTTTTCTGACCCCTTATTTATTGGCGCCCTTGGTTTTCTCGGAGCAATAAACATCTTTTGCGGTTTGATACTATTGGCAAGAAAATAACCCTGCCACGAAAAGTGTTAAACCAAGAATCTAATGAGACCTCTGTTTTGGAAAAACTTTGTTTGAGCGCGCGCAACGCCCGAGATTCCTTATCTTGAAGTATGCGTGAATTGTGACGTTGATTTGCTTAGAAAGTGCACGTAAGTAATATATTGTCGAGAAGGGTTATCGGTGTGCGGCGATTAAAGTGGCAAAAAAAGCCGAAGCGTTAACATCTGCTTATGATGAGCTGATGGCGAAGGCTAAAGAGATAACCATTCTGCAAACGGCGGAGTCCATCATCCACTGGGACATGGAGACCAAGATGCCGCCAAAAGGAATCAAGCTGCGAAGCCAGCAACTAGCCTTGCTCAGCCGAATTGAACACAGAATGACTACCCACCCCGAAATTGAAACTTTACTCTCAAAAACTGAAAAACACCCAGACTACGACACCCTAAGCGAGCTGCAGAAAAGAAACGTGTACCTGACCAGGAAACAATACGATGAGCAGACCAAGCTTCCCGAAGAACTCGTCGTGGAAACCGCTAAACAACAGGCAATCACCATCGACGTTTGGAAGAAGGCAAAGGCTGCCAAAAACTTCTCCACGTTCAAGCCGGAACTTGAAAAGCTTCTCACGTTAAAGAAGAAAGCCGCAAAAATTCTCATGCAAGTGAAGGCTACAGCAACACCTTACGATGCGCTGATCGATATTTTCGAGTCGAAAATGACAGCAGAGAAAATTGCCAGAATTTTTGAAGAGCTGAAGAAGGGACTAGTCTCGATAATAACAAAGTGCACAAACGCATCGAAACAACCCGACACGTCGTTTCTAAAGCGCAATATTTCCTTGGACGTTCAACAAAAGATTTCCAATGAACTCGCCAAATTTATGGGATACGACGTGGAGTCTCCAAAGGCTGGAGGACGAATCGACGAGACTGAGCATCCTTTCACGACGGGTTATTATGACGATGTTCGGATCACAACTCACTACTACGAAGACAACTTGGCGTCTTCTTTGTTTTCAGTGTTACACGAAAGTGGCCACGCCATTTACGAACAGAATCTGAAGCCAGAATGGATCTATCAGCCAATAGGCACCGGCTGTTCTTCAGGCGTCCACGAGTCTCAGTCACGGTTCGTAGAAAACATAATTGGGCGATCACGCGAATTCTGGGTCTATTTCTTCCCAAAACTCAACGAACTCACAGGCAACGCCTTTTCCAATTTGGCTTTAGACGATTTCGTGAGGGCAATCAACCATGTTAGACCTTCTAAGATACGTGTGGAGGCAGATGAAGTTACCTATTGTCTCCACGTGATCATTCGTTTCGAAATTGAACGCCAATTGATAGCAGGCGAAATTAGGGTAGCGGACCTCCCAGAGGTTTGGAACCGAAAGTACAATGAATATCTGGGCGTAGATATTAAGAATGATTCGGAAGGCGTTATGCAGGACATTCATTGGGCTGCTGGTGCCTTCGGCTATTTCCCGACCTATGCGTTGGGCAATATTTACAGCGGACAGATCCTTATCTCGTTAGAGAGAGACATGCCAAAATGGAGACACCAAATTGAAGAGGGCAACTTTAATGACATCAAAAAGTGGCTAGTCCAGAATGTCTACCAATATGGAAATCTTTACGACCCAGCAGTTCTTATCAAGAAAACCACTGGTGTAGAGATAAACGTTAAACCTTATCTCGAATACCTTAACACGAAATGCTCATGGATATACGGATACTAAACAACATCCATGCATCGCTTACTGTTTCAGCGGGCGCACAAATTCAGCAAATCATTCATTTTGGAAATTTTTGCTTCAATATGTCTTCTAGCGTTGGCGACCCGATTTCTTCGAGTTCATATTTGGCTCTCGCCGCGGGTTTGTTCAACTGCAAAACATGTCTCAAGTCGATTGGGGTTCCTATGAGAACCACGTCACAGGGTGTCTGGTTTATGGTTTCTTCAAGCTCTTTCATCTGCTCTTTACCGTAGCCCACCGCTGGGAGAACAGCGCCTAGATGAGGATATTTCTCAAAGGTTTTCACGATGGAGCCAACCGTATACGGACGAGGGTCCACTATCTCTGCTGCGCTTAATCTCTGTGCCGCGATTGTTCCAGCACCATAAGCCATGTTGCCATGAGTTATCGTTGGGCCGTCTTCAACTACAAGAACCCTTTTGCCTTTAATCAGTTCAGGCTTGTCAACCGTTATAGGCGAAGCTGCTTCAATTACGATTGCGTTTGGATTAAGCCTCTCCACGTTCCTTCTAACAGTTGCAACGTCTGCGGCTTCAGCCGTGTCCACTTTGTTTATGACAACTACATCCGCCATGCGCAGGTTGGTCTCCCCAGGATGATAGGCTACTTCATGTCCTGGTCGATGAGGGTCGGCTACAACTATGTGGAGGTCTGACTTGTAAAATGACAGGTCGTTGTTGCCTCCGTCCCACACGATTATGTCTGCTTCCTTCTCTGCTTCTCGCAGAATTTTTTCGTAGTCAACCCCAGCGTAAACAATTATTCCATTGGCGATGTGCGGCTCGTATTCTTCACGTTCCTCAATCGTGCATTCATACTTGTCTAGGTCCTCATGCGAAGCGAAACGTTGACACACCTGCATGGTTAAGTCGCCGTAGGGCATGGGATGCCTAATAACAACAACCTTGAAGCCTTGCTCCCTCAATATCCCTGTTACTCTTCGGGAAGTTTGGCTTTTTCCAGAACCCGTTCGGACAGCACATATGGAAACCACGGGCACCTTAGCCTCAAGCATTGTTGCGAAGGGACCCATAAGCCGAAAGTCAGCGCCGTTGGCTAAAGCTATAGAGGCTCGGTGCATTACATATTCATGTGATACATCGCTGTAGGCGAAAACCACTTCGTCTATGCCGTGTTTTTTGATCAGTTCTGGCAAGTCTTCCTCTGGATAAATGGGTATGCCGTTTGGATAGTCGGGACCTGCCAGTTCCGGAGGGTAACCGCGCTTTTCGATGCCTGGAATCTGCGTGGCTGTGAAGGCTACAACTTCGTATTTGGGATTGCTTCTGTAGTAGACGTTGAAGTTGTGGAAGTCTCGTCCAGCAGCTCCCATAATGACAACTTTGGTCTTTTTTTTCAGAGCCAATAGTCCTCCTCAGCTATGTTGAAAACAATATTTCATGTAACTCAATATAAGCCTTAATGACTATCTCACAACTTCAATCAGAGAAGCAGCAATATAGTTTATTTCTTGCAGCGTGACACCGGGATGAACTGGCAACGAGAACACCTGCTCTGAGGCTTTTTCCGCTTCTGGAAGACTATACTGTGCAAATTGGCGGTAGTAAGGCATGAGATGAATTGGTGTGCCGTAGTAAACCGTTGCTCCTACACCGCGTTTCCGCAACTCCTCTACTGCCTTGTCTCTCTCTGCTCTGTCACTGCCCTGAAGCCTAACCGTGTAAAGATACCAGCTATGCTTGTAGCCACGGGGTTCCATTGGCAATGTTAAACGTTCTACCCGACTTAGTTTTTCGGTTAATCGCTGAGCATTCCTTCGTCTCTTTTCTAAAAAGGTGGGAAGCTTCTCTAGCTGGGCTAAACCCATGGCTGCTGCTATTTCGGGCATGCGATAGTTATGTCCAAGCATGTACGATACATACTCGCCCTTTTCTCCATGTGTCCTCATACAGCGCAGTGCATCTGCGTATTCATCATTATTAGTCGTAATCATGCCTCCTTCGCCTGTGGTCATGTTTTTGCTGGCATAGAAGCTCCAGCATGCCATATCTGCAAAATAGCCGGGTGGTTTCCCTCGGTAAGATGCTCCATGAGCTTGAGCTGCATCTTCGATAACAGCTAAATTGTGCTCTTTAGCTATCTTACTTATGGTTTGCATGTCTGCGGGGAGCCCATACAAGTCTACGGGGATCACAGCCTTGGTCTTGTCGCTTATGGCTTTCCTAAATTTTTCCAGGTCAATGTTGTATGTTTGAGGGGTAATATCGACAAAAACTGGTTTTGCACCACATAAGGCTACGGCTTCAGCGGTTGCGACAAATGTAAAGCTTGGCAAAATAACCTCATCGCTTGGCATTACTCCTGCTGCTGAAAGTGTCATATGAAGCGCGGCAGTGCCACTGTTCACTGCAACGGCATGTTTTGCCTCTACAAATCTGGCGTAATCCTGTTCAAAGCTTGCAACCCTGGAGCTACTTCCAACGCGGGAAGTCAAGAAGCCGCTTTTCAGCACTTTAGTAACCATTTCAATTTCTCGCTCATCAATTTGCGGAGCATTTATAGGAATCATCTTACGCAAAGCAGACACCTTCATGGCTAGATAGACGCATAATTGCTTATCACTTTCGGTTACATAAGATGAGAGGTGGCGTATAAGACGTGTCAGGCAGGTTTGACAAGGTAAAAGTTGTGGATTCGGAACTCTCTATGAGAAATATGGCAGACATGTCGTTGTAGACGTTTTGGACCTGTGAACCTGAAGCCTATTTACGTGGAACGTCGATGCTTATGAAGAGTATGTTGTTTCCTCGGACGAGAATGTTTCCATAGTTTGCGGTTACTTTGTCATTTATGTGTTCAGAGGCACCGTTTAGAAGAATGTTCATGTAGCCGTCGCATTGAACCATCGTGCCCCTGTATTCTACACCGTTCTTTAGGGTTATCATAAGGTAAGTGTTCAAGCGTTTCGTTAGAACGTTCAATGGTTTCTTGCTGGGTTCCATTTAGTCACCGCCAATTAATGCTATTATTGACGAACCTCTCTACATATAAAAGTTTTATGAATCTACTCATCTCACCAAGTATATACGTTATTGCCTTGGAAATTACAGAATAGAAAGAAAGGATGCAAAGTGAAGTTGCTTTATCTTCTATAAAAGCAGTTTATAGTGTCCCCTTTTTCAAGATTAGACTTGACTTAAGGTTTATTTTTGTTATTAACAATTATGGAGATTATTAGATTTTACAAGATATACACAAAATTGTTAAATTCTTGTTTGTTATTAACTAAGTCTTCCCTCTGTTTGGAACAATAGAAGACTTTACTGTTTTCTCTTTTTATTATCGAACTAAAACCATTTCATGAACTCCATAGAAACGTATTATCGAATAGAAAGGGCTCAACTTGTTTTCACACTTTGTTAATTCTTTATAGTTTGTATCGGTGCACAACAAGCCTTAATAGAATCACAATCTTCAAGAGTTCCTTTTACGGATGAAGCACTGCTGGTTCTTAAGGTTTTAAAGAAAACTCCTTTCTCTCTCTTCCAGCAGTGCTGACTCATAAAACTCTAGGAAATAGTATAGTAACTTCTAGAAAATAATACCATAAACAGTAAAAGGGATTCTTAACAGTACACACGGTTTGAGAGAGAGAAAGGGGTCCCCCCTTAAAACTCATCTCTTCTTCTCTGAAAGTCTCAACTAGACAGTCTGAAGAAAGATAGAGAAAAGGGTAAGGATTTAGTGTTTACTTCATCTGCAAGCATGCTATGCAAACTTCTATCGGATTGTTTCACAAATATTATAAGTGCTGGTTATCTGCATATGAGAATTCTGAAAGGAGAGTTGAGATAATTTGCCTGCAGCTTTTATTGTGATTAATGCTGAGATGGGTTCGGAAGAAGAGGTTTTAGACGAGTTGAAGAAGTTAGAAGGA
>JAUWZP010000095.1 GCA_030615265.1 Candidatus Bathyarchaeota archaeon
TCGGTGCAGCTCTACTGTGCACAATGCTAAACATTTTGTTGAACGGGCTCAATCTTTTCTCTAACATATCGGTAGCTCTGATCGTCTACATCGTTGCCTACTATATCTATAAGTGGCGATTCTTCGCTCAGGTAGAGAAGCCTTCTAAAATTGCTACACACGGTATAGGCGCTTACTTCATGACATGGATACTTACCCTAGGGTTATTCTTTACAATTCTGCAGCCTATAGCCGTTTTCACATACTCACCTCAATTTCCCGTCACAGACAATACGGTAACTTTCAATGCATCAAACAGCTATAGCTCCACTGGCTACATCATTAGTTATAAATGGGATTTTGGAGACGGAGGAGATATAACCACCATAACAAACCTGACCAAAACACATGTTTATGCGACATCAGGGAATTACACAGTAAACCTAATAGTTACAAATAACTATGGATTTTCTACTGCCGTAGAAGAAATTGTAGAAGTTAAGGCTCCATAGTAAAAGCCCTCATCCTTCATCCCACGCTTAATTCAAGAGAACTCGAAGTTAAAAGTTATATTACGCATTTGAGAAACTACAGAGTGCAAGGAAAAGCTATTAAGAGAGACTTCAAACTTCAAAAAGGATAAATAATTGAAGCGACTGTTTGTTGATACGAATCTCACTAATATTGGAGGAACCGTTTAGAAAAAATAGAAATGGAGGTAAAAAAAATGAGCAAACCCGAGAAGCCACATTTAAACCTAGTCGTCATGGGACACGTAGACCACGGAAAATCCACAACTATCGGCCACTTGTTCTACTTGAACGGAACCATCGATGAGCGCACAGTCAAAGCCTTCGAAGAAGAAGCCAAGAAACTCGGCAAAGAAACATTCAAGTTCGCTTGGGTGCTCGACAAACTCAAGGAAGAACGGGAACGAGGCTTAACCATAGACCTCGCCTTCCTGAAATTCGAAACGCCAAAGTACTTCTTCACGGTCATCGACTCACCAGGTCACCGTGACTTCGTGAAAAACATGATTACTGGAGCTAGCCAAGCTGACGCTGCTGTCCTTTTCGTTTCGGCGAAGAGAGGAGAATTCGAGGCTGGTATAGGACCAGGCGGGCAAACTAAGGAACACGCGTTCTTGGCGTTCACGTTGGGAGTTAAACAACTCACTGTTGCGATAAACAAGATGGACGATGCCACGGTTAACTGGAACCAAGAGCGCTACGAGGAGGTCAAAAATGAAGTTTCCCGCATGCTCAAGATGGTGGGATTCAAGGTTGAGAAGATCGCATTTGTGCCCACATCTGGCTGGACTGGCGATAATCTGGTTAAGGTTAGCGACAAGATGCCTTGGTATAAAGGGCCATCGCTCTTGGAAGCCTTTGACGCCTTTGATTTGCCACCTAAACCCATGGACAAGCCGTTACGTTTGCCACTGCAGGATGTCTACACTATAACTGGGGTGGGAACCGTCCCTGTTGGACGAGTGGAAACCGGCGTGCTAAAAGAAGGCGACAAATTAGTTTTCATGCCAGCCAACGTCCAGGGAGAAGCTAAATCCATTGAAACCCATCATACTAGAGTTCAAAAGGCCGAACCAGGCGACAACATCGGATTCAACGTCAGAGGACTAGAAAGGAAAGACATACGAAGAGGCGATGTTGCAGGGCATGTAAACAATCCGCCGACAGTTGCCAAAGAGTTCATCGGGCAAATCATTGTAATCTATCACCCCACCGCAGTTGCTGCAGGATACACGCCAGTGCTCCACTATCATACGGGTCAGGTAGCATGCCGATTCATAGAGTTAATCAAGAAGCTAGACCCGAGAACTGGCCAAACAGTTGAAGAGAAGCCGTCTTTCTTGAAAACAGGCGACGGAGCCATCGTTCGCTTTGAACCTTTACATCCGATTGCAATCGAAACCTACAGCGAGTTTCCAGAACTGGGAAGATTTGCAGTGCGAGACATGGGAACCACCGTGGCAGCTGGAGTCGTCAAAGAAATCACAAAGAAGCGATAAACCACTCTCTATTTCCCTTTTTATTTTTTTCCTTCTTCTCGTTAAATGTTAAAAAGCTCTATCATTATTAGGAACGGCATTGAAGATTTTTTGGAATGGTATCGCTTCACCAGACTTCTCTTTACGTGTTCTGAAAAAGAAAGAGCAGAACTCTAAAATCTTTGCATTCCGCTATTAGTCAGTAACTTGCTGACCGAAATTTAAGCAGAGCTGTGTGGAAATTATGTCTGGAACCGAAACGCTAGTTCCATATTTCAAAGAACACGAAAAAGAGCAGCCAATAATCATTGTGGACACTCGGGAGGCTAGTACCGCTCCTAAAATAGTTAAAGGGCTTCGGGAAAAAGGAGCAGAGATTGTCATGAAAACGCTTCCCAAAGGCGATTATGTGCTCTCAGACCTATGCGCTGTTGAAAGGAAAATAGTGCACGACTTTGTCTACACCTTAACGAGACGCCACCTTTTCGATCAGCTGTTCAAACTTCAGGAAATATACACAAAGCCTTTCATTCTCATAGAAGGTTACATGCCCATAATCTACAAGTACAGCCGCATCAACCCGTCTTCGGTTTGGGGCGCAATGTTCGCCTTGGCTAAGCAAGGCATCGCTCTGATACATACAACAAGCTACAAGGAAACGGTGGACTTCCTCTACACAGCTGCCAAACAAGAGCAAATTGTTGAAAAAAGAATTCCGGTGGTGCATCCGGTAAAGAAAACAGAAACATTGGCTGACGCTCAAGTTTTTTTCATGGCAAGTCTACCCAAAATTGGACGAGAAAAGGCTTTATCTATTCTCAACGCATATCAGACTCCACTGAACGCCCTATTAAACGTGGAAAGATGGGCAAAAAACGTTCATGGACTTGGACCGAAAATAACTGAAAAAGTCAAGCAAGTCCTGCATAAACCTTACAGGAAGTAAAAAAACATGGAAGTTGAAATATCCCCCACAAGAAAAGTAAGGGTTTTAGGCGTCGACAAGCGACAGCTAGAAAACCTCGCCTGGTGCGCCAGCACCTACGGAGCTAACCGTCTCCACTGGATCGACGGCTATCTGCTATGCCTCGAAGTCTACGAAAAATCCTTTGAACATGAAATAAAAACCAAGGAATTTCCAATAAGCCAAGTGTGCTACACCAAGTTTCCGGAATACGCAAGAAGTTACGAAGTGGAAAGAGGCGTAAAGCTTCCCATAGTGAATGTCTCCGAGATGCGCATATTCCAAAACCTACTGAAAGCAATTTTGGACGCAGACAGAGAGGCCACGTCATCTTCGGCTAAAGAAACCTAAGTCTTTAATAGTTTTAGCGCGTTTTCTCCCAGAATCTTGCGCTTGGTCTCAGTTTTCAATGGCAATCTTTGTATCGCTTCTACATTGACCTTGACGCTGGGGACACTTGGCCAATCCGAACCGAATATCACCTTGTCTCCGATTTCCTCCAGATCGGGAAAATACTTGAGCAAATTCTTCGGTGGCAACCCCGAGATGTCAATGTGAACATTTCGGTGACGTTTGGCTAAGAAAAACGCAATGTCATACCAGAAGGCTCTGCCTCCATGGGCCTGAACTATTGTTAAATCGGGAAAGTCCACTGCTAAATCGTCGAGATACAATGGGTTGCCAAACTTTAACCTCGCATTTTTGAAGACTGATGAGCCAGTGTGGAAAACCACGGGAATTTTCAGTTCTTGAGCCTTCGCGTAAAGTGCATAAAATTTGGGGTCGTTTGGATAGAAATGCTGGTAGGGCGGCAACAGTTTTAGCCCTTTCATCCCTAGGTCCGTAACCAGCTTAGCTAAAGTCTTCTGAGGATGCAGATCAGTAACTGGGTTAATAGAAGCGAATGGAATCAGTCTTTCGCTTTTACTGCAGAATTCGGCAATAAACTCGTTTTTCACAACGCCCGTGGTTAAGGGTGCCATCTCAGCGAGAACAACTGCTGAGTCTACGCCTTCCTTGTCCATCAATTCTATGACACCGTTTGGCGTCATGATTTTGTTAAAGCTCTCGTAAACTAGGGGATTCACCTTTTTCATGTATTCGTGAACCCATGGAGTCCACATGTCAAACTTCGCGACATGAACGTGAAAGTCCACAACAATCATTGAAAGCCACATCTTTTTGTAAATCATTAATACTTCAGTTAACTTATATTTGCAATTGCTTCTAGATTCTGGGATCTACAAGAGGCATCATTTGGGTTATGGTCGTCTCATGCTTTTGACAGAAACTGAGTACGCGAAAGAGACCAGTTGAGAAGTTGCCTGCGCGCAAGCTAAACGCATAGGGAGCATTCCAGTTTACTTCACAAATTTCCTTCGATTCCTTTTGAATCGCTTCTTGCATTTCACGCTGCAGAAATAGTATGTTTCTCCTTCATGCTTGATCTTGAATTTAGATGTCTTTTCGTCCAGAATCATGCCGCAGACAGGGTCTCTAGGCATTACCTAGCCCTCCATACAATACCGTCATATACATGCGTGTACACATCCATTTTTCAATTCTGTTTCGAGTGTGATGCACATTCTGCGCGCGCGCCAGTTTTTTAACATCTCGTTATCTACTTTGCACTTGTCCAATTTGAACATTTTCCTTTCGGCTCTACTCATCAGGGACAACAAATCTGTATGCAACGTGTTTTCCAGCTGTAGGGCTGTCTCTGGTAATCTTAATGATGTGTCCAAGCTCCGCGCCTATTGCAATTACAGCGACGTCCGACGCTTTAATTCTAGGTAGTTGATGCGCTTTTATACGATACTTCTTTAATAATTTCTCTGCTTCCTCGTGTGAAACCACTTCATGTTTTGGCACTAACTTATGCTTGAAGATGTTAAAAGACGGAAAGACCCTGGGAATTAGCTCAATGCCGTACTTCTTTGCGTCCCGCTTAGCCGCAAATGTGTAGCGTACATTAGCAACTATTATTCCCTTTTCAGCTTTAACCGCTTCCATGATCTTCACCATTTTTTTAACGTAAGCGACTCCTGCAACTTTGATGGCTGGTAAACATAAAATAATCACACGTTTTTTACTTCGAGGAAGCTTGGCTATAAGGCTGATAGCATCCTTTTGCTCCTCACGTTTAATCAGCTTGTAGCCCCTGAGCTTCATGAGGATTAACGCCTTTCTCTCTTCAATGGTTTGAATCTTCAAAGAGTACAACACGCTCGTAAATGATATCTCGACCGAACTAGCTCTGTTTTCTAGACGGTTTATAGACCTACTACGCGCGCGCAATTTAATACTTGTCTTCAATTCTAGATGGCAATCATCTGTCCAATGTTCTCAGAACAAGCAATATGTGCGCGTGCTAAGGAAGACAGGCTATCTGAGGATATAACTATAATAACGTCTACTCACAATTTATCTGAGGATCAGCTTTTTTGCAGATGAGGTGTGAATATCAAGGATGACCAACGTTGGCGATCATGTTAAATGCCCGAGATGTCGTAGGGACGCCCGTGTTGTCTGGGTTTCGCAAGACGAGAAAACAGTGGCAGTCAGATGCATGGGGATTCACAGTCACGATGAAAACAGCCCACCTCGAAAGGCCACTTCACGTTACATACCTAAACCTAAAAAGAAATATGGCAAACGAATGGTATTCCTCATCGAGGCAACCAAGAATGAGTGAAAACTCCCTTGTTTACATGACATGCGCGTGCGCTCTTATCCCAATAGGACTTCTAATATTAATTTGTGACGCAAAACCTCAACAAGGTCTGCTCTCTCTATTGCATCTTCCAAA
>JAUWZP010000119.1 GCA_030615265.1 Candidatus Bathyarchaeota archaeon
CACAAGCTTCAAAACAGACTTCCTCAACATCCTAACAGAACTCGCAGATTAAAAACATTGTTAAGTGGTTTGAATACATCCTCATATTAAGATTTTAGAAATTGTAAACTTGCTTTTTGCATTTTGATTATAACTTTCACCGATGCTTTGCACCTTTTGTATGCTGCGCATGCGTGCATATGTAGCTTAAATTAAGCTAAAGCTGAACCATAAGAAGTTTTTAAATGTAAGAAATGAGGAAAAGTTATGGCAGAACCAAAAGAAAACAGTAATATTTTATAAAGAGTAGATTTTTTATTAAATTTGGGAGAACCGCTTGAACAAGCGTAAGCTCATCATCCTTGCTTTTTCTTTAATTTGTCTTGCCTTAATAATTGGAGGATTTTTGTATTGGCAGTATGAACAATGGGCAGAGAAAAGACTCCAAGATTACATTGGGAGGCTTGAAGACGATGGCTATATTATTGAGGAACGTCCTTTGACAGAGTTTCATGTGGATAGTGTGATTGAGGTGCATTGGTTTAGTGATTTTCGTAGCTTTGCAAGATATGTGAATGCAACACACATATACATTGACCGAGAAATGGGAGCTCTGTATTTTCTAAGTGAACCCCCTGGGGGCGGAACAGAGGCAAACGTCTTTTATTATAAGAGAATATTAGGTGCTTGAATGACGGTGGAAGTGATAGTAATGAGCCAAAACGTACAATTTTACAAATGAAAATTTATGATTCTAATGTATGAAACTATTGGAAACCTCAAGATATAAGAAGTATGGAAAAGTTATAGCAGAACCAAAAGAACTGATTGTAGAAGAAGAGGGAAAGAGCAAACCTTTATGTATACTTGAACAATAAGAATGGCTCTAAATCTGAGAAAGGAGACTTGACGATGGTTAATGAAGGAAGAGGAAGCCTGTTCAAAAGAAAAGATAACAAGTATCTAATCTATGTTCCATTACATTTAGCAGAAGACAGCATGTTTCCATTCAAAACTAACTCCTCCATAAAACTGAAGATATCCTTCAAGATCGGAGATAACAAGGTAATTGTTGAAAAGTGGAACGAAACTTCTGAGGAATAACCTGCTAGAACTACTTTCTATCTGAGAACAAGTATTGGTGTTATCTAAAGAAGATGTATGTAGAACCAGAACAACCTAATTGTGACAAGTTTAAACATCCAATTAGAGGACTGTTAGATAGATACATTTAGGATTGAATAGAACATATCTCCTAGATAGCAGATCTAGTGGTCTTCTGAATGTAGAAGTTTTTGTGCCTTTCTGAGAACCTCCAACAAGGTTCTGCCTCGTTCAGTAGTCTTGTACACTCGCCTATTCGGATTGTTCATCTCCTCTATGAAACCTTTCCTCAACAAATCGTCGAGATACCTGTGGAATCGCTCGAAATTCAAGTTTGACTTATACACTATCCTCGTTTTGCTTGTAGGAGTCAAAGTCACTTCTAAAATGTCAGCTATAGTCTCCAGCCAGCTACGTCTTTGCAAGTCATCCCAACATGAAGAACCTATACTAACATATTGTAGTTGTACAATTTAAACATGATTTATGCATGCAAACAGAGCTTTTCTCCTTAAATTATTAATGCAACTTGAAAAGATGAAGCACATAAAAGAAGAAATAGTCTTTGGTATCATTAAGTTAGCAATATGAGGGAGAACTATGACAGCTAAGAATGGTGAAAAAGAAGAAAAAGAGGAATGCAAGAAAGAAACAGAGAATGAAACCATTGGTGGAGATTGGGATACCTGGACTGATCCTTTGGAAACCTTGTCTGAAATTGAAGACTGTTTTGAACTTGATGGGAACGGCAAACTTCATGGAAAGACTATTCTTGATGTAGGAACAGACTGTGTCAAACCATTATACATTGCCCTGAAATACGAACCAGACGAAATCGTGGGAATAAACGAAGATTTTTTCAATTACCCTTTTGAACCAGCTCTTAAGCAGAAATCTGGATTCTACACAAAAACAGAGATCCAATTCTATGAATGTAGCTTGTTTGAGGATGAACGACTCAAAATTCTGGGCATATATAGAAAGAAAAAAAGATTTCACTTTGTCCTGCTGAGCAAGACGCTGCATCATCTGAGAAGTGGAAAGCAATGTGTAGCAGATAAACGTGATAAGAACCATCAGTGTCTGGACTCCCAGAAACATTGTATAAACGAGTTCAAAGCAAAGGAGATTTTTGATCGCCTATTCCGATTGGGCAAGAGAGTGATAGTTTACGAATGCTTTTCCCCTCAAGAAGAGGATGATGACACAGTAAGAGGAAGAGGTGGACACTTCACGATCAAAGAATGGATTCAGATATTCACTTATCTTTTGAAAAACTACACTATTTGGTTTATTAGACCTACTAAATACCGTCCTGAAGGCAAGAATTTGGAAAAGGAATTGGAGAAGATTGAGGCAAAACTCAGAGAGGTAGACTGCATCTGCTTTTACGCTGAAAAAATAGAACAAGATCTGGAATGA
>JAUWZP010000045.1 GCA_030615265.1 Candidatus Bathyarchaeota archaeon
CAGTAGATGATTTCAGAAAGGTCGTGGACGAAATTGAAAAACGATTAGGAACAAATGCTGTGAAAAACTTGCACTGTCATTATTCCCACAGAGTTCACTGACAAGGGAGAAAGACGCCACCACACAATGGACGAAGTTGAATATGGACCGGACTTCCACCCGCTTGCGTCACTTATAGTAGAATTGGACCTGAAGCCCGTGATGATTTGTGAGACTCCTAACCTCGATGTAGATGCCCAGAAAATGCGAGACATACTCCGAGAGTTAGAAGCAACACGCAAAAGTTAATGTACAAGCATTCTCACTTAAAATGCCTCACGTTTCCTACCATTTAAATTTGGGAATCGTTTAACATCTTGTTTGCATTTGGTGATGCCGTTGGCTAGGCTTAAAGGGTTCGAGAAGCTTACAGGTGTTGACGATGCTCTGCGCCTGTTTCTTAAGGAACTTAAGCCAGCTAAGCTTGGAGTTGATTGCGTTCCAATATCTGAAGCGTTGGAGCGAGTTGTGGCTGAAAATGTTGTGGCGCTAGGTGATTTGCCGTCTTTTGACCGCTCGGCTATGGATGGCTTTGCTGTAAGAGCCAGCGACACCTTTGAGGCTTCTCAGTTTAAGTCTAGACTCCTTAAACTGACAGAAAAGGAGATTGTGAATGAAGGCGAAGCTAGTCAGGTTTGGACCGGAGGCATGCTGCCAGAGGGCGCCGACGCTGTTGTCATGTTGGAGCACACAAGGAAAGTTAACGGTGAAATTGAAGTTTTAGCGGCGGTTACTCCGGGTGAAAACGTTTCTAAGAGAGGTGAAGACATCCGAAAAAAAGAGGTTGTTGTAAAAGCCGGAGTTCGACTGCAACCTCAACATTTAGGCTTGCTTGCGGGACTAGGAATAACCCACATCAATGTAGCAAGAAAACCTAAAGTAGCCATTTTATCAACAGGCAACGAACTTGTCGAATTGGGTCAAAAACCCGAGCCGGGTCAAGTAGTCAGTGTGAACCAGCTGATTCTATCTGCAATGTGCAGACAACTCGGCGCTGAAACCGTAAACCTCGGCATTGCCAGAGACAACCTAAACGAGATAAGCGGCAAAATAGCTGACGGACTAAGACAAGCCGATGCCGTCGTAACAACTGGTGGAACAAGCGTTGGCTACGCCGACCTTGTATCTATAGTTGTGAGCAAACTTGGAAAACCCGGAGTGATTGTTCATGGAATAGCCATGCGTCCAGCCATGCCCACAGCGTTGGCAATTGTTCGAGGAAAGCCTGTTTTCATTTTATCTGGCTATCCGGTTGCATCTTTGTTCGGCTTTGAGGTTTTTGTTCGCCCAACGATTCTAAGACTTTTGGGGATTGAACACGAGCCTAGACCTATGCTTAAGGCTAAGTTAACTCGAAGGGTGGCTTCTGCCTTGGGGCGCAGGGTCTATCTTAGAGTCTACGTTCTCCAGAAAGAAGGCGAGTTTTTCGCCGAGCCTATACGCACAAAAGGTTCCGGTGTGCTTTCCACTATGACCAAAGCAAACGGTTATGTTGTAATTCCGGAAGATAGAGAAGGACTTGAAGAGGGAGAAACCGTGATTGTGCACCTATTTGACAGAATTGGAGGCACCTAGTCTGTTTAAGAAACTTGTATCTCTAGATGAAGCCAAGCAGATAATCGCTGCAAGTTTCCCATCAAAACCAGTTGGAAAAGAAAATATCCCGCTTGAACACGCTTACAACCGAATTTTAGCAGAAGATGCAGTGGCACCATTAGATGTTCCACCCTTTAACCGCTCAACAATGGACGGCTACGCAGTTAAAGCCGAAGACACATTTGGCGCCGATGAGAACCGCGCCACCGCTTTGAAACTTTGTGGACATGTAAGAGTTGGAGAACCACCCAAGGTGACCATAGAAAAGGGCACAACAGCAGAAATAGTGACGGGCGCACCTCTTCCGGAAGGCGCTGATGCGGTTGTTATGTTCGAAGACACGGTTCAAAAGGAAGACACGGTCTTGATTCACACTTCTGTTTCAAGAGGAGAGAACTTGATGAAAGCAGGATCTGACATTCATAAAGGTGAAACTGCCCTGCGAAAAGGGCAAACACTAGGAGCCTACGAAATTGGAGTTCTAGCAGCACTAGGCGTAACCGACGTTAAAGTGTATAAACGCCCCAAGGTTACCATTCTTTCAACCGGCGCCGAAGTTGTTGAGCCTGGAGAGCCCTTGCCGGCGGGGAAAATCTATGACATTAACGCGCATGCTGTGAGTGCGGCGGTGATTGAATGTGGCGGTGAGCCGGTTAATCTGGGAATAGTTGAGGATGAAAGTCAAAAGATGGAAACAACCCTGAAGCAGGCGTTAAGCATGGCAGACATGGTCATAACTTCTGGCGGAGTTTCCGTAGGACCAACCGACATTATCCCAAAAGTCTTGAATACACTGGGCAAGCCCGGCGTAATCGTTTACGGCATAGCAATAAAGCCTGGAAAGCCAACCACTGTCGCAGTGATTAACGGAAAACCCGTGTTCTCTTTGCCCGGCCACCCTACATCGGCTCTCATGATTTTTCAATTGCTTGTGCGACCCGTTATCGCTCGCATGGCGAGGCGTCCAGCGGAAAAACCAAGAACAGTGAAAGCAGTAACTGCGACAAGGATGTTTGTCGCTAGGGGGCGCCGAACCTTTGTAACTGTGCACTTGGAAAAGAATGAAGCTGGCAAGTTTGTGGCTTCACCTGTTCCGCTAGGTTTATCGGGTGCCATAACTACGCTTTCTAAAGCCGACGGTTTCATAGAAATACATGAAAGCAGACAGTTTATTGATGCCGGAGAAGAAGTTATAGTGCATCGGCTTAAGCCAAACCTATACTAAGAGCGTAACAAAGGAGTGATGAAGATGAACGTGGGCGTGGTGGGCTGTGGAAGAATCGCAACACTGGTTCATCTGCCTTGTCTTCAAAAGATTGAGGACTGCGAAATTGTGGCTGTTACCGACATCCATCAGCATCACCTAACAGAAATCATGGAAAAATTTGGGGTTGACGAAAGTTACACCAGCCATAGAGGCATGCTGGAAAAAGCAGACATCGACGCCGTTGTCATCTGCACTCCACCAGAGCAGCACTTTCAAATCGCATTAGATTCTATGAGGCATGGAAAACATGTGCTCTGCGAGAAACCCATAGCCACTACAATTGAAGAAGCTTTAACAATTAAGAAAACCTTGCAGAAGAAACGAAAAGAAATCCAGCATAGTCTCATTTTCATGCCAGCCCATAACTTCATTTTCACTCCATGTTTCACAGAAGCACAGAAGCGGATTTACAATGGCGAAATTGGAAAGATAAGTAAAATTCGTGGACGTGCATTTTCAAATTTAAGATTCTATAAAGCCAAAACTAAATTCCGCGTGCAAGCAAAAGGCGGAGTTATAGAAGACCAGCTGCCTCATCTGCTTTATCTTTTTCATGAACTTGGCGGTTCGCTGGAAAAGGTTTCATGTGTTGAGCCACGGTCAAAAGGCGGTGTCATAAATGACGTAAACGTAGATGGCAGTTTGGCTCACGGCGTTGAAGCAAACATGTCCGCTGGTTGGGCTGGATTCTTACCTACGCTTAAGTTAGATGTGGTTGGAGAGCATGGTGAAATAAGAATGGACCTGTTGCGAACACCCTACAACTTATCGGTGGTTAGGAATGGCGAAGTTAAAGCCTTACATATGGGGCGAAGAGTCCGTCAATTCTTCGATGTTCTGCGTTTTAGGCATCCGTCATACCAACTGGAACATTTACACTTTTTTGACTGTGTGGAAAACGAAAAGGAGCCTCAAGTAAGCGTAGACGACGGCATTGAGCTTGTCAGAGCCATGAGTGAAGTTATGACCCATTTTGATGCCGAGAAGCCAGCTTCAGAAACCGAAAGAGTCGTTGTGTTGCGAGCAGGAGAGGATGTTGAAGAAACCGTTCAAAAGTCCATCAACATGCTTGGCGGCTTGACAATAAAGAAAAACGATTTAGTGGTGGTTAAGCCCAACGTTTGCCACCCGAAGAACATTGAAAACATGACTATAACCGACCCAAGAGTGCTGGAGGCTGTACTCAACCTTGTAAAACGTAGAACCAAAAATGTCATGGTTGTAGAGTCTGATAGCCATTCTGGCACCGCTGAGAAACGGATGATAAACACTGGCACAATGGACATTGTTAAGAAATGTGATGTGGATTTTCTTAATTTAAGCAAGGACGATATTGAAGAACATGAAGTTGCAGGTTTTGTTCTTGAAGTTCCCAAGACTGTGTTGAAGGCTGATTTTATCGTGAATCTTCCCAAACTTAAGACTAATGATCTTGTGTATATCTCAGTGGCTATGAAAAACATGTTTGGAGTTTTAGCAAACAAGAAAAGATCTAAGCTTCACAAGAGTCTTGCAGAAGTTTTAGTTTATGTTAATCGGCTTCTTCATCAAGACTTAATCGTTGTTGATGGCATTGTGGGAATGGAAGGCCTTGGACCTATCAATGGCAGTCCAGTCCAATTAGGCTTAATCATATCAGGCTTGAACCCAGTAACTGTAGACGCAGTTTGCTGTCACATTATGGAAATCAATCCATATGTAGTAAAGCCGTTGTGGAAAACCTATAAGGCGGGAGTTGGTGAAATCAACATCAAACACATTGAAGTCATCGGCGAAACAATTGACAACGTGAAGACAAAGTTTCGTTTGCCGTCTCGGAGCCCGAGAAACATCTTTACAGCATTGAAGACAAGCGTTAAGGTTTACTTGAAAAGATAAGCTAGGCGTGCTAAAATGGTAAAACTTTCCGTGATAGTGCCTGCCTACAATGAGGTAAACTATATCCGTGGAATACTAACTTCGTTAAGAAAACAGACCTTTACCGATTTTGAAATAATTGTCAAAGACGGCGAAAGCTCAGATGAAACCGTTAGGGTAGCGAAGAGATATGCTGATAAGATTGTTTCATCAAAGGACATCTCGGTCTCTGATGCTCGCAACCAAGGAGCCAAACATGCAGATGGTGACGTTCTCGTATTTGCTGATGCAGATACCGTACTGTCGCCGAACATGCTTCAACGAATTGCCGACCTAATGGAAAACGAAAAGCTGGTCGGGGGAAGCTGCCGGAAAATTCCAGCAAACAGAAATGTTTTAGACAGGCTGGTCTACGAGTTCGTTAACTTATCTACTTTTATCGGTGTCTACCTTCACGTTGGAGGAGCACATGGCAACTGTATGTTTATTAGAAAAGACGTTTTCGAGAAGATAGGTGGGTTCAACCAGAAGATACAGATCGCCGAGGAGCAGGAACTTGTAAGAAAAGCTATGAGATTTGGCAAATTCGTTTTCCTCTTGGACTATTGTGTAATAGAGCATCCGAGGAGACTGCAGAAATGGGGTAGAATAAAGCTTTATACGACATGGCTCATTGGAACATTAAGGAGCTTCAGAGTTAGTGAAAGGCAGGCTTATGAGAAGGTAAGATGAATGCTTTCCGCATTTTTCACTGATTGTTGCTGGGAGTTAAAACAATGACCAAGATATCAGTTATTATACCAACTTTCAAAGAGGCAAAATACATCGGTCAAACATTAAGCAGCATTGAAAAGCTGGGTGGCAACATCGAAGTTATCTTAGTTGAAACCGTCAGTGAGGAAACCGAGACCTTGGAGAACGTTGTCAAGAAGCATGAAAATGTTCAATTGTACAAGATTAACGAAAGAGGCATAGCTAAAGCCAAAAACTACGGCGCTCAGAAAGCTCATGGAAACATACTGTTATTCCTAGACGCAGACGTTTTTGTCACAAAAGACGTTTTGAAACATGTTTCCCAAGTTTTCAAGACCCCCTCAGTGATCGGTGCAACCTGCAACAACTATCCGGTTAAACCAAAATTTAGCGAACTGCTCTTTTTCAAATTTTACAATACTTTGATAAGATTGGTGCTAAGCTTGCCGCCTATTAAACTCAAACATTCAAGGGGTGAGTTTATCGCTGTAAGAAAAGCACATTTTGAAAAGGTGCACGGTTTTAATGAACGCCTCGTCTGCATGGAAGATGCGGACCTTACCCATCGGCTCAGCATGTTAGGCAAGTTTGTTTTCATAAAAGATTTAGTTGTTTACGAGTCGATGCGTAGAATCAGAAAGCTGGGGCTGTTTAGAACCTTTATGTTGTGGTTTAAGAACTGGCTGTTTTTCATTCTTAGAAGCGATGTTGTCACAAAAGAATGGAAACCCGTGCGTTGACAATTTCTATTTGAAATCTTTCTTTTTCGCTAAGACGTAGACCAGTGAGACAAAGCAGAGAATTACGTAAACAATGAGCGATAGGTTGAAAGCAGTAGTTTCCCAAACTGGAGAAAGCGTCCACCCCATAACGGAGTAAAGGGTAATGGCGCCAAACACAACTTGAGGAAGGAAGAGAGCAGCTAAAAGCTTGACAGACCACTTCTTCTTTTCAAACAATCCATAAGCTAAGATTAAATTCAAAACAGCCAGCACTCCTACATGAAAGAGGCGAAAGCTGGCAAGCACCAGAATAGACACTAAAATCACGCCGACAACAGCATAGAAAAGGGAAACCAGTAACATGCCCGGATGTTCGGGTTTAAGTTTAAACCTCAATGCCCTTCATTCCTCTTAAGCCTAATGCTATAACAACTCAAACAATAAAATTGTTTCGTAAGCAGCAAGCGAAAACATTTAGTGTATACAGCCCGAATACAAAGACATCATGAGCTACCGTGAACTCTTAGTTTCGTCTTCTCCAGTTTTCAGCGGCTATCAGCGGGCATTTGAAGAATCCGATTACGTAATCCTAGGCGTACCCTTCGATGCAACAGGCACTTATCGAACAGGAGCGAGATTTGCGCCTCTTGCCATTCGAGAGGCTTCACTGAACATAGAGACCTACAGTTTCCGAAGCGGCGTGGACATAGAAGACTTAAAAATCCATGATCTAGGCGACTTACATGTCGCGGGAGAAGTTGAAGAGACGCTGAAACGATTGGAAAAGGTAGCCAGAGAACTACTTGAAACAAGAAAATTGACAGTTTTCATAGGTGGAGAACACACCATAACACTTGGCATTATGCGTGCAGTCGGCAAAAACACTGCCATAGTAAGCTTTGATGCTCATTTGGACCTTCGCAATGAATACTTGGATGTAACCACCTCTCACACCACTTTCATGCGGAGAATCCATGAGCAATTACGTCCTATTCGAATCATAGAGATAGGCACTCGAGCAGTCTGCAGAGAAGAACTCGAATATGCCAAAAAATCAGGCATCCATTTCATTACCAATCATCAAATATTTACCGATGGAGTTGAAAAGACCTTAAGAACAATCAAAAAACAGCTTGCTAATGTCAAGAGAACCTACTTAACTATCGACATGGACGTACTAGATCCAGCATTTGCACCAGGGGTTCAAAATCCCAAACCCGACGGCTTGACCATTAACACTTTTCTAAATCTCCTATGTGGGCTATGCGACCAACGAGTTACGGCCTTAGATTTGGTAGAAGTGGCGCCTAACTACGACAACGGCACAACAGCCATACAAGCCGCAAAGACACTGTTTGAAGCATTGAGTAGTATCGAGAAGACGAAAAGGCAATAGATCTGCCTCATCCGGTTTTCAAAAGTTTGGCAATGAAGAACCCGTTGCAGTTGTGAAGGTGAGGATACAGCCTTTGACATTCCGATTGTCCACGGAGCCCCGACAAGCCGATTTTGGGCTGAGTTTCCACAAGCGTAAACTCGGGATGCCATTTTAAGAATTTTTCAATAAGCATCTCGTTCTCTTCAAGAGTCACGCTGCATGTGGAGTATACGAGACATCCTCCCTCTTTTACGTGTTCAGCACATTGTTGAAGCATCCTCCACTGAATCTGCGCCATATGTAAACCTGAACGTTTCGTTAACCTCCATTTTGCTGAAGGCATTTTGCTGAAGGCTCCAGTGCTTGTACATGGGGGGTCCAGAACCACAAGGTCAGCTGACAACCTAAGCGGCAAAGGATCGCGCACATCTGCCATAACTGGAACTGCAATCTTAACGCCCATTCGTTTCATTTGTCGTTTCCAAACGTGCATTCTACGTTTTGAATAGTCGATTGAAAAAATCTCGCCCTTGTTCTGCATCAACTGCGCCATATAAGCGGTTTTAGCTCCAGGCGCTGCACAAGCGTCGAGTACAGTCCGCCCAATCGCGGGATTTGCAATCTCAGTTGCCAGACAACTCGCCTTATCTTGAATGTAAAAGAGACCTTCACGGAAGCTTCGTGTTTTCACCAAAGGCGTTTTGGCTTCAAGCAGTCTATACGCACACGTAGATTGTGAAATCTTTTCTGTTCGTGTTCCTTCGCTTTCCAGCCTTCTCAAAATGTTTTCCTCTGAAGCTTTGAGCGTGTTTATCCTCAGATAGATAGGCGACGGCTGTGCTGTGCTTTCCAAGAATTTGAGCGCCTCGCTTCTCCCTAACAGTCGAAAACAGTATTTCACAAACCACAAAGGATTATAGGTCTGCAATGCTATGCGTTCTCGGTCGCCAATCTTTTTCAAGACGTCGTCAAACTGTAAACTCAAGATACGTCCTAACGCTTCCTCAACATCCTTCAATTCGCGCCAGCCCAAGATTGAACGCCCAAGTCTAGCTATGCTTCCCGCCTTTGCAAAGTCGTTTCTGACGAACCTGGTTTCATAGGTGTAGAGACGGAGAAAAGCTTGAGGACCAAGCTTAAGATCCCCAAGCGTATGGGGCGCCAATGCTCGGTCTATGATGAAATCGAGGAGGTTTCGTCGACGAAGAGTTTCAAACACAAGTTTATGTGCCAAGCCCACAACTTTGGAATCCTGAATTTTCAGTTGCCTAGCTGCCTTTGCCAAGGCTAACCGCTCGCCTAAACGTTGCAGTTCTATCCAGCTCAGGGCTTCGATAGCGAGCGTCCAAGCCTCACGCAGCAATGTAAAATCTTCCTTGGCATGTTTCACGAGTTTGTAGAACAGATAATTAGTGAGAGAAGATATTACTTGCGTTTTATTGCCCTTATGGCAACACATTTTTAGGCATAGCCATTGATATTAAGTGGGACACAGCGCATGACAAAGAAACACTTGGATGACTACTTTCAAAAGCCAGAAACGGCTCATGAAGAGTCAACAGAATCTTTGACAAGAACTGCAAGGAAGGAAGGAAAGAAAGAAATCGAGCCTATATCTAAAACTCCAAAGAATTTGCCGCCTTCCTATTTTGTTTCTGCCACCTACAACGGCGAGAAAAGAGCCGCCTGCATCAATCTTTACGAGCCAAAATCGGAAAAGATCTATTTCTGGTACGACAACACGGGGCACAAGCCATATCTTCTCACAAATCTATCGCCTATTGAACTGGAAAAGATAGGTCGTGTAACGTCGCATCCGGGCTTAGATCATTTTGAACCAGTAGAGAAATACGATTCGCTCCAAGACTGCAATGTCACTCTGACAAAGGTTGTGACGAAAGATCCATTGGCAATTGGAGGTCGCCCAAGAGGCTGCTTACGTGACATTATTCCTGAGGGCTATCCCAAAATCGGCGGTGAAACTGAGGCTAAAGTTTGGGAAGCCGCTATCAGGTATTATCAATGCTACATTTACGACAGGCAACTGGCGCCAGGCATGCTCTACAAGATCGAAAACGGCAATCTAATTCCTGTTAGAGATGAGTCCTCAGAACAGATTGTCGACAAAATCTGCTCATTGTTTCCAGGTGAACCTGAAGAAGCTTTGCGGAATATAGAAACGTGGGCGAGACTGTTAGAGTATCCGGCTCCCAACTTTAGAAGGGTAGCCATGGACATTGAAGTTTTCACTCCACCTCTAGAAATTGAGGGCAAACTAACTTTCAGCGTGCCCGACCCGCGAGAAGCCGCCTATCAGGTCATATGCGTGTCACTTTGGGGGTCTGATGGGAAAAAGAGAACTTTACTGTTAAAGCGAGCTGGCGTTAGAGAGGGAATTGAAAAGCTTCCACCAGATGTAAGCGTTGAATATTTTGATTCTGAAGAGAGATTGATTCTGGAAGTTTTCAAGGCGCTTCGGGATTATCCTTTCGTTATCACCTTCAATGGAGACGACTTCGACTTCAGATACTTGGCGCACAGGGCGCAAAACCTCGGAATAAGGCGGGGTCAGATTCCTATCGAGGTTAGGAGAAGAGTCTGTCTGCTTGAATCGGGGGTGCACATAGACCTCTACAAGTTCTTCTTCAACAGGTCCCTTCAAGTTTACGCTTTCAGCCGAAAATACCTCGATGTCTCCTTGAACGAAGTTGGCAAAGCCATAATTGGACTAGCCAAGCTGGAATTGACCAAGCCGTTTAACGAGCTTTCTTATGGTGAACTTGCCCAATACTGCATGCGAGACTCTGAAATAACCTTGAAGCTTACAACCTTCGACGACAACCTCGTTATGAAACTCATCTTGGCCATAACCAGAATAAGCCGCATGCCAATGGAAGACGTGAGCCGACAAGGTGTTTCCCGTTGGATACGCAACTTTCTCCAGTTTGAACATCGCCGCAGAAACATGCTCATTCCAAACACCGCAGACATACTTGCCGTTAAAGGTAAAACCGCCACGAAGGCTGTGATAAAAGGAAAGAAATACAAAGGCGCAATTGTGGTTAAGCCGGTCCCCGGCGTGCATTTCAATGTCGCCGTCATGGACTTCGCGAGTCTGTACCCTTCTCTCATTAAGGTTTGGAATTTAGGCTACCAGACAATTCGATGTTCTCATCCTGAATGCAAAAGCAACACCATACCCGATACACCTCATTGGGTCTGCACCAAATATCGTGCCCTAGAAAGCCTCCTAATCGGATCTCTTAGAGACCTGCGAGTAAGCTGGTACAAGCCGAAGGCGAAAGACAAAACACTGCCCAAAGAAATGCGAAGCTGGTACAAAGTTATACAAAGCGCTTTAAAAGTCATCTTAAACGCCAGCTACGGCGTGTTTGGCGCTGCAACCTTCGATCTCTACTGTCCTCCAGTTGCGGAAGCTACAGCTGCTATAGGAAGGCATTCCATAACGCAGATAAGTAACAAGGCACGAGAGCTAGGAATTCAGGTTATTTATGGAGACACCGATAGCATTTTCCTCAAAAATCCAACGCCGGAGCAGATAGACTCTTTGGCGCAATGGTCTGGAAAAGAGCTGAAGATGGAGCTTGCCGTAGACAAACTATACCGCTATGCGCTGTTCAGCTCTAGAAAAAAGAACTATCTTGGAGTATCTGCTGATGGAAGCGTAGACGTTAAAGGGTTAACAGGCAAGAAGAGGCATATCCCAGTTTTCATTAAGAAAGCCTTCAACGAGATGAACGAGCAACTAGCTCTAGTGAAATCTCCCGCAGAATTTGACGGCGCCAAAAAACGAATTGCGGATATCGTTCGAAACCGCTATCTGAAACTGAAAAAACACGAGTGGCAACAACTAGACGACCTAGCATTTCATGTAGTTCTCGGAGAAGCTCCTGAACATTATAAGAAAACCACTCCGCAACATGTGAAGGCTGCCAGAATCCTCAAAAGCAAAGGATACAAACCGAAGGCTGGCGACCTGATAAGCTTCGTCAAAGTTCTGAAAGACCCTCATGTGAAACCTGTTCAGCTGGCTTCTGGAAGCGAAATAGACATAGAAAAATACGTAGGCCACTTGCGTTCTACTTTCGATCAGGTCTTAGATGCGCTAGGCTTAGACTTCGAGGAGATCATCGGACTAACAAAACTGGAACGTTTCATGTAGCTCGTTAGAGGTTAAGCCTCGTTAGATTATTCGACAACTTTTAATCCTCGGGATTTTAATGGTTGGATAACTGCCGGTCTGCCTAAGATTCTTACTAGGATGTAACCGATTACTGCGAGAGCAATCAAGCTGCTCATTGTGATGCTTATGATTACAGCCGCCCATATTGGTAAGCTTAGTCCGAAAATATCTGGTCGCAGAAAGAATTCTGGCAGAAGCCACAAGTAGCCTCCAACAATTAACCCTATTGGAAAGGCTCCTGTAATACATGCTAACAATCGTTGCTTTCTAAGGGCAAAAATGAGGCTTGCTGCAATAAGGTTTGCCACTGGACCGAGTACGACATCGTAGATTCCAAGCCAAGGATATACGTCGCCAATATAATACATGTTAGCCATAAAGCCGCCAATGGTTACTCCCGCAACGACTGGCCACCCAAATAGTATTGATAGAGGAATCAAGCAATCAGCAACACGAAGCTGAATAGGGCTATAAGCGGAAGGACGGAAGAAAGACGATTGAACAACAACCATAATTGCGTATAGACTCGCAAAAACTGCCGTTAGACTGACATCTCTTGCATCCATTCCTTTTTCACCTCCTACTCCGGGGTTTATAGGGCGGAACGGGTGGAGGTGAGCCCCCACTCACCCGCCAAACAAAGACACTTCGTTTTTCTAGGCTAAAAATGTTGTCAATGTTTCTTGGTGAAGATCCTTAAAAAAGATAAAATAAGTTATCTATGCAGTTAACCGGCGCGCGCCTTGACTATTTGGTTCAAAACTCTGCTAAAGCATTTGAATGCTATGTCATCTTTCTTATCTTTGAATATCATTCGATTTCCTATCAGAAAGTGGCAAGTCTACTGAATTTATAATTATCGACCCTCTGATTGTCGAGTTTTCAATCTGCCTGTCTTGTAGATTATGTACACTCGCATGCTATTTTTTTAATATTTGGCACAGAATCAGCGCTATTGAATTTTCTTTGTTAGCTCGACCACATCAGGGAAGTCTATTCCGAGTTTCTTTATCTTTTGTAGGGTCGGGACACCGTTGGAGTTCCATCCTCTTCTTTTGTATACAGCATCCTTGAGTTTTTCATACTCAGATTGACGATACTCCTTTAAGACCGCCAGCTTTTCCTCTGTTGACTTGCCCTCTGGATCGTAACCAACTTTTTCCTTGAGTTGTTTGTCGTACCGATCTGCACGGCTTTCATACTCCTCCTTTGTTACAGGTCCAACAGAGCGGTAAGGCACATCATCATGTTCGCGGGTACCGAGCCCCATCCTCAAGTTGAAGATGCGTTGAAAATTGTATACTCTTTCACTCATCAAAACGAGATCGTCTGGTGTAGCCTTTCGACCTGTTACGCCATAGAAACATCTTGCGTAATTCTCCACATGCGAAATGAACTTAGCAGGATCAGGAGTCTCCTCATTTCCTGGCGGTGTAACATCATTCCAAGGAAGCTTACACAAGCCGACTAAGCCGAACCAGGTGCGGAACATCGGAAACCAGTAGAGGGCTTCAGCTTTCTGCTCAAAGGTCGGCATCAAGTTATGCACCATATCTAAAAATATCAACCAAGCTTCATCGTGCTGCGGACCTTTTAGTGCAAGTCCGTATCCTCCCTGCTGTGCCAATGATTCCTTGGTGACGTACTCAGAATACTCTAAACCCTTCGCTTCCATCCCAATCTCCAGTAGAATCCTTGGGTCGGCGCCATACTTCTCTGCAAAAAGTTTCTTCATGCTACGAATCCCTTGGCCAACAACCCAGCCGAATCCTTCTCCTTTCGCCATTTGATGAATAATTTCCATTGCGGCTTGCGTGTTTCCAAAATTCAGTTCAAGGCCACCAGTGGCTTCTTTGTCAATTAATCCCATCTCATAGCATTCCATGGCGAAGGCTGTTGCCGTCCCAACCGAAATCGTATCCAAGCCGTACGTGTCACAGTAAAAGTTAGCCTCAATCACATGATCTGGGTCGAAGATTCCGCAATTGCTGCCGAGGCCAGCGATGGTTTCATATTCTGGGCCGTCCACCCAAACCTTCTGACCTTTGTACGGGCCTGTCTTGATTTCAAAGTCTTTAACACAGTGGCTACACGCCATTGCACATCCTATCCAGCACCCGTCATAGCCATGGTCGAATTTTTTCCGGTATACATCTCCGCCGCTAAGTTTTGGGCCTTCAGGATGGCTGCCAAATCTGAAATTGTTCACGGGAAGAAGGTCAAAATCGTTCATAATCGAAACTAGGTATGATGATCCTATAACTGCCATCTCGTTTTGTTTTGAGTCTAAGGTTACAATTTCTTTACTAAATTCGCGTCCTGCCTGTTTAACGAGCTCCAAATCTGCGGGGTGATTGGCTTCCGGACTAGCATGTCCAGAATACTTGACTACAATAGCCCTTATCTTCTTGTCTCGAAACACAGTGCCTGTTCCACCCCTTCCAGCCTGTTTATACCTTACAAATTTACGTCCCGGGTCATACCACGAGAAATTTAAGCATCCAAACCTTGTATGCTCTGCACCAGGACCAGAAGAGATTACTGAAATGCAGTTCTTATTCTCACCGCCATACTTTTCTGTTAGAAACGCGGCAAGCAAGTAGGACTCAGAGGGCAATCCCTCAGCGCTCTCAATAAATACCTTTCCTTCGTCCCCGTCAATAACGATGACAACATCAGACTCTGCCTTTCCATGGATCTCCAGCGCATCCCAACCAGAAAATTTCAAGTAAGGCCCAAAGTATCCACCAACATTGGAATCCATCACTGATCCAGTGAGGGGAGAAATCGTTACAACGATGCTCTTTCCGCTCCCAGGATATATGGGAATACCGCCCATAGGGCCACATGCTATACATATCTCATTCTCGGGATCATCCCATTTGATGACGCGGTCTTTTGGCATGGCATTCCACAGCAGCCAAAGATTAAACCCGCGACCGCCAATGAATATGTCCTTCATCTCTTTTGAGACGGGGTTGCTCATAATCCGCTTGTCGGTAAGATTGATGTAAAGCGTCCTGTTGTTGTACCCTTTATCAACCGTTCCCAAATCATATTCAAACTTGGCAATCAATGTTGCAATCACCTGTCCAAGTCACGATAGAACCTTTTGATTTCCATTTGATGTTTAAAACCCTTTCGACGATCCATCACACGCGAAATAGTTCAGGAAAGTTTCTAACGTTAAACGCTAGCTAGCCCATTTAGCATGCCGCTACCCTTTTGCAGTGAAAGACTTAATTTGCTTTAACTGCAATAATCAAGCCAATAAAAGGAGGATGAAAGGGTTTGAACAAACCTAAAGTTGCAATTATCGGCGCAGGCAAGATGGGAGAGGCAATCATCGCTGGGCTCCTCAAATCTGGAGAGTATAGTTCCAGAGACATTCAAGCCGTTGAAGTTGTTGAAAGCCGCCGACAATACATTAACCAAACCTATAAAGTAAAATGCCTCAGTGATGTCAAAAAGGCAGCGAATTTCGGTGATATTGTCTTATTAGCAGTTAAGCCAAGCGTCGTTGGAAAGGTTTTGGAGCAAATTGGTCCTTTGTTGAAGCGAGGAAAGGTGTTGGTTTCAATAGCAGCTGGAGTCACCTTAGAGTTTATGAGAAAATTCTTGTCTGAGCAAGTTCCGATTGTTAGGGTTATGCCCAACATAGCATGTTCCGTCAGAGAAGCCATGGTTACTTTTTGTCCCACTTCAAACATCACCGAAGAAGAATTAGCCACGGTAACCAACATGCTAAGTCTGCTCGGAAGAGTCATGCGCCTAGACGAGAAATACTTGAACCTCGCCACCGGCCTAGTTGGCAGCGGCCCAGCCTACATATACCTCATAATAGATGCTCTAGCAGATGCTGGCGTGAGACTCGGCTTGCCCAAAGATGTGTCCAT
This sequence comes from Candidatus Bathyarchaeota archaeon, assembly GCA_030615265.1. Lineage (GTDB taxonomy): Archaea > Thermoproteota > Bathyarchaeia > Bathyarchaeales > Bathyarchaeaceae. The sequence goes on from JAUWZP010000045.1 coordinate 15,713, forward strand.
AACGCTCGCGGCTCAAACAACGCTTGGTGCTGCAAAGATGGTTGTTGAAACCGGTGAACATCCGGTTAAGCTCAAAGATAAGGTAGCCACGCCTGCTGGTACAACAGTTGAGGGTCTTCTCGAACTGGAAAGAGGGGGTTTGAGAGCCACTATAATTTCAGCTGTTTCCAAAGCAGCGGAAAGAGCTAGAGGACTGTCGCCAGCTTAGAACTACATCGCTGCAGTTCTTTTATGAACCTGTTTAAGGGAAAAGTTTGAATACTTCAAACGGGATTCATAAGAGTTTACTATAGGGTGAAAACAATGCGGCTACTTCAAGGCTTACGCGGAATCTCCAAGCTTATGCTTATCATCCTGTTGCTGCTTGTCTTCATTGTTGGCGCTACGCTGTCCTATATTTGGACTATGGGCTATTACGCTTCACCCGAGTTCCAGCTTCCCAAAAAAGCTGACTTAACAATAGAAGATGTTACTTTTTCCGCTCAGGACACAACCTTTTTTGATGTTGTAATCCTCAATCCCTCTTATTCTCCATCAAGTGCAAATATTGATCAGATAGTAGTTTTGACTGAAGATGGCATTCTACATGATGTAGAAGTTTCGCTTCGTTCATTAGAAGTGGGAAGTTCCGAAACTTTTAGGGGATTTTGGAATTGGGCAAATTATACTGGTCAAATAATGAAAGTTATTGTTTTTGTGTCTGATGGTTCCGGACCTACCACTAAGGCTCCGCTGCCTTATGTTGGATTAACTGTTGAGGCGCATTTTAACTCGTCAATAAGCATTCAACATTTCAATGTTACAGTTCAGAACGC
>JAUWZP010000101.1 GCA_030615265.1 Candidatus Bathyarchaeota archaeon
GCTTCACATAAGGAATTCGGCGAGGTTTGGGTTTGTGTGGGGCTTAAATTATTAATTTAAGGAGAAAAGAATAGGGATTTAGTGTTTATTTCGCTTTTGTCAAATATTTCATATGGAGAGGCTTCAAAAGCTCACTTCCACTAAGATTCACAAGAACAGATTGAACATTGTCTATTAAATCTCCCATTTCAAGTCTAAGGTTACGCATGAACTCGTCATAGTCCGCATAGCTCTTGTGAAACGACAAATTGAAAGAATCTGTCCCCATTCCTCGACATGCTCCAGACATGACGATGTTAGGTTGGCTCATTAACCATTCTATTCCTCTCTTCCGAACATCCTCATACTTTTCTTTCGACCCAGCAACTTGTTTAATCTTCACAAACGTGATTGCAAATAATTCATACCCAAGTTTTTTCCATTTCGGGATAACAGTGTATCCATCAATTGCTTCTTTTTCAAGCTTTGCTCTTCTTCTTGAAACAGTGGCTTGAGACACCCCGAGAATCTTAGCCATCTTTCTATCACTCACCCTAGCATTCTTCATTAACTCAAACAAAATCTTATAGTCTAAAGGCTTCAGTTGGTTCACATCCAGTAACCTCTCAAATGTTTTCTTTTCAGTTTAGATTAATTTTTCGGTTCTGCCAGAATTTATCAGGAAATGAACCCTATGCATGCCTTTCTATGGTTCCTCAGAGTGAGAGGGTGGAACGAAGCAATAAGACATTCATAGGGTCTTCTCCAATGTATCATTTTGCTCAATTGTATTTAAGAATTGTGTGAAATTATACCCGAATATAGTCTCAGAGGACTCATAGTCTCAATTCTTGTTGTGATTTAGATAGAAGAGCTACAGTAAACTATATGTTTACTTCATCTTGTTTGATATTCATATTCTTCTGTAGACTATGACTGCTGGTAACGTTGCTATCATGAAAGTGGTAGAACACAGAGTGATGGAAACTCGAACTACACCTGCTCCAGCTATTTGTGTTATGCCTATGCCTGATGAACAACTGTTACATCATATGATTTCCGCACGGGTTCCTCGGTTAACAAAGGAATAGCCTTTTTTACTAGCTCTTTATATGGACCACGTTTCTCGAAAGCTTCAGCATCCTCCTTGCTGTCCCAAATACTCAGAGAAACTGCTTCACCAAGGACATCAACTGATTCAAGCAGAAGTAACATTCGGAGTCCCTTTTGATTTTTCACTGCAGGCACATCTTCATTCTTGTACCACCTTCTGAATTCTTCTATCTTATCGGTTTGCACCTTCCCAAAAACTAATCTAACAAACATTTCCCTCAATCATCTCCCTTTAATTTTACTTGGCATCGTTGAAAGAGAAAAAGTCTTCCAATCAATACCAATTCTATACTTATGTCTTCTTCTTCAGTTTTTATGACTTGTAGAAGGTTATTTTGGATTCCATTCTTTCATTTCAAGTTGCATTAAAGATTCAAGGAGAAATCGTCTCTATGTGATAACGTGAAAATTAGATTTTTAGACGTTTAATTATCATTTTGATGCTGTTTTGGTCCTGAAGAGCCTTCTCCAAGATTTCGCTGGCTAACTCCTGAATTTTCACATCGTTAAAAGCGGCTAATGCCTTAAGTTTCCCATGCAGGTCTCTCCTCACGAGAATACTGCGATAAGACTGTTCGGCTCTCATCTTAGATTCTCCCGATTTTGTATCGAGCCAGACTTCCAGCTTTCCTTCTCAACGCGTAAAGATAGTCAGCGAATAGCATGGGTTCTTTTCCTAATTCCAAAGTGACTTCTAACGTTTGGTCCCGTGCTCTAAGATAATATTCTGCGCTGATAACACGGTAATATCCATTAACATTTTCGTTTGGCAATGTAACCGTAATGCGGTCTCCTGCCAGAATTGGCGTTGTGCCATAGTCGATAACATCACTTGTAACCTTAATGTACTCAGCTGTGCCACTTAGGTAGTCATAGAGAGCTTTAGCCCTCAGTAAGCATTCATTGTCGCTGTGCAGCTCCTCATCTGTCTCTGCAAGCTCTCGCCCTCCACTTCCATAGGTGCCAAACCATCGGGCATGGTTAAAGAATAAGTTGTCAACCCAGAAGCTGCCTGTTCCAGCTCCCGGAAAATGAACATCCCATAGAACCTCGTTGATTATCTCCCAGTTGAAACCGCTATCTACAGAGTTCCATTCGTTTTCATATTTTGGTCCTGCATTCAATTTAACTAAAAGCCACTGATCATCTTGGGCAATATTATACCAATGAGTCGCAAATTTTCCAGTGTTATCCATAAGAATCAAGTTTGCCATGTTGCTGAAAGCCGCTTCACGATTTATTTGAAACTGAATGCTTGGAAAAGTCGCAAGGTTTGGCTGATAACCAGATGGAATGACTAACCGCAATCTACCGTAATAGTCTGCCGTGTTTGTAGTGTGCTTTATGCTGTAAGTGCCAACAGCTACGCGATCAGTGGCGAGAGAAACGCTTCCCGTGCCACCTCCACTTTGCCAGTCGTTAGGTGGCGTGGCGTCAATGTCCAAGGTTTCCGTCCATGCGTCTCCGTCGCTCGGGTACTTTTTTTCAGCTGCACCATAAACAAAGATTTTATCCCTTTTTCGGAAAATGCTTTTACGATATTCGCTGACTTCGAGACGCTCAGAAAGGCTTACAGACGATGTTTTACTGTTCCTCGCGAAAAACTCAAATTTGCCATCTGGCGCCACGCGAAAGTCGAATCCGATGACACCAGCCTTGTCTGCGCTGCCAGCAATGTATTTAAGAATGTCGAAGACTGGCGTCCTTTCATATTCTAAAAGCGTGTATGTGGTATCTGTGTCTTCTATCAGCTCGGTTGAATTGCGGACATGGCTTAAGCCAACATAGTAGTCAATGACGTCTTTGACAATCGCCTCGCCTTTCTGGTTCTCGTAGGTTTTTGTGACTACTCTTCTAAAGAGACGCTCTCCCCAGCAGCGTCCCAGAACCCGCATGTAGTTTTCTTGTAAAGCGTTTGATATAGCTCGGATTTCCTCAACTGTTATTGTTGCGATTAATGTGTTGCTGGCGCCTCTCCCAATGCTTACGCTTCCATCATCGCCTACATTGATGGGATAGGTTCCGCCAGGACTGTATTTCTTATTAAAATTCTGCAGTAAACAATTGAAACTGGAGACTTCTTTGGTTGCGCCCAGATGCACTTTCAGGTCTAAAACGTCAGTTTGAGGAGGCGCGACAGAACCGAAAACAAGAGCGCAGACGGGCAAGTCTAGGCTCAATATTCCACACCCCTACGGTACAGCTCTTCTTCGCCAGCACGTCTAATTGACCTGCCAGCTCCAGGCGTTTCAGAAGCAGCAGAGTTAAAGTCCTTGACACTTGCAGTTGCAGAGTTCATTTGAGAGGCAAAATACCACATGGCTGCGGCAGCAGCAATAATCACGGCAATACCTACCCCGGTTAAAGCCAGGAAAGTCGCATAGCTTATGTTTAAGGCGTTTTGAGCTACAGTCGCTATCCAAGTTGCAGCCGCATAGATTTTCTGAGCAACAGCTACACCCCAACTTGTTCGCATGAACATCCCCATGACCGAGACCACTGCCATGGCAGAATTGAAAACCTTAGCTTGTTCATTGTTTAATAATCCCATTTGACGCGCAATACTTCCAATAGCTACACCAGTGGCGCCTAAACCCGCAAAAGCAGCACCGAGACTCTTTATTCGTGCTGACAAGGCTTCTGCATCGGTTTGTATGCGGCTGAACTGGGCGCTTGCTCGGTTAACCGCAGTAACAGTGACAACTATGTTTCTGAAACTCATAATCCAACCTCCTGTTTCGCGGCTTCAATTCCTTCAGAAATTATGGCTTCAAGACTCCGCAAATATGTTCGAATAGCTGGGTAAAGATACGGCTGAGCTCGCATGTAACGTGTGCCAAACTCAACATACATAGCATATGTGGCTTCAGCTCCAATCCGCGCAACCCATCCGCTGACTACAGCAAATATTGTACTGCGCAGATAGCCGGTTCGGACAGGAACATACCTTTTGGCTAAGGCTTTGACATCTTCCGCCCAGTTGACGAACTGTCTGAAAACGTGTCTTTGCATTCCTGAATCAAGTTTAGCCATGGCTGCCTTGAACTCTTCAATGCCCTCAATCTCGATGCTGACATTAACGCCCACGCCATTTCGCCTCTTTCTCCAGCTTTTTACGCTCTTCCTCCGTCTGTCTATCTAACTCGTTCAAAATCACGATGAACTCTTGGATTGTTTTAGCTGATTCTTTTCCAATCGCGCTTGGTGTCCATCCAAATTCTTTGCAGAGCCTGAAGTCAGTGATTGCTGGGTGAGGTTTTCCTCTTCTGATGGCTCCGATAAAAAACGCGTTTCCTCAATTGTGACGCCGCAGAGTCTATTGACGATTTGAGAGAATAATTCGCCTAAGCCTATGGGAACGCCATCTTCCTCGCTGAGCAACTTCTCAAGGGTTATAGGCTTGTCTTCTGGCTGCTCCTTAAGGCTCGCCATTATGGTTTCTGCTTGAATCGCTATGTAGTCACTGTTCCTTACTTGGCCTGTTATCGGATGATACTTTGTGTGTTTTTGGATTATGCGGCTGCGCTTAGCCCATGTTATCTCTTGAAAAACGTATTTGCCGGTGTAATCCGTGCCAAACCGTTCGTCTATATCAACCGTTTCCTTTCGCATGTTAAACACCTCAGCTGATAGCCACAGTTTTAGCCACAAAAGCAGCTTTGACAGCTACTAAGTCCTCGATTCTCAACACGTTTTTGACATTTTGCCATTTACAGTTGCTGAAAACCGCCTTGTTTGTGCCGCCAAGCCCAAACTCCAAGCTAAATTCTGTGTCAGCGAGAACCTCGTCGTGTTCTTCCTTGCTTTCAAACTCGAAGGTTAATTCGCCGTAAAGGTCTCTGTGGCGCTCTTGTAGATACTTCAGAAGCTCTCCGTTCGTGCTGCGGATAACAGGCACACGTTTCAAATGGTTCTCTAAGCTCCAAGTCCAATCGGTTACTCGGTCAAGTGTTGCAGCGTCTTTTTTGACGTAGCTCTCATTGTAGGCCACGGCTCCAGTATAGTCAGCGTAATTTGTGCTGTTTTTAGATGTGGCGGTAACTACGTTTTGCCCCATCAACTCAACACTTGGAACTTTTATGACTGCGTTTTCGCTTTCAATGTCGGTGAGCTGCAC
>JAUWZP010000082.1 GCA_030615265.1 Candidatus Bathyarchaeota archaeon
TGAGAGTTATAGTTTATCGTTTATGTTATTGTGTTGTGTAGTGGTAGGAAGAAGATAAGTAAGTAAGAGTTAAAGTGAGAAGAAGAAAAAGGTTAAATTTTAACCCCACACACACAAAATATATTGGTTAATTAATTTATATAACAAAATTGAAAAGGTGATATCGTGGGAAAAACTTATGGAAAATGCAAACTTTGTAAATCAGAAAAGTTTCTTAATTATGCTGGTCTTTGCAAACGGTGTAATCAAAAAGCTGTAAGCTCAGATATAAAAGAAGAAACTCTTGAAAAACAGAAAAAAGCATTAGAAGCTCAAAAAGAGAGACAAGAAAAGAAAAAAGAAGAAATCATTGAAAAGCAAGTACTAGAAGAAAAAGATGAAGAAACTGCTGGTGAGGAAAAATCTGATGAAAAAGATTCCATAAATGAAAAGAGTTGAATATAAAAAAACTAGATGCATGCATGCATACTATTGTGTCTAAATAGGAGAGAGAGGAGGGTTAAAATTTAACCCAACCAACCAACAAGGGACGACGACGACGGACGACGGAACGACCAACGACGACCAAACGACGGGAACGGACGAAACGACGGACGACGGCTAACGGACGACCTGTAACCTGTATACTGGATTTAGGTACTATCTAATATAAGGAAAGGAAGGTACCAATAGAGAATACAGACTATGTGTAGTCGAAATCGAGTATACACTTTAGTAGAGTGAGGGGTAAGAAATCAAAGAAAACTTACCCCTCATCAATTATACTACGAGGGGTAAAAAATACACGAAAAGTTACCCCTCGCAATGCGCGCGCTTTAGTTACCTTAACATGAAATGCTGGGAAACTGTAACAAAAACTGTAACAAAAGTGTAACAATTCACTTTTTCCTGATTCATATGCTTGCAATTTTAGGCTGTGAGTAGTTTCTTTTTCGCTATTATCTTCTCTATCCATTTCTTAGCTCCGATTTTCCGGCTGATTTCTAAGGCTTGCATGCATGCAGGGCTAAGAGTTTAAACAACTACAGAACAGAAGAAAGCATGTGACTATTCAAATTGCCTTCTAGGATTTCTTGCCTTTCCCCAACATCAACGCATTCATGCATTCGAATTTTCTTAACAAGGTGAGCGCACAGAGAATTAGCTTTTCCAAGTCATTGGAAAGATTTAAATGAAGCGGGCAGTCCAAAACATTGGCTTTTGCGAGGGGAAAGATTGCAGAGAATAGGTTGTGTGCTACACATAGGTTTTAATAAAAACTTGATTCTTAAAGTGGAAAACACACCGCGAATCGGCGATAAAGTTGTAAACGAACACCTTAAGTCTGTGGGAACCGTTTTCGATGTGTTTGGACCCACCTCCTCACCCTACGTGGCAGTAAAACCTAACTCAGAGAAAACACATCATCTCGTCAATCACGTTCTTTACGTCATCCCCTCCTCCCCAAAAATGAAGAGAAGAAGGAAAAGAAGATGAGCCGAGAATCTTCCCTCCCACAGCCCACAAAGGTTCAACAGTGCCCAGAATGCGGTAGCGACCGACTCATGCAAGACTATGAGTGCGCCGAAATCGTGTGTATGAGTTGCGGTTTTGTCGTCGCCGCCAAGCTTGCAGATCGAGGGCCTGAGTGGCGTGCGTTCGACAGTGAACAGCGGGCCAAACGGACTCGTGTTGGCGCTCCTCTCACCTTCACCATTCACGACAAAGGGCTTTCCACAATGATTGACTGGCATGACCGCGACATATACGGCAAGAGACTCAGTCCCGGTCAAAAAGCTCAGATTTATAGACTCAGGAAGTGGCAGCGGCGCATCAGAGTTTCCGATGCTACTGAACGAAACCTTGCCTTTGCGCTGTCCGAAATCTCTAAGATAGCCAACAGGCTTAACCTTCCTAAAAACATTCTTGAGACCGCTTCCATCATTTATCGGAGAGCCGTTAAGCAGCGTCTAATTCGAGGAAGGTCTATCCAAGGTGTCACAGCTGCCGCTATATACGTGGCTTGTCGACAGTGTAAACTTGCAAGAACCCTTGAGGAGATAGCTCAGGCCTCTAACATCAAGAAGAAAGAGGTGGGACGCAGCTATCGATTCCTCGTTAAGGAGCTTGACTATTTCATTCCACCTACAAGACCTGGTCAATACGTCACTAAGTTCTCCAATCAACTCGACATGCAGGGACTGGTGGAGGAAATTGCCCATAAAATCCTCAGCACCGCAAAAGAACTTAGACTCATGTCTGGTAGAGGACCTACAGGCATGGCTGCAGCCGCCAGCTACATTGCATCCGTGCTCACTGGTGAACGGAAAACCCAGAGGGAGATAGCTGAGATAGCTCAGGTAACTGAGGTTACGATTCGGAACCGCTATAAGGAACTGGTTGAGCGTCTTATGTTCGTCGTTACCCTCTAATTTTCCCGTTTTTTCTTTTTTGCATGCATCTAAATTATTATTGTTTTGGGTTTGGGTTTGGGTTAAAATTTAAGCCCACACACACATAGCAGAAAGAGAATGATGCACATGCATGACTCGTGATAATCTGTCAGCTACTTTACCATAGACTTAGCTAGCTCTGCTTAGACTCGGTCTAGTTCTGGGCTCCCTGTTTTATCTGCTTTTATTGCTGAGTGCATGCATGAATTCCATGAGCTTTGATGTCGGTATTCTTGCGCCACTTGCTTTTTTGTGGCCACCACCAGTACCCCCAAATCTCTTGGCCAGTTTAGACACTTTCTTTCCTAAATTTATTCTTGAGGTAGCCGCGCCTCTTATTGATAAATCTGTTATTTGTTTTTGTTCATTCGTATCATAGCCGATTCCTATCTCCGCATCACAGACGTCTATGAGAAGATTTGCTATTGTTCCAGAAGAGTCTCCTTTAGCGTCTGCGTAGCAGAGATTTCCGATTCTTTGACTTCTTAGTGGTAATTCTCTCCTTAGTGTTGCTATTCTTTCAACTTGCTCAAGTGCCAGCTTGATGATACCGGGTATCTGATGGGGGTATTCGAGTTTGGATAATTTCGGAACCAGCTTCTTCTTGTAGTCCGTATCCGCCTTCTCAAGAGCATATGAAAGCAGCATGGTCTCAAATAGGATGAAGTCTCTATCGTATCTGCTGAGCACCTTCTTTGCTAGGGAGCCATTCTCCAACCTATCAGATACTGCTGCATAAGATGCTAATAGTCCTGCTTCACGTGGAAGATCTGCTTTAAACAGGTTATGAGTCAGAACGCCTGTGCAGTCCAGTTGACTGTGCACCACTTTTACGCCCATCTTTTGAATAGACTTCAAGACTGAAGCATCAAGGGGGTGATGATCAATATAAGTTAGCTCCGCGAATTGACGTATCCTTTTAAATTCCTTGACGGTTGTCTCATTTATCCCTAAATCGCATATGTAGACTATATCGAAAGTGTCATAGATTCTTCTTAGACACTCATTTATGTTGCCGTAGTTTGCCAGTAGAAATTGCGACTTTGTAGCATGCTTTATGAGGGCAGCACTAATGCAGCCATCCACATCTTTGTGATGTGAGACACATATGATTTTCGAATTCGACTCGTTCTTTGTTAAATCACTCATGTATCTGATCACTTTAGCTACCTAGTAAATAGAATGGCTCATGCAGTAGCAAAGAGACTTGCATCCGACCTAATAAAGAATATCACTTAGCAACAACAACTCGCATAAACAAGATTGTGTGTGTGTGGGTTAAAATTTAGCCCTAAACCGCGGGGTTTAGAGCATAAGATTTAAATGCGATTTCACTAATTGATATTCGTATATCAATTTACGAATAGCCAATTTTAAGTTGGGTTTTCGGGGGATATCTCCACTATCGTTTGATTCGCTCTAATCCGGTGACGCACGTAAACCTAATTAGCTGGCTTTTAATAGACTGATTCTGTGATGTTTATGAAGCTGTATTTTGTTCAGCATGCTGAGTCTAAGCGTAAAGAGGAAGATCTAACAAGGTCCCTCTCTGACAGAGGATGGGAAGACATCAGGAAGACGGCGAGATATGCCAAGGAACATCTACGCATCAAAGTTGAACAGATCGTCCATAGCGGTAAGCTGCGTGCAAAGCAGACAGCAGAGGTTCTGGCTGAGTTTCTAAGTCCCCTAAAAGGCGTGATGACTGATGAGAACTTGGAACCCTTGGCTGATACAGAAATCTGGAAAAAACGCTTAGTCGAAGCCTCAGAAGACATTATGTTAGTAGGTCACCTGCCACATCTGGGCAAGCTGGCTTCCTCTTTGCTTGCTGGCAACGAAAACTCAGAAGTGATAGCATTTAGAATGGGTTGCATTGTTTGTCTTGAGCGGGATCAACAGCGTCGCTGGACTATTCAGTGGATGCTTACCCCAGAAACAATACCTTAAATGTGGTTACGCTCAGCGGGCACATTAGAGGGTTGGCGCAAAAACAGCAGGTGTTAGAAGTTCACGGTATGCATGCAGTGTGTAAACCTTTTTACTAGGTAAAGTTATTTTTACAAGTGGATAAGATATGAACGAAAAAAAGAAAGGCGGAAGACCTCGTCTTCATGTTTACACTCCTGTAAGCCAATTTTTTTGGCAATGGAAAAAATTTGAAACTCAACATCACAACATACAAGAGAAATACACTTTTTATCACATGATTGCTTTCAGCATCTCATGTGTGATAATGAAAAACCTTGAGGTTGTCGGAACCAAAAAAGACGTGTACATGAGTGAGAATAAACAGCCTACACTCGATTATACAGATCACGGTGAAGGTTTCCGTGACGAAGCAACAGGCATATTTGACCCTGGTGAAAGTCTTATGTTCGATTTGAATCATAACCCGCCGCGAATACGGGTTTTGTTGACTGACAAGCGCCGGAAAGACGTGCCCTTGAGATGTCCAAAATGCGAAGTAGAGGCAAGTGACAATAAACTTTTCCTTAAAGAAAAGGAATCAAATCAGCCTACGCCGACGAGCTTTGAGAAAAGGCTTTGTTGCCCTTCGGGACATATCAATTGGAAGGTAAGTGAAGTCGAAAGTTTTTTACGTAGAAACAGCTACATGAGATAGGTTTTGGGAATAGTATAGTACTGATGCATGCGTTGCTTCTTTAGCATTGTTATATGTTTTCTGGCTTAGGCCAATACCATGCATGCAGGATAACGCAGAAAATGAGGATACAACCGAAATGTATAGTTACGCTGATGAAGAACCTTACCCTTCATTATTTCTTCTGGATCCTCATGAATTACAACATTGTATTCCAAATCTTTTATCGGAACTTTTTCAGCCTTAAACTCTCTTATGGCATTCCGCACAATTCTTCTTATTTTAACTGTAGCCTTAATGAATTCCGAATAATTCCTTACGCTTGTCAACTCCTGAATACAGTCATTGAAGACATTGTACACAAAATCTGGAGAATTAGATTTGATGGCAGTTAACCCTTTGATATCAACGGTTCCATCTCTCCTGATTCCAAAATAGGCTTTTGCAGCTCGGGGAAGAACACACAAATTGTACCTTTCTTCAACAGAAAGATCTAGCTTTAGACGATCCTTTACAGTTTTAATTAACCATTCAACTTCTTCTTCGCTTGGGCCTTCTAGAAAAAGTGAGTCGGTGTCTCCGTAAACGGGATGAAGCCCTTCCTCTTCTGCAATTTTGTATGCAGTTCTCAAACTGTAGCGACCATAAGCTGTAATTGATTCAGCTAAAGAGGGTCGGGATAAACCGTGTATTCTCACGGTTACTCCATAACTTGAGACCAAGATCAGTTTGAGAAGTTTAGAAGTAGCTTCAGCAAGTCTCCGCTCTTCTGCGTTTAGATTTTTGTCTTTAGATCGGGGTTTAAACCAATGAATCCTTAGGTCCTTTAAAGAGCCGATTAGTATAGAATATACTCCTCTTCGTTTAGTGCATACATGGTGTTCAAGTTCTGGTACCTTGTTGTTTTGGCATTCGTTGTGAGGGCAGTCTATTGTTTCATAAGAGAGGTTGTAAGAATCAATGAGGCTTGGATACAGGCTATCAAAATCGACAACCACTGTGTTGAAGTGCACTCCGGATTCAGGAGTTAATGTAAGTGCTCCTTTGACTGAATGTTTTGTTTCGCCTTTTCTTAGCTCTTTGGATGTTGGAATTAGAATGTTTTTCTTTCTTAAGTAATTGTGAAGAATTGATTTTATCCATGTGCTGACTTGTCGATTATGGCAAGTCTTTGGGACGGGCAAGTTTGCTAGTCTTGCGAGCATGAACATCAAGTAGAATTGTTCTGGATCAATCTTTTTCCTAATTCCAAATCTTTCAAGAGAAATTTTAGGAACAGGCTGAGAACAAAGGATAAATAACCTTTCTGAAAGGTCATATTTTTTAAGGTCTGTTTTCTTTACTTCCGAAAATGCTTCTTCAAAAGTCTTAAAGTCTTTTTCTGAAAAATCTAAAACAGGAGTAAATTCTTTGCCTTGAACGTTATATTGAGCTCCAAAAGTTAACCCATTATCGTACATGTAACTTGAAACTGTAGACACTTCGTTTTCCCATGACTTGCTGAACTTTCTTGAAACCAATAAAGGATTAGAGAAATCTTCAAGTTCTATCCTCGTTAGTTTCACATTTTGACCTGTGAAAAGATCCGTTTTATCCTCTACTCTAGTCCTAACTCCTAATTCTTGGATGACTGCTGAATCTTCTCTAGTTATCGGATGAGGGATGAAAAAATAGGGGTGATAATTAGTGTCCAATACTTCTATCCATTTATTTTCGGACGAGTTGAAAAAAGTCAGCTTTATAGCTTGTTCTTTTTCAGAAACCGCAACATCCAAAAGATAGTTGATTGACAAGCAACGTACCTCAACAAGTTTATAACGTTTTTCACTTTTTTATTATTCG